>NZ_JBIDFB010000001.1:0-310308 GCF_046635565.1 Gilliamella sp. BG7 | reverse complement strand
CAAGTTCGCTGATAGAAAGGTGTGCATTAGATAACGCATAATCCACTGATTGTTGTTTGAATTCGATACTAAATTTTCTGACCATGATATTTGTCTCCTATGATTTGTATTTATATTATAGAGGCGAATTGTGTCCACTTTTTTGGCGAGGATCAATGTTAGAGGGCATGCCAATATGGCATGCTTTTTTTCGATATTAACATCTCATAAAATTTTAATTTATTTTCGTATTTAACAATTCAATATTTTGTTAATCCATTATTACTTAATCAAAAATCATTAAGCTTAAGTCATTAACTTTTATTAATAGCAAATTTTAAGATTATTATTAGATTCTTAAAATATTGCTTGCCATAAAACCAAAAATAAATAAAAATACATAAAAAGTGAATAAGTATTCAATTTGAGGTGGTTGTGAAAATGAAAGAACGTACAACTGAGTTAGTTGATGGCTTAAGACATTCAGTACCTTATATTAATGCACATCATGGTAAAACATTTGTAATTTTGCTCACAGGCGCAGTGTTAAAAAGTAATACTTATTCAAGTATTATCAGTGATATTGGTTTACTTTATAGTCTTGGTATTAAACTTGTTATTGTTAATGGTGCTCGCAATCAGATTGATGAATCTTTAAAAAATCATAATATCACACCTAAATATTATAAAAATACGCGTATTACCGATGCAACAACACTAGACATCATTAAACAAGTTACAGGTTCATTACAACTCAATATTACCGCAAGTTTATCAATGAGTTTAAATAATACTCCATTACAAGGAGCTCATATCAGTGTTGTAAGTGGTAATTTTGTGATTGCACAACCTTTAGGGGTAGATGATGGGATTGATTATTGTCATACAGGTAAAATCCGTCGTATAAACAACGAGGCTATAGCTGAACAACTAGATCGTGGCTCAATTGTGTTACTAGGCCCTGTTGGCGTTTCGGTTACTGGTGAAAGTTTCAATTTAGCGTCTGAGGATGTTGCAACCGAAGTTGCTATTCGCTTAAAAGCGGATAAATTAATCAGTTTTTGCGCTGAACAAGGAGTACTAGATGAAAACGGTCGTGTTATTACCGACCTTTATCCTGTTGATGCGAATAATTATGTCAACAAAAAAGAGCAGCAAGGTAAACTTTTATCTAGTGAAGCACGTTTTTTACGTGCAGCATCTAAAGCATGCCGTAGTGGGGTCAGACGAAGCCATTTGGTAAGTTATTTGGTTGATGGCTCAATTTTGCAAGAATTATTTTCGCGTGATGGGATTGGAACACAAGTAGCGATGGAACATTCTGAACAAGTGCGTTTAGCAACTATTAACGATATTGGAGGAATTCTAGAACTCATACGCCCACTTGAAGAACAAGGTATTTTGGTTAAACGTTCACGTGAACAGTTAGAAATGGAGATCGATAAATTTACCATTATTGAACGTGATAATATGACAATTGGTTGTGCAGCGCTTTATCCATATCCTGAAGAAAAAATGGGAGAAATGGCCTGTGTAGCTATTCATCCTGATTATCGCAATTCATCTCGAGGAGATGACTTAATTGAAAAGTTAACAGAAAAAGCGATCCAGCTAGGACTCGAAAAAATATTTGTTTTAACTACACGTAGTATTCATTGGTTTAGAGAAAAAGGTTTTAACCCTGCAGAAGTTGATGATTTACCGATTAAAAAGAAAAAACTTTATAATTATCAAAGGAATTCTAAAATTTTAATGCTTGATATTATTTAGATTTTTATAAGATTAAGTCTGATAGATGGTAATATTGTTTTCTAGTAACGAATATTATTTGCTAATCTTTTTGTTGAAAAATTAGTTAATTAATTGAGTGGCCATTTCATCACTAATAACTAATATATCAATATAATTCGCATTTAATGCCGCTTTTAAACTATTGATTTTTTCGGAGTCACCACTTGCGCATATTTTTAATGGAATTTTTTTTAGATTATCTAAAGTTACTCCAATAATTTGATTACAAAATGGTGTTTTTAATTCTGTTCCTTTATTATCGAAAAAGCGAGATAGAATATCACCTACAATTTTTTTATTAGCAATTGCTTGAAATAATTCTCCATAAAAACCATACCAAATAGAACTTTTGGAGATAGCAGGGCAACCGATGCTAAAAAGCGCTACGGTAATCTTATTCCAACAATCCTTTAATTCTTTCATATGCTGAGTTTTTTCAATTTCTAATTTCAATTGTTCAGTATCAACAATAGCAGGGTAATCAATAAGTATAGCTTGACTGTTTAATTTGTTGGAAAGTTTATATGCAATATTATTGACATGATATTTTGTTTCAATTTTTCCTGATGGCCCACCAATCATCGGTACGATAATTGTATTATTAAAATGAGTATTATCATTTTTTAAACTACTAACAATATAATTAATTGTGCGCCCCCATGAAATACCAATGATATCGTCATCATGAATATTTTTAATTAATACATTTGCAGCGACATTGCAGACAATTTGATTTTTGCTGTCATTATCGATATTTTGATTAACAGGTACAACAATAACTTGTTTTAAATTAAATTTATTAAGAATTTTTTCTTCTAATGCAATATTGGGCAGTAAATCATAATTAATTGATATAGAAACAATGCCTAATTCTCGTATTACTTTTAACATTCGACTAATACTTGATCTATGTATATGTACGATTTTGGCTATTTCAGACTGAGTTTTATTTTCTTCATAATAGAGTTGAGCAATTTTTATTAATAATTTATGTTGCTCAAAATCATAGTTACCAAAGTTATTATTGATCATGGTTATATTATCTTATTATTCATGGTTTTTAAAAAATCACTATTTATTCAAAGAATATCAAGATGTCATTTATGATAATTTACCATTATGGCATCTTGATTGTTATTAAAGTATATCAAAAAAATAAGATTCAATATCAGGAAAATCATTTAATACTAAATCTTCGGCTTCTTTTGACCAAATACCATGACTTTTATTTAATATTTTCTTTAGTGCTACATCATCAGCACTATTCGTTAGATATTCTAAACTTTTGAGTTCAAATCGCTTGTGAGTATAGACCAATTTTTTCCCTCCTTTAATTTTATCTTGAATTTGAGTTATTTTACTGGCTTGATCTATGCCCATTATATGTGAAACAATTTTAGCAACATCAATCTTACCTGACTCAATTAATTTAACAGCTGAAAGCATGTCATTTGTATTTCCTCCAGATGTTCCAACAATATGAGTAAAATTATAATGTACATCATAAAAATTAATTTTTGCTTCAAAATCTTTGTTTTGAGGTCCTGCAAAGAAATTAAGGCAACCGTCAAATGCTAATAATTGTGATGCTATATGAATTAGCTTATTTGATGGTAAAAAGACAAAGATATCATCAAAACTATTTTTTGAAGATTTGCTTTTTAATAGAGATAGTTGATCTACGCTATCAGATATATCAACAAATTCAAGTTCGACTTCATTGCGTGATTGATATAATGTTTCCAGATACGCTATTTTTCCTTTATTTCTTCCAGTGACAACTACTTTATGGGGCCTGATTGGCCCATTTAAAGCATAGTCTATTGCAAGCATCCCCATAGGACCTGTTCCTCCTAATATGAGCAAATTCCCGTTGGGCTTTATTCCCATAACATGATCATAACTATTTTGTTTTAAATGATAGTTAGCTTTAAAAGCACCAATAACACAGGATAAAGGTTCAATTAAAGCACCTTCAAAATAAGTTTTTCCATTATAAGGAATCAAACAATCTTGTTTTAATACGTCGTGATTAACTATCATGTAGGTTGCACATCCTCCCGTATTCGGATAAGAGTAACCAACACAATAAGGGCTATTAGGAAGTTGTAAGTTTGCTTGTATGACATATTTTTGCCCTTCTTTAAATTTATGTTGCCAATTTTTACCTACTTGTAAAATATCACCACAGCACTCATGCCCAATAATGATTGGATTATTTTTTAGGTCTGGAGGTGTTTTTTTATGGTTTTCTCCTTGATTTACTAGCTTTAATGAAGACATGCACATACTGTCAACAATGACAGATACTAATACCTCATCGTCAGTGATCAGTGGAAGTTCAAAAGATTCTAATTGAAGATCATTTTCCCCATATAATCTAACGGCTTGAGTTTTCATATATTCCTCTTTAATAAATTAAATTCGATTCAAATTTATACTCAATATTGCTTACCCTGTTATACTGATAGTTGTAAGAAGAAATATTTATAACAAATTGTTTTGATGCTTTTTGTTTTAAGCTAGAATACCTAACCCATAACCAATAATACCTACAGCAAATAAAGCAAAAATTAAGATAATTGGGCTAACTTTTTTT
This sequence comes from Gilliamella sp. BG7, assembly GCF_046635565.1. Classification (NCBI taxonomy): domain Bacteria; kingdom Pseudomonadati; phylum Pseudomonadota; class Gammaproteobacteria; order Orbales; family Orbaceae; genus Gilliamella; species Gilliamella sp. BG7. The sequence goes on along the minus strand of NZ_JBIDFB010000001.1, from coordinate 305,939 downwards.
ATGAGTAATTTCATCATTAACAATGTTAAACCCAACGGGAGTAAACCAGGTACGAGATCGTTGAGTATACCTTGTACTGTCATAATGATTTCATTACCATTTGTATCGGTAGTTTTAGATACAACTAAAGGAACATTTATTGAAGTCCATTTGGTCACTAGTACACCCATAATAAATAGGCCAAGAATAGAAGCACCTTCTGTCAGTTTGGGTAAAAGATTACCCGAAAGATCTTTAACAACACCTATTCCTTTTGATAATCCATAGGTTAAACCATACCATTTCATGGCAAGTCTGACTAAATTAAACAAAATAAAAAATAATAATGGACCTGCAATATTACCTGTGAGAGCTAAAGATGCACCAAGTGCCGCAGTGATAGGGCGCAATGTTCCCCATACAAGAGGATCGCCTACTCCAGCTAAAGGACCCATTAATCCAATTTTGAGGCTATTAATTGCTCCATCATTAATTGGTGCGCCATTTGCTTTTGCTTCTTCCATCGCTATGATGACACCAAGCACAGGGCCACACATTGCTGGGGTTGTGTTGAAAAAGGATAAATGTCTTTTTAACGCTTGGCGCTGTTCATCTTTTGTATTATATACTCGTCTGATTGTTGGAATCATATCTACACAAAAAGCAAGTGCATGGATACGTTCATAATTAAAAGAAGCTTGTTGAAAATTAGAACGAATAAATGTGCTAATCACATCTTTTTTTTGAACGGTTTTTAACATCTCTTTCATAATAAAATTCCTATAATTAATCATCTAACTCATCATCAGTGATTATTTGATTGGTATTTGCTGTCGGATTTATAAATTTGTCATTGTTTTTTATTACATTAAACTTTGGATTTAATTGAACATAAATAATGGCAAAAATAACCCCTAAAATACCAAATGAAAGTAAACTAAAATTTAAATATCCACCTAATACAAAACCCAAATAGAAAAATGGTGCTAAATATTTAACAATCATCATGTTTAATACCATTGCATAACCAACTACAACGATAAATCCACCAGCTACTGAAAGACCACCAGTGACAATATCTGGTAACATATTTAATAAAGATTGTACGGTGTTTGCGTCAACGTAAATTGCAACAAGTGTAGCAGGGATAGAGACTCTTAATGCTTGTACGAAAAGCGCACTAAAATGAAGTAACTCGATTTTTCGAAATTGAACCTTTTCTGCTGCTTTATCGGCTTCATGCTGAAATATAACTGTAATAGTTCTTGCAAAAACAGTTAATATTTGTCCTGCTGCTGCAACAGGAAGAGCTATAGCTATTCCTGTTTGGATATCTTGCCTTCCGACAACAACTAATATAGTTGAAATTACGCTAGCCAATGCTGAATCTGGAGATTGGGCTGCCCCTATATTCATCCAACCCAATGCTATGAGCTCAAGTGTACCGCCTAAAATGATACCTGTTTTTACATCACCTAATATTAGGCCTACTATGGTACATGCAATTAATGGACGATGTGTTTGAAATTCATCAAGTACACTTCCCATCCCTGCGATGCACGAGAAAATAAAAATGAACATGATTTGGAGTATTGAAATATCCATGTTTCCCTCCTGCTAATTATTATGTTAGTTAGTATGGATAACCCAGCTAAAGAATTTTAATAAAATCAATATCAGGATCGGTAATAACCACTTTTAAACATAAGTTGATGCCCATCTCATGCAATTTTTTAAATGCAGATATATCATTTTCATCAACAGAAACGGCTTTGGTAATTTGTTTTTTTCCCTCTTTAAACGACATACCTCCAATATTAACCTCTTTAATGAGAACACCTGCATTGACTAATCGTAAAACATCGGTTGGATTTGTAAAAAGATAAAAAACAGTGTCATTTTCGTATTTAGGATTTTTGTAGACTGCAGCGGCCTTATTAATACTTATCACTGAAACTTTAATTCCTGGTGGAGCCGCTTGTTTAACTAGTGTTGAACGTATTTCATCATTAGCAACTTCATCACTGACTATGATAATTCTTTCAGCTTTGGCTTCTTTTGTCCAAACGGTAGTAACTTGACCATGAATCAATCTATCATCAATACGAACTAAATTTATGATCATTTATAAGTCCTCCTTTGTAGGTTCATTTTTAGATAACGATTTGAAAGATTTAATAAAATTTAACTCAGTTTTGTTTAATTGTTCAAATACGTTTTCAATATTGATAACAGAGAAATCAAGATTTAATAGCTCTAAGCAAAGTGGTAGAGATAATCCAGTAATTACTTCGATATTACCTAATTGCATTGCTAGAATGGTGGCTGCGTTATAAGGGCTACCTGAAAATATATCAGTGATAATGATGAACTGTTTTGATTCTGATTGGTTAATAATTTTTAAATATTTGTCTTTTAGACTATCAACACTATCCCCTAGTTCAAAAGTTATGGTATGTAAATTAGGGTATAGTCCTGCAATCATCTCAATGCTATTTTTCATTTCATATGCAATTCTTCCGTGTCCAGCCAAAATAATATTCATTCAACACCTCTCACAAATTCTCTTTATTAGTCACAAATGTTTATTTAAATTTACATTCACATATTCTCAAAGTAAATCACTAGTGTGAATAATTGTGATGTAGATTGGATTTTTTGTGAAAATGAGCGGAAAGATGTTCTTTATTTTTAAAAGGGATCGTGATCTATTGTCAAGAATTTTACTATTTAAAGAAAACTTGGTATTAAAAAATATATAATTAATATGTTTTGGTTATGATCAAAGTGATTAGTAAATTTAAGCTTGTAAAATTTGCATTGTAAATGTTTTTTTTAAATAAAACCCACGTGGTCTAGTTAAAATAATATTACCATTTTCACCAATTGCTTCCGTAAGAGCCTGTCCATTAGCAGCCTTAGGTCTAATTTGTAAATAAGTACCATATCGAGCGGTAATTTTTTCAACATGCCCTAGCGCTATCATATCCATTAACTCTTCCCAGTCTTGTTTGAGCTGCTGTTCTTGTTCTTGAGTTGGTGTCCACATAATAGGTTTTCCAACTTTTCTATCTGCGAGATGAATAGTTCTTTCTCCTTCTATCGGAATCCAAAGTACTTTTGCAAGTTTATATCTGACATGGCTTGTCTCCCAAATAACGCCATGATTAGCCATTAATGGTGTGACACTAACGAAGGTTGTCTCAAGTGGTTTACCGTGTTTATCCACAGGAATAGTTTTAAGCTCTATACCAAGATTAGCAAAATCTTGCTCAGCTTTACTACCAGCATTTGCTCCTAAAAAAGTTTCAATAAGATTGCCTACCCAACCCTTTTGTTTATTTAGATTATTCGGTATAGGTATGTTTAAGTATTGTGCTATCTCGCCAAAAGTATAACCTGCTGCTAACTGAGCTCGTTGCAATAATTCTTGTTCACTATTAGGAAAAAATATAGGCATGGCAAAAATAGTTAACTTACTTGTTAAGAAAACACAGTCAATTATATTGACTGTGAATCTTAAAATAAAGAGTTATTAGCTTAACTTTTCAACCCAACTTGCATAGCTATTAATAATAAGGGCTAAGAATTCTTTAATTTTTTCAGTAATATTACCACTTTCATCAAAAGCAGAAGCTACATTACCAATATAAGCTTCAGGCTGTTGTAATGTCGGCATATCAAGAAATACTAATGATTGACGAAGTTGATGGTTAGCGCCAAATCCACCAATTGCACCTTGTGAAACGGAAACAATTGCAGCGGCTTTTTTAGACCAAACGCTCTTACCATAAGGACGAGAACCAACATCTATTGCATTTTTGATAACAGCAGGAACTCCACGATTATATTCTGGTGTCACAAAAATAACACCCTGACAATCGGCTATTTCTTTGCGGAAACGAGTATAAGAGGCAGGAGGGGTATCATTATCAATATCTTCATTATATAAAGGTAAATCGCCAATTTGAATAATTTGTAATGAAAGTGATGGTGGTGCGATTTTTTGAAAAATTTTTGCTACTTTTAAGTTATAAGAGTCTTTGCGCAAACTCCCTACCAGTACAGCAATTTTTTTACTCATCTTAAATCTCCACTTATTTTTAATAAGAGGTATTTTTAATACCTCTTAAATAATAGTACATTGTTAATGTCCTGATGAGTCGACTTTTCGGCCTGCTTCAAATAAAAACCATGCACGTTGTTCTGTTTGATCGATCCACTCTTCAATTAGACTGGCAGTAGCGGTGTCATTGTATTTATCACAAATATCATGGGCAACACGCATACGTTCTGTTAGTTTTACATTATCTTGGCATAGTTCGGCGAGCATATCTGATGGCTCAACAAAGCCTGCATCATTATCAGAAATACTTTGTAATTTTGCAATATGACCAATTGAGCGTAGAGTTGTACCGCCTAGCTTACGGACTCGTTCAGCAATTGGATCTGTCATTGCAAATAGCTCTTCACCTTGATCATCTAGCATTAAGTGGTAATCACGAAAATGAGGACCACTAACATGCCAATGAAAATTCTTAGTTTTTAAATATAAAGCAAATACATCTGCTAAAACAGAATTCATTGCGCCAGAAATATCTTCTGATGCTTTTTGACCAAGATCAGTAGGAAACAAAATAGCTGATTGTTGTAGTTTTTTAGCAGAAGTCGTACTTTTAGCCATGATATATTCTCCTTCAAATTGAATAATAAATACCCGTATTCACAAAATTACGCCAACTTAATGTCAATGTCCAATAAAAAACGTTAATTTTTTACTATCATTGCTATTTCAGTAACCTATGGTTTTTCTTATTTCTTTCTTTTTTATATTTATTTGAAACAATAACTTTTAAAATAAAAGAAAATATTTCAAAATGTGATTTAGTTAAAAGTTTTTATGTTTCAAAGTTGATAGCATTAATACAAGATTTAACTCAATAGGAGACAATATGATTGATGCTATTTCATTTGGTGCTGAATGGTTTATTGGTTTATTCCAAGAAGGTGGCAAGGTATTTGTGGGTATGGTAACGAATATATTACCATTATTAATTTCATTACTCGTTGTGATGAACGCAGTAATTAAATTTATTGGGCAAGAACGTATTGAACGTTTAGCACAAGCTTGTGCGGGCAATCCTATTTCTCGATATCTATTATTACCACTTATTGGAACTTTCGTGTTTTGTAATCCAATGACATTAAGCCTAGGTCGTTTTATGCCAGAGTTTTACAAACCAAGCTACTACGCAGCTTCATCTTACAGTTGCCATTCAATGAATGGACTCTTTCCACACGTTAACCCTGGTGAACTTTTTGTTTATTTGGGAATAGCGGCCGGTTTAACTACCCTAAATTTACCTTTAGGCCCTCTTGCTGTGAGTTATTTCCTTGTCGGTTTAGGTGCTAACTTCTTTAGGGGTTGGATTACTGACTTTTGTACTGCCATTTTTGAAAGAAAAATGGGCATCAAGTTAGAAAGAAAAGTTCATCTATAATAAAAATAAGGAATATAAAAAAATGGCAAAATTTATCTACATTGAAAAAGGCGAAGCAGGTTGGGGTGGACCTTTGGAGCTTCCAGTTATTGCTGGTAAAAAAATTGTTTATATTGCAGCAGGTACTCGTCCAGCCATAGTTGACACTTTAGTTGATCTAACAGGCTGGGAAGCTATTGATGGTTTTAAAGATGGCGAGCCGCCTAAAGAAAAAATTGGTGTTGCTGTGATTGATTGTGGAGGAACATTACGCTGCGGAATTTATCCCAAAAATCGTATACCAACTATCAATATTCATGCCACAGGTAAATCAGGCCCTCTGGCTCAATATATTGTTGAAGATATTTATGTTTCAGCAGTAAAACCTCACAACATCAAACTCATTGAAAAAAAAGGCGATGTAATAAGCGAACCGGCGGTAAACGATAGATCGCCTGAATTTAAAGATTATGACAGCAGCAAAAAAATTACTGAACAAAGCGATGGTTTGTTAGCAAGAATTGGTATCGGTATGGGGTCTGGTGTTGCTGTTTTCTTCCAAGCGGGTCGAGATACAATTGACACTGTACTGAAAACAATACTTCCTTTTATGGCGTTTGTATCGGCACTAATTGGTATCATCATTGCATCTGGATTGGGTAACTTTATTGCGCATAGGCTAGTACCACTGGCAAACAATCCGCTTGGATTGGTTATCTTAGCCTTAATTTGTTCATTTCCATTACTTTCCCCATTCTTAGGCCCTGGTGCGGTTATTGCTCAAGTTATTGGGACATTAGTTGGTGTTCAAATTGGACTTGGTAATATTCCACCACATTTAGCATTACCAGCATTATTTGCCATTAATGCACAAGCGGCATGCGACTTTATTCCAGTTGGTTTATCACTTGCTGAAGCTAAACAAGATACAGTGCGAGTAGGGGTACCATCGGTGTTAGTTAGCCGCTTTTTAACCGGTGCACCAACAGTATTAGTTGCATGGGCGGTATCGTTATTTATCTATCAATAGATTGTCTAAAAAATGGCATGGTTCCATTCCATTTTAAGCTAACGTTAAAAACAAAAAGCTCGGATTAAATGAGAATAAGAATAAGAAATAAGAAGGTTAATAATGTCAAATATTATCTATCAATCAAAAATTAGTCAAATTGGTGAGTTTGCTCAAGATGCATTAACTGATGGCATGTTAATCCTGTTTAAAACTGGAGCACCAGCAGATTTAGCGGATTACTGCTTTGTGCATAATCATGATGATTTAAAACAAGATTTACAAGTTGGACAGACCATTTATCTAGGTAAACAGAGTTACAAAATTACCGCAGTGGGTGATGTTGCTAGCGTTAATTTCCGTGAATTAGGTCATATCACATTAAAATTTGATGGTAATAGCCAAGCCGAATTACCAGGAACCATTCATATAAAAGGTGAAACGCTAAGTCAGCTTTTTGTGGGTGATGAAATTAGAATTGTAAATGATTAAGGAACATAAAAAATGAAACAAGTAGCAGTTGTTATAGGCGGTGGGCAAACTCTTGGTGAATTCTTATGTAAAGGTATCGCTGATGCTGGATACAAAGTTGCCGTTGCAGATTTGAATGCCGCTAATGCAAATAAAGTTGCAGATGAAATAAATCAAAAATATGGCACTGGCACAGCAAAAGGCTTTGTTGTTGATGCAACCAAAGAAGATAGTGTCATCAAGTTAGCACAAGACGTTGAAGCTACATTTAAACTTTCTGACTTATTAGTCTACAGTGCAGGAATTGCACGTGCAGCTCCAATTACCAGTTTTGCATTAAGTGATTTTCAATTATCGGTTGATGTCAACTTAACTGGCTATTTCTTATGTGCGCGTGAATTTGCAAAATTAATGGTAAAACATAATACCGCTGGTCGTATTATCCAAATCAATTCGAAATCTGGAAAAGTGGGTAGCAAACATAATTCGGGATACAGTGCAGCCAAATTTGGTGGTGTAGGATTAACACAATCACTAGCCCTAGATCTTGCTGATTGCGGTATTACTGTAAACTCATTAATGTTAGGTAACTTATTAAAATCCCCTATGTTCCAATCGTTAATACCACAGTATGCTAAAAAATTAGGTATTCCTGAAAACCAAGTGGAACAAGTTTATATTGATAAAGTCCCTTTAAAACGAGGTTGTGATTATCAAGATGTACTTGATGTATTGCTATTTTATGCAAGTGATAAAGCATCATATTGCACAGGGCAATCAATCAACATTACTGGTGGACAAGTGATGTTCTAGTTAAAATAAAGTGCGAAAGTTAATTTAAACTTATCGCACTTTTTATTCTAGCTTAAATAAAATGGAAAAATATTAAATATGACGACCACTCTAGTTGCTATAGCACTTATTGCTTGGTGTATTCAAATTATTTTTAGTTGGTTTCAAATTCGTCGTTTCAATAAAGCGTTTCTAGCTTTACAAAAAGGTTGCTACTTAGGTGTCGGTCGCAGTAAAAGTAAACGATTTAGACCAAGAGTATTAATCGCAATTTCATTAGATGAAAATAAAGTTGTGATTGATTCTATCATAATGAAAGGGATCACGGTATTTGCATTGCCTAAATCTATTTCCCAGCTCCATGGCTTATCTGTATCAGAAATAATCCCAGAAAAAATATTTCCAAACGACCTAATATCACAAAGTGCGTTGATTGTTGCCTTAACAGCAAACAATTAATAATTATCTTTTATTTTGAAAAGTAATTTCTTTCATTATAAAGTATAATGGTTTGCAAAATAAAATTTCCTATATACTAATAATGATGGAATCATAATATGAAAGTAAGGCAACGACAAACAGCTATTTTAGAATACCTGCAAAATCATGGGCAAGTTAGTATCGATGAATTAGTTGAGCATTTCAAGACGACTGGAACTACAATTCGTAAAGATCTTACTCAACTCAGCCAAAGTGGTCTAGTTTTACGTACCTACGGCGGTGCCATGTTAAACCGTGAAACTGGTGATAGAGCTATTGATCATAAAACTTACATCAACATTGGATCTAAAAAATTAATTGCATGCGAAGCAGTTAAATTGATCCACGAAGGTGACTCAATTATTTTTGACTCTGGAAGTACTGTTGCTCAGATGATTCCTATACTGACAAGTTTCAATAATTTGACTATTATGACCAACAGCTTACACATTGTAAATGAACTTGTTACACATAATAATGATCATACTATTATCTTATCAGGTGGTACTTTTCGCCGTAAATCGGCCTCTTTTCACAGTAACAGCGCATCAACTGCGGTCATATTTGAATCTTACACTTTCGATAAACTATTTATGGGGGCTGATGGGATTGATTTAATGGGGGGCGTGACAACATTTAATGAAAGCTATCACGGCAGTGTTGCCATGAGTAAGGCCGCGGCAAAATTAATATTATTAGCTGACTCAACTAAGTTTGGTAGGCGTAGTCCTAATGTTGTGTGTGACTTAAATGCTGTTGATACTATTATCACCGATAATAAATTAGATGACAAATATTATGAAGCACTCATACAAAGAGGCATCAAGGTCATTAAAGTAGATGTAATTGATAAAGAATAAAAAAATAGCATTGTTAAGATGTTGCATCAGCGGGAATTTATTTGAGTGACGCAAATTATTAGCAAAACAAATTTAATTTACTCAAAATTAAACCCCCCGCTAAAGCTGAGCGACTAACAAGTGTACTGACTTATCACCTTAAAATAACAACCTAGCACGGATTGTTCCTGACACGGTTTTCAGTTTAGCTAACAATTCTTCAGCCTTACTTTGTTTAACTCTATCAATATCAATAACAACATAACCAATCTGAGAATCAGTTTGTAAATATTGTGCTGAAATATTAAGCCCTTGTTCAGCGAATAACGTATTGATAGCTGTTAGAACACCAGGTTGGTTACGATGAATATTAATAAAACGGCTAGAACCTTTAGCTGGAATAGGTAGAGAGGCTTCAGGAAAATTAACTGCTGAAAGTGTTGCACCAGTATCAGAATATTTAGCTAGTTTACTTGCGACCTCAATCCCAATATTTTCTTGTGCTTCGCTAGTTGAACCACCGATATGCGGAGTAATAATTACATTATCAAATTGACATAATGGAGATTCAAAAGGGTCGTTGTTACTAGCAGGCTCTGTTGGAAAAACATCAATAGCTGCTCCACTGAGCTTATTGGCTTTCAGAGCTTTAGTTAAAGCCTCAAGATCGATAACTTTACCGCGTGAAGCATTGATTAAAATTGCGTCTTGTTTCATTGCGTCAATTTCGTTATCGCTAATCATTTTGATGGTTGTTGGATTTTCTGGCACATGCATTGAAACAATATCGCTTATTGCTAGTAATTCTTTCATTGTTGAAACTTGTTTAGCATTGCCCAAAGGTAGTTTTGTTTCAATATCATAAAAATAAACATTCATCCCTAACGATTCAGCTAAAATACTTAGTTGGCTACCAATATGCCCATAACCAATAATACCTAAATTTTTACCACGAGCTTCGTGTGAACCCGTCGCAATCTTATTCCATTTTCCTCGGTGTGCTTTAGCATTTGCTTCTGGTACTCGACGAAGTAATAATATTGCTTCGGCTAATACTAACTCTGCTACAGATCGTGTATTTGAAAATGGTGCATTAAAAACAGGAATACCTTTTACTGCCGCCGCATCAAGATCAACTTGGTTGGTACCTATACAAAAACAGCCAATGCCAGCAAGTTTGGGTGCTGCATCAATAATATCTTTAGTTAATTGTGTTCTTGATCGGATCCCAATAAATCGGATATCTTTCAGAGCTTGCTTAAGTTTTTCAGGTGATAATGCGCTTTTATGATATTTAATATTGGTAAACCCGGCGGATTTTAATATTTCAATTGCGCTAGGGTGAACTCCCTCAAGTAATAAAAACTTATTTTCATCTTTGGTTAAAGTTTGAATAACCATTATTTTTTCATTTCCTCTTTTTCCTTCAGCATATAAATTGCTACTTATAGATAAATACTATTTATTAACTTAATTGTAATAAATGATTTTATCTAAGCTCTTTTACACCCGTACTGCATCCAACAAGTGCGATGTCAGCGCCTTTATTGGCAAATAATCCAACAGTAACCACACCTGCAATGCTATTAATTCGATTTTCTAGCTCCATTGGTTTGGCAATGACAAGATCATGAACATCCAAAATCACATTTCCATTATCGGTTATAACGCCTTGACGATATATTGGTTTACCGCCCAACTTATATAACTCACGAGCAACATAGGAACGTGCCATTGGAATCACTTCAACCGGTAATGGAAATTTACCTAATACATCAACAACTTTTGATTCATCAACAATACAAATAAATTGTTTAGCAATGGCTGAAACAATTTTCTCGCGCGTTAAAGCTGCGCCACCACCTTTAATCATTTGCAACTGGTGATTGATTTCATCCGCACCATCGACATAAACATCCAAAAAATCGACTTCATTACAATCGAGAACAGGAATACCATAGCTTTTTAATTTTTGGGTCGATGCTTCTGAACTTGATACAGTACCTTTGATTTGATCTTTTATTGTTGCTAATGCATCAATAAAATGGGATGCTGTGGAGCCTGTTCCTACTCCAATAAAAGAATCAGGTTTAATAAATTTTAAGGCTGACCAGCCTACGGCCTTTTTTAATTCGTCTTGTGTCATAATATCACCCCTATTTTGAGGATAATTTTTCTTAAAAAAATAAAAATTCGAAAGCAAAATTGTTGAAGATATGGCATAGTACCCAATTAGAAAGCAAAAATCATTAGGATTTTAAGAATTAAGTCAACTTTGTGATAGGTTTAAAACTTATTACGATATTAAAGTAGATTGAATATTTGAGCAATGATCAAATCATTAATAAAGAGATTATGAAGCGTCCAGATTATAGAGCGTTACAAGCATTAGATGCGGTGATAAAGGAACGAGGATTTGAAAGAGCTGCTGATAAATTGTGTATTACACAACCTGCGGTTTCGCAACGTATCAAACAATTAGAAAGCTTTTTTGGTCAACAGCTGCTCGTTAGAACTATTCCTCCGAAAGCAACCAAACAAGGTGAGCATTTGCTCGGCTTATTACATCAAGTTGAATTATTAGAACAGCAATGGTTAGGTGATAACGAGCAAAATGCCACACCTCTGTCTTTATCTATTGCGATTAATGCTGATTCGTTAGCAACTTGGTTTTTACCTGCGTTAAAACCAGTTTTAGATAAAAATATTATACGTTTTGATATTCAAGTCAAAGATGAAGAACATACATTAGAATTATTGCGTTTAGGCACTGTAGTTGGTGCGATTAGCATTCAAGCTAACCCTTTACCAGGTTGCCTGTCTGATTTATTAGGTGCTTTAGACTATATTTTTGTGGCTTCACCTGATTTTGCTAAAAAGTACTTTCCAAATGGTGTGACTAGATCATCTTTACTAAAAGCACCAGCTGTTGCATTTGACCATCTAGATGATATGCATCAGGCTTTTTTACAAGAAAATTTTAACCTTACGCCGGGTAGTGTAATTTGCCACATCACCAGTTCATCTGAAGCTTTTGTACAATTGGCTAAGCAAGGTTCAGCCTGCTGTATGTTACCAAAGTTGCAAGTTGAGCAAGAATTAAAAAATGGTGAATTAGTTAATTTAACTGGAGGGTTATATCAAAGGCGAATACTATATTGGCATCGTTTTGCTCCCGAAAGCAGTGTAATGCAAAATATCTCTGAAACCTTGATTCGTTATGCACAACAAACATTATCACAGCCTAAGGCTTTAGATCACGAATAATAGATAAATTAGATGATTTTTATACTCAAAAACATACTTTCCTGAAACTTTTTAACAAAATAAAGCCTATACATGAAGAGCTGAAGATATGAGCCAATTAAAAAATGATCGTTATTTACGTGCTTTGCAATGTTTGCCTGTAGACTATACACCGATTTGGATGATGCGCCAAGCAGGTCGTTATTTGCCTGAGTATCGTCAATTAAGAGCAAAAGCAGGTGATTTTTTAACGATGTGTCAAACGCCAGAGTTAGCTTGTGAAGTCACCTTACAACCATTACAGCGATTTGAGCTTGATGCTGCTATTATTTTTTCTGATATTTTAACTATTCCTGATGCTATGGGGCTTGGCTTATATTTTGAATCGGGCGAAGGACCTAAATTTAAAAAATCGATATCTTGCATATCAGATATTGAACGATTACCCATTCCAGATCCTGAGCAATCACTTAAATATGTGATGGATGCGATTCGATTAACAACAAAAGAGCTCAATGGCAAAGTTCCATTAATTGGTTTTTCGGGGAGTCCATGGACGTTAGCCACCTACATGATTGAAGGGGGCAGTAGCAAAGCATTTACCAAAATCAAAAAGATGCTCTATAGCGAACCCAAAGCGTTGCATAAACTACTTGAAAAACTCGCAAACAGTATTGCATTATATTTAAATGCACAAATTCAAGCTGGAGCGCAATCGATTATGATTTTTGATACTTGGGGCGGCGTATTAAGTCATCAAAGCTATCAAACATTTTCACTTGACTATATGCAACAGATTTTATCGCAATTAAAACAAGGTAAAAAAAGTGAAGATATAACTTCTTACATTCCTGTTACTTTATTTACTAAAGGAGGAGGAATATGGCTTGATCATATTATTAATACTGGTTGCGATGCGGTGGGAGTGGATTGGACTGTAAATTTAAGCCAGATTACTCAAAAAGGAAAAATAGCAGTACAAGGGAATTTAGAACCTTCAGTTTTATATGCAGGAAAGCAAACAATTGAATCCAATGTAGAGGTCGTTCTTAATGAATATGGCTACCACAATGGGCATGTTTTTAATTTAGGGCATGGTATTCACCAAGATATCCCTGTAGAGAATGTACAGCATTTGATTGAAGCGGTACATCGACAATCAAAAAGGTTTCATCATGATTAAAAATCCTGTTCAATTAAGGCTAGAAAAGTTACCACAATGGAAACAACGTTTATTTATGGTCTGCTTATGTGAACGAATGTATCCCAACTTTGTTTTTTATTGTCAGCAACAACATTGCTATCAACAACAAAACGAAGATGATGCTAAGAATTATAAAAAAATACTGGATCTTGTTTGGGAATCACTATTAGTTGAAGATGTAAAAATCAATTTTGATTTACAGCTTGAAAAATTAGAACTCATTATTCCAACTGTAACAGATGACAGTCCTTATATGGTTTATCCAGCCATCGATGCTTGTCATGCGCTTGGCGAAGTTTTGCACTCTTACTTGAGTGGTGAAATCGCCGAACATACCGCTAAAGTCAGTAGCATATCAGCAACTACTATCGCTGAATTTGAAATGACTAGAACAAATGTTACTCTTTCAGAAGATGAACAGCAAACTTTACCTAGTGTTATTGATGAATTTGATTTGCAGTGGGAAATATTTCGATTGCTACGCGAAGAACATAAAGAAATGATTGAATTGATAAAAGGCTTGAAAGAAGAAATACGAGCAGTGAAAATTAGCAATATTGGTGTTTTTTTGAGCGATCAAGGCGTCTAAAGTGTAATTTTTAAAATTTTTCTTTAATATTAGACAAATATAGACTACATTTAATAACAATGTAACCTAAGTAATGTTTACAGTAACGGCACTAAAATATTAAGTTTTAGCTCCGTTTATAATGTTAACTTTAACAATAAAATAATATGTAAGGATATACCCATGAATAAAACAGAACTTGTCGACGCAATTGCTAGCAAAGCTGATATTACCAAAGTAGCTGCAAAAACGGCGTTGGAAGCTACATTAGCCGCCATTACTGAATCATTAAAAGCTGGTGAGCCAGTTCAATTAGTTGGTTTTGGTACATTTAAAGTTAATTCTCGTAAAGCTCGTACCGGTCGTAATCCAAAAACTGGTAAAGAAATTGAAATTGCAGCAAGTAAAGTACCTGCATTCGTATCAGGTAAAAGCTTAAAAGAAGCAATCAAATAAATTGCTTTTTCTTACTGTCAACTTGATTGATAGATGTAATGGGTCATAGGGTGTATCTTTATGGCCTTATTGTTTCAATAAGAATACATTATTTTAAGACAAATTGTCTTCGCTTTTCTATCTTGTTTATAAGTAGTATTAGAACCAAATTAGAATTATATTACTAATAATTTTAAGTGGTTATTTCAACCCATTTCGCATGTAATATATCAATCAAATCTTGAGGTGCGATTTCAATTTCTAATCCTCTTTTGCCACCTGATACAAACATTGTCGCGTGCTCACTTGCACTTAAATCAATGAGTGTGGGTAGTTTTTGCTTTTGACCTAATGGGCTAATTCCTCCTACTAAATAACCAGTTACCTTTTGGGCTAAATTAGGATTTGATAAATCTATTTTTTTACAGTTTAATGCTTTTGCGACTTTTTTAAGATCCAAATGACTATCGACAGGCAATACACAAACCGCTAACGTCTTATTGTTACCGTTTAAACTCACAATCAAGGTTTTAAATACCTGTGTTGCTGTAACATTCAAACTGGGATCAAGTTTATCAACCGCTTCTTGCCCATAGTTAGTTTGGTTGGGATCGTGTTTATATTGGTGGATATTAAATTTGATTTTTAACTTTTTAAGTAAATCAATTGCTGGAGTCATAGCTTTTAACCAATAGATTTAGTTAAATCAAAATAGTATATGGCAAATGATATCCTTACCAAAATAGAGTTGGTAAGGATATGAATAACAATTAAAGAATTAACTTATGGTCTTTTTGATTTTTATCATCATTGTTAGACGGTGCTGCTGAGTTAGAGGCACTATTTGCTAGCGTATAAAGACGATAGAAAAAGCTAGTAACAAAAATATCAAAAAAGACACTACAGAAAGAGAGGATCGTATCAAGGACAAAATTGTCACTATCGAACGCAATAGTTAATTGAGCAAAAACCATCACAAATGCTAGGTAGATTAATACCATCAAAATAGCTGAGCGCCACTGTGTTTTTGATAACTGAATGCTTAATGAAAGTGAGTCAAAAATATTGTTTTGACTAGGTTCAACCAGCGAAGCAAAAAAGAAGTTACAAAAGATAATTAAAATTAGGATTGGAATTAGTAATACTAAAAAAATTAATATAAAAATAAGTACTTTAGGTAAAAGCAAATTTAAACTAATAAGCACTATAGATAACATAAATGAGACTAAAAATATAAAGGCACCAATGATAATATAAAAAAAAATAATTTTTAATGTATTTGATAACGCTTTAGAAAGTAATAGATTTAAATTAAGTTTATCGCTGATATAAAGGTTAGAAATTGTTGCTATACTAATTGCTTTTAAAATAATTCCAATTAGTAATGTCAACATCACGAATAAAACATAGTTAGTTAAATTTTGTGAAAAATAGATTTGTTGAGCTAGATTTTGTTTGTCAAATAAAGAATTAAAAAACGTATGAATTAAAGCTAGCGTTAGACTAACAAGAATAAATTGCGTAATACGATTACGAATAAAATTGCGAGTTTGTGTAAAAGTTAAAGGAAAAGAGATTTTTTTTTGCATTTCCATATAAGTTCCTTACGTGTGGTAACCAGTGTAGCTACCACAATTATTTTTGAACGATTAAATTCGTAAATTAAGCTTGCAATAATGAAATATCAGCTACTTTTAAGAATAAGTTTTGTAGCTTTTTCAAAAGTGCTAATCGATTAAGCCTAATACCTTCATTGTCAACCATAACCATGACAGAATCAAAAAACGCATTCACCGTCTCTTTTAATGACGATAATTCAACTAACGCATCTTGATAACGGCTTTCACTAAAATACGGTGAAAGTTTATCGGTTAAAATCGCCAATTTTTTAGCTAATTGACCTTCTGCGCCTGTCTCTAGCAAGGCTGCATTGACCTGCTCAGGAATAGTAACTTCGGCTTTAGATAAGATATTTGACACACGTTTATTAGCTTCGGCTAGTGATGAGGCCTCTGGCAAGGTTCTAAAGTGAGTGACTGCCTTAACGCGTGCATCAAAATCAGCAGGTTTAGTTGGATTAAGCGCTAAAACAGCTTGAATCGTATCAATTGCAAAGCCTTGTTCTTGATACCAAGCTCGAAAACGACCCTGCATAAAAATAACAATATCTCCAACTACGTTTTTATTATTAAGCTTATCGCCATATAATGATGCTGCATAATTGGCTAATTCAACTAGATCTAAAGGCAGTGCCTTTTCAACAATAATACGCAAAACACCAATAGCAGCACGACGCAATGCAAAAGGATCTTTATCGCCTTTAGGGTGCTGACCAATACCAAAAATGCCAGCTAAAGTATCCAATTTTTCAGCGATAGAAACTGCGCAAGAAACAGTAGTACTTGGTAATTCATCACCAGAAAAACGTGGTTTATACTGTTCTTCAATGGCGGTTGCAACTTCAATACTTTCGCCATCTTTAAGGGCTAAATAACGCCCCATAATACCTTGTGTTTCAGGGAATTCAAAAACAGTATTAGTCACTAAATCGCATTTTGTTAATTTTCCCGCTCGTTTGGCTTGCTCAATATCAGCCCCAATTTTATCGGCAATAAAGCCTGATAACGACTCTATGCGAATTGCTTTATCCTTAACTGTTCCAAGTTGTTGTTGAAATAAAACTGTTTCAAGGCGAGGCAAACGGTCTTCTAAACGTTGTTTTAAATCAGTTTGATAAAAGAATTCAGCATCGGCAAGGCGAGGGCGAACCACTTTCTCATTACCCGAAATTACAACTTGTGGATCTTTTGACTCAATATTAGCCACAAAAATAAAGTTTGGTAATAATTTGCCTTGTTTATCATAAACAGGAAAGTATTTTTGATCACCTTTCATGGTATAAACCAATGATTCAGCAGGAACCTCTAAAAATCGCTCCTCAAATTTAGCAGTTAACACAACAGGCCATTCAACTAGAGATGAAACTTCTTCAAGCAAATTATCTGTTAAATCTGCTTTACCATTTAATTTTGCAGCTTCTTCTTCAGCTTGTTGTTTAATGATAGATTTACGTTTATCATAGTCAGCAATTACCTTACCACGTTGTTCCAAAATTTCAGGATACTGGTCTGCATTATCAATAGTGAACTCTTGTTCACCCATAAAACGATGGCCACGAATAATGCGATCTGATTTGATCTCTAAAATCGTACCGGGCACAAGTTCATCCCCATACAACATGGTGACAGTATGACATGGACGAATAAATTCAACTTGGCGAGCCGCCCAACGCATTGGTTTAGGGATAGGTAATTTACTTAATGCGGTTTTAACCATATCACTTAATAAATTAACAACTAGCTGACCTTTTTGATTTTGAGTATAAGAAAGCCATTCACCTTTATCGGTTTGTATACGCTCAGCCTGATCAACTGTAATACCACAACCACGAGCCCAACCTTCAGCAGCTTTAGTTGCATTGCCATTGGCATCAAAGGCTGCGCTGACCGCTGGACCTCGTTTAACAATTTGGCTATCGGGTTGCGTATCATTCAAATTTAAAACTTTTAATGCTAAACGACGGGGCGATGCATACCAAAGCACTTCACCATGTTCCAAATTGGCATTATCAAGCTGTTGTATAAAATTAGCCGCAAAGCTCTCTGCTAACGTGCGGAGTGATTTTGGTGGTAACTCTTCGGTACCAATTTCCACTAAAAATGTTTTTTGCATAATCTTCTAATTCCTACTTTGATGCACTTTTGCTAGAGAGTAAATTTTTGCACATAGGGAATCCAAGTGCTTCACGTGATGCGTAATAGGCTTCCGCTACCATTTTGGTTAATGTTCTGATGCGCAAAATATAACGTTGTCGCTCAGTTACTGAAATTGCTTTACGAGCATCAAGTAAATTAAAACAGTGGGCAGCTTTTAAGATGCGTTCATAAGCAGGTAGTGGCAGTGGTTTTTCTAACTCAAGCAAAAACTTGGCTTCTTTTTCGTGTTGTTCAAAACAATAAAATAAAAATTCAACATTTGCATATTCAAAATTATAAGTGGATTGCTCAACTTCGTTTTGATGAAACACATCGCCATAAGTTGTTTTACCAAATGTACCATCACTCCAAACCAAATCATAAACACTATCCACGCCTTGAATATACATTGCTAAGCGTTCAAGTCCATAAGTGATTTCACCAGTAACTGGCTTACATTCAAGCCCACCAATTTGTTGAAAGTAAGTAAATTGGGTTACTTCCATACCATTTAACCAAACTTCCCAACCAAGCCCCCATGCACCAAGGGTTGGATTTTCCCAATTATCTTCAACAAAACGGATATCATTAACAGTTGGATCAAGGCCTAATTGTTTTAACGAACCTAAATAAAGCTCTTGAATATTATCAGGAGAAGGTTTTAAGATAACTTGAAATTGATAATAATGCTGAAGCCTGTTTGGATTCTCGCCATAGCGGCCATCGGTTGGGCGGCGAGATGGTTGGACATAAGCTGCATTAATAGGTTCAGGTCCCAGTGCTCGTAGGCAAGTCATCGGGTGAGATGTTCCCGCGCCAACTTCTATATCCAAAGGCTGAATCACAGTGCATCCTTGATTAGCCCAGTAGTCTTGTAACGTAAGAATTAACCCCTGAAAGGTTTTGACATTAAACTTTTGCATGATGTTATCTTTATGGTTGAATTGATATTTCGATAATTTAAATAGTGCCATATATTATACTTTTTATCAGTACTTGTGAAATGCCTAATTACCACTTGTAAAAATGCTCTCGTTGTTTGCAGTTTTTCGAGAAAGTATTGTAATAGATATATATAAACTAACTAGTTATCATACACAAGGAATATAGCAACTATATCATAAAGAAAAAATAACATCATTGATTTTGCTAAATGTTTCTATGATCAATTATATAGTTATTTATAACCGGCTAAAGACAGTTCGATTAAAGTTGTTAGCACCTTTACTAGTAAGACGACAAATTAAGATCTATAACGGAATTTATCTTTGCGGAATGTAGCATGCTGACATCAAATGTTTATCTTTAAAAATAAATTAAACAATAATCTAGTGGATAATCAACCTCAGTACTGATAGTTTTTTGCGTGAGCTTTATATGGCATTTACTCAGATGAATTTTAATTTAGCATGTCACAGTTTTGACTAACTATATATCAGGTCAATGTCTTTATACCATTGAATGTATTAATTCTGATAGTAGTTGTGAGTATCAAGGAGAGGCATACTCCAATTTGTTAAAACGTGTAATAAACATTTTATCAATCAAAAAGGTTACAAAACCCACTAGCCTACAAAGAAGAGAGTAAGTTCAACTTTCCTAGTTCCAGCAATTATATATTGTGGAAAAAGCTTTACAATCCACCAAAGTTCCAACAACACAACAACCTAGCTTAATTAGAAATCTTTTAACCAAGCCAGACCATAATTTATTAATCAATAATAATACGACCATTCAAAGGTTGAATTGGGCGATTGTTATCGTGATGCATGATTGAATGGAATTTTTCGATTTGTTCAGTGGACATACTGGTTTCTTGTTCTAAAATAATCCATCTAACACCTTCTGTACACGGTGGCGTAGTCAAAGAACCACTAAAGCGGTAAAAATCTAATCTATTTGGCAATAATGCCTTAATATCAACCGATTGATTTAATTTTTCTGTGTTTCCTGCTTCTACCGGTATTTGTTGCCAAGCTTTAGCTAACTCTGGATTATGTTTTCCCTTCTTAAACATAAGGCCTACAACTGTTAAATCACCATTTTTGTTTTTATAAACAAAATGGGCTTCCATCGGAAAGTGCTTACCTTTAATTGTATTTTCGCTTGGTGTATGAAAATGAAATTGTTGTAGGATAAAAATTTCGTTGTCTATTTCGAGTGTATTGCCTTCGTTAACATTGATTTGAATTGTGTGGCCGTTGTTGATGATGTCTTGTTTCCCTATTTTAAACATCAAGTTAAGATTATTATGGTGTGTTTTTAGTGCAGATTCAATATTGATTGGTGATTGATTTTTGCCATTTTCACAGGTTGAGAATTCTGGAGAAAGTTTTCCCCAATTTTCGGGTTTAGTTTCGCCTTCATAGTCCCAATGTTGAACCGACTCCGTAGCAGCACAAGATAGACTAGTTAACATTAAGGATGCAATTATTACATTAAGTTTCATCTTAATTTTAAACCAGAAAGTTGATTAGTGGAAAACAAATTATACGCCACAAAAAATCACCTTACTAGAATATCAATTATGATTTTTTGATATTTTTTGTAAAAATACTTGTAGGAAAACACCGAATTGCTTATATTTTATAATTAAAATAATACTCTCAAAACTCATAAATATTTTAACCTTTTATTGTCTATCTTTTGAATCGGTAATTATTTGCTAATTATGCCACATCTCTATTTCACTTTATTGAAACTTTACTGAGCTAAATTGAGATTTATCCGAATAAATGTTTGGTCAATATTATGGTATTTTACACAGATAAGTTTTGTTATAGCGTTTAACTTGTCGTCTTATCTCCAATTTTTCATTATGTCAATGTTGGTTTAAATATTTAACCTGATGAGGTGATAACCGATATTTATTTTCCATTAGCATAAAAGAATCGATTATCAATTTAAAAGAGTGGAAAATTGATTATTTAGGTGAATAATCTGTACCAAAATAATGTTCACTAATTTTAGACAACTTGCCATTATTGATAATTTGTTGTATCCCTTGGTTAATATCTTTAATTAACCGTTCACCTTTAGCATCTTTACTGATCAATAAATAACTGTATGGAGAACCAATACGATCAGTATCATCTTGGTTTAATTCTATTATTTTTAGGTTAAGATTATATTCAGTAATCAATTGCGATAGCATCACTTTATCGATTAATTGAAAATCATATTGTCCAGTTTCAACATGCTGAAGTACAGGCAATAAATCAGCTTCACTATAAACAATTTTAACAGGATTATTTGGATGTTGTTCATTATATAACTCTAATGCGGTAGCATAATTCAGTCCTGGCGTCACTTCGGTTGATTTGCCATTAAGATCGGTAAACTGTTTAATATTGTTATTTTTTGTTGCAACTGCAATAGCATATTGATTTTTAAAAATAGGATCAGAGTAGAAATACTTTTCTTTCCGTTTTTCATTCATGGCAAAATTATTAGCACCTACCTGATAACGCTGCGAATCGAGACCCGCTAAAACTGATGGAAATTCAGTAATTTCAAAGCTAATCTCATATTGAGGTAGATTTGCAAATATTGTTTTTACCACATCAATATCATACCCCATTAGCTCACCTTTCTTATCTACCATGGTGAAAGGGCTTGGGGCACCAGATGTTGCAATAATAATTTTTTCTTTACCTTTTGCTTGCGTATCTTTATTTTGATTATCACAGCCAGTTAAAAATAAAGTTCCTACTACTAAAATATTTAACCACTTTTTGCAATTCATAACACTATTTTCTCCTTAAATTTGGCTTAATATTGCCAACGGATTGATTGAACTGTTTTTATCTACATTTTAAATAAAACCCATGTTTCTCATTTCAGTTAGATGATCGGATTGATAACGAACCATGCCCGTTTTCATTACTTCAAAGCCTAAATTTTTATAAAACTCGACGGTTTGTGGATGGGTGTAAAGAATAATATTGCACTGTGTTACCTGCTCAACAAGTTTATCAACTATCAGTCTTCCATACTGTTGCCCATGTAGATGTTTTGCCAATGCAATGTTATATATAGCCGCCTGACAAACACCATCAGATAATGCACGCCCAACACCAACAATGCGTTCTTGGTCCAGTAAAAATACAACAGCATAGCTATTACGAAACACTAGTTCTTGCATTTTAGCATCCAATGAACTAAGTCCATAAAAAGCAAGTAAATCTGCGACGTCTTGCCAATTAATACCATCACAATGTTGTTGAATAATAATATTCATTCATACTCCATTTATTAAATTTCATAATCAACTGCCAGAATAATATCTGGCTAAAAAATCTTTGGTTCTTTGCTGAGTTGGATTTGAAAACACTTGCTGCGGTGAACCATCTTCAATGATTTTTCCTTTATCTAAAAATAGCACCCGAGTTGCAATGTCATGTACAAAACTCATTTCATGAGAAACTAAAATCATAGTGATACCTAACTTAGCTGCTATTTTTATTGTTGCTAACACTTCTCTCACTAGCTCAGGATCGAGTGCCGAGGTTGGTTCATCAAGCAACAAAACTTTCGGCTCCATAGCTAATGCTCTGGCAATTGCGACTCGTTGCTGTTGCCCTCCTGATAGCTGTTTTGGATAATGATAAATTCGCTCAGCAAGACCAACCTGAACTAGTTTGCCGTATGCTATCTGCTTTGCCTTATCTTTTGGGTATTTTTTTACAATCATTAGTCCTTCCATGACATTTTCTAATGCATTTTTTTGTTGAAATAAATTGAATTGTTGAAATACCATTGATGTTTGTTGGCGAAATGCTACAACTTCATGCCTTTTTCTACAGTTGACATCAAATTCAAAATTATCAATACAGATCTTACCTTGCTGTGGTTTTTCTAATAAATTTAGACAACGTAAAAGTGTCGATTTACCAGCTCCCGATGCTCCAATAACCGCAACAATTTCATGAGGAAATATGTGAAAGTTAAGCTTATCCAATATCAGGTTATGATGAAATGATAATGTTAAATTTTGAACATTAATCATAATAATTTTCCTCGGCGATAACTTGGAGTGTCAACACTTTCAGAAATGGTTAAATGCTTTTCTAAATATTTCATAATTAGCTCAATAATAATGGTTAATATCCAATAAATTAATGCCAATGAAATATAAACCTCGAAATAACGGTAACTATGTCCTGCTAAAGTTTTTCCTCTACCAGTCATTTCAGTCACCGAACAAACAAATGCTAATGATGTACCTTTTAGTAAACCAATCAGCGCATTCGCTAAATTAGGTAATGCTATGATAAAGGCTTCAGGGATCACAATTCTCCGTAACAACTGGCTATAAGTCATTCCTAATGATTGCGCAGCTTCAATTTGACCTTTATTCACAGATTGTAATGCTGCGCGGATTGTTTCTGAATTATAGGCAGCCTCGTTAAAGGAAAAGGCAATTAACACAAAAAACATTGGGGATATACCATTAATATTATAGTGAGTATCATAAAAATAATTTATATAACGCAATAGGATAGGTATGCCATAAAAGCTTAAATAGAGCTGTACTAATAATGGGGTTCCTCTTACAAAAGAGACAAATACCGCTGCTATTTGTGATAATATCGGTATTTTATTCATTTTGATGATAGCAATAATTAATCCTAACATTACCCCTAGTAGCATTGAGAAAAAAGTAATAAAAAGTGTTACAGGTAAGTAAGCCAGTAATGTTGGAATTTGGATAAAAATCAATCCAATATCTAATATATTTGGCATTATAATTACTCCCATCAATAAAATTAATTATTCGAACTGAACTGTTGAGATCGGTTGTGTGGAGTATGCCAATTACTGACATCTGGGCCTAAAGGTAAAATATCATAAGGATTATGGGAATTAACGCCCAAAAAATAGCCTTTTTTTATTGCTTCAAAATCTGTTGTTTCACCAAATGCAGGGATTTGATAAAGGTCTCGAGCATAAGCCCACAAGTTAGGGTAGTCGATAATTCGATTACGATTAGTTTTAAAAGCAGAATAGTAGGCAACATCAAATCGAGCCAACGTCACATAAAGACGAATATCCGAATCCGTAATTTTATCACCGAATAAGTAACGTGATTGGCTCAAACGCTGCTCTAACTTATCTAATTGATTAAAAACAAGGTAGTATGCATCTTCATAAGCTTTTTGCGAGCGTGCAAAACCTGCTTTATACACACCATTATTCACTTCATGGAATATCACATCATTTAGCGCATCAATATCTGCTCGTAATTTTTCAGGATAAAGGTCAGGTGCATTAGCTTTATGAAAAGGTTTAAATGCAGTTGCCCAATAATAAGTAAGCTTAAAATAATCATTATTGACAACTTTTCCTGTTTTTACATCGACAACGGTTGGCACCGTTGCTCTACCATTATATTGAGGATCCGTTAAGGCATAAATTTCGGGTAAATAACGGATTCCAAGTACAGGATCTTTGCCGTTAGCATCAAGCGAAAATTCCCAGCCATTGGAGGTTCTAATCGGATTGACTTTTCCAACACTAATTACATCTTCTAATCCTAATAATTTTATAGCAATCATTGAGCGATGCGCCCATGGGCAAACAGCCGCCCAAATTAAACGATAACGACCTGCTTTAACGGGTAGCTGTCCAGATTTATCACCAAATTGTGTAACAAAACGATTTGTCTGGCGAACAAAAGCTCCATTTTTGTCAATCTCATTATTTTCAGTAGTAACGATCTTTCCTATAACTAAAGACATACGCTTACTCCTTATTATTTTGTACTGCAAAATTTTAACTATTTGGCAACTAGGTGGGGTAAATTTAGCATCAAATATTTTGCAGTTAAAATAACAAATAAGCATATTTATATAATTATCAATTATATATAAAATAAGCTATGATATGAAAACTTTCTTAATTAAGAAAACTATTTCCCTAAACGTTTATATAGCCTTTCTGGTCGTCCAATTTTTCCATGATTAAGTTCGACTGTTAATAATTTGATTTGTACACAATATTCTAAATATCGCCTAGCGGTTGTTTTGCTAATATTGGCTTTTTCGACTATTTCGTCAACAGTGAGTGCTTTATCGGTTTGCATAAATAAGTCTTTGACTTTTTGTAGCGTGATTTCTTCAATCCCTTTGGAGTGGCGGTTCATATCAACAAAATCTTTAGTTTGCAAATTGAAAAGTTCGTCTATTTTTCGTTGATTGACATGTTTTTGTAAACTTTGTCTATATAGAAAGAGTTCAAAACGCTCAAGTGAATGTTTTAATCGTTGATAAGAGACGGGTTTAATCAAATAATCAAACGCACCATAACGAATCGCTTTACTACAAGTATCCATATCACTTGCAGCTGTAATAAAAATAACATAGCAATCTAGATGATTATTTATGATGTATTCAAATAATTCTATTCCTTTGCCGTCAGGTAAATAATTATCGAGTAATATTAAGGTCGGTTTTAGTTTTTCTACCATTATTTTAGCTTCTTCTAGTGTTGAAGCTATTCCAATTACTTTAACTTTTGTGTCTTTTTGAATAAACTCTGCATTTAGTTCTGCTAAAATTGGCTCATCTTCAACAATAAGCACTTTGATATTATCTTCTTGAAATTGATTCATATAATTGCCTTTTTATTATTTAGGTATAAATACAGAAAAAATTGTTCCATAAGGGATATTATCTTCAAATGTAATATAACCATTGGCCTTTTTTATATAGGTCGAAACAAGGTGTAAACCAATACCATGTTCTTTACCTTCTTGCGATGTGACGCCAGGTTCGAAAATTGAATCGCGAATATTTTCATCAATGCCACAGCCTTGATCAGTTACCTCTAATACAACTTCTTCATCTGTTGCGTCGCTAAGATAGAGATAAATAGTTTTATCTCCGTGCTCGTTTTTTAAGCTAGCGTTAAAAGCGTTATCAAGCAAATTACCTAAAATTGACATAAATTCAATTTCAGTGATAAGTGAAGGTAATGCATTTAATTGGCATGCTGGATCAAATACTAGATTTAAACCAATTTCATGTGCTTTTGAATATTTTCCAATTAATAAACCACATATAGCCGGCACATTAAAATGTTCGGTGATAAAGTCTAAATTACTTTGATTATTGGCAGATTGCAATGCAATAAATGATTGCGCTTCTTCATAACGTTTCATATAAATTAACCCAGATAAAGTTGCCAACCAATTAAGATGCTCATGTCTTAATGCGCGTAAATTATCTACATATTGGGTTACTTGTGTTAATTGCATGCTTAATATATTAATATCATCAAAGTTACGAAAAGTAATTACCCAGCCTTGAATTTTATCATCAATGACTACTCGAACTCTGCTTGCTATGACAATCATGTTATTGAAATAGCAAATATGGTCATGTATATCTTCAGTTTGACTTTCTTTTTTATAAATGAAGTCGCTTGATTTAATAAATTCGCTTAAATCATATTTATGTAACTCATCGTCACTTATCTTAATATTTAACATTGTACGAGCAGATTGATTGATATTGATGATTTTATGATTAAGATCGATTGCGATAACACCTTCAAAAATCGATTCCATGATCGATTTCTGACTTTTTACTAGTAGTGCAATTGCTTTAGGTTCTAAATTAAACATCTGCTTTTTAATCGCTTTTGAAAAGCAATATGAAAAGATAAATAATGCTAAGAATAGCAAGGAGCAAAAAATGATAAACGGTATAAATTGTTGTATATGCAGTGCATAAATATCATCAATCATATAACCGACCGAGACAATGCCAATAACCTTATCATATTCGACAATCGGAGCTTTACCCCTTAATGCTAAGCCAAGAGAACCTTCACTAATGGTGATACTACTATTACCATTAAGGACCTCTTGATTATCATCCCCAACCATAGGGGAGTTTAAAGGGCTATTAGCTGTATGAAATAGACGATTAGCATTGGCATCGCCAATAACAATATAGCTCGCATCACTTTGTTTAAATATGCCTGTAATTAAATCGGCTATTTTATTGGTGTTTTTGTCTTTGACATATTCAATTAAACTTGGTAAAACAGATAACTCTTTTGCTTGAATTTGCGCTTTTTCGCCCAAGCTTCTATACAAATTTGTTTCAGTTGTGTTCCAAATATAGCTTTGTAATAGCGCAAGAACAATCAACGAAAAAAACAAAAGCGAGAAAAAAAGTTTTGTGGTAAATGATAAATAGATTTTTTTTCGCATTTTATATTTGCTTTTTCAAAATAAGTTCAAATAAGTGTATCACAGCATTAAAAAACATATATCCTTTAAAACCATAAAAACCACAGTTAATTTATGATTTATATCACAAAAAAATTATTAAATTTTTGTAAAGATACGCACCAACAATTTCGAATAAATTAAGACATTTTGGAGAAAAAATTAAATGGTGAATTTTAACTCATCTGAAAAAATCATTAACGAAAAAGAATCGACAGGTAAGACTGTTACAGAAAATCTGACAGGTTGGCCGTATAATTGGTGGCGATTGATGGATAACTATAAAATTGGTGTTATCCCTCTTCCTTTATTTATTATTGCAGGAATTCTTATTTTTACTGAAGTGTTTGTAACAGGTAAATTACCTAGTGAAATCGTTGTAATGGTTGTTACTTGTGCTTTTTTTGGCTTTCTATGTGGTGAGATTGGTAAACGTTTACCGATCATTGGAAAAATGGGTGCTGCAGCAATTTGTGCAACCTTTATTCCATCAGCTCTAGTTTATTATGGTATTCTTCCTGAACCAGTTGTTGATGCAACAAAAAAATTCTATAAAGATACACATATTCTTTATTTATACATCTGTTGTATCATCGTGGGTAGTATTATGCATATGGATAAGAAAACACTTATCCAAGGATTCTTAAAAATCTTCGGTCCAATGGTATGTGGTGAAATAGTTGGTATGCTTGTTGGTGTTGGCGTTGGTTATTTGCTTGGTTTAACACCATTTGAAACATTCTTCTTCTTAGTATTACCTATTATGGCTGGTGGTGTTGGTGAAGGTGCGATTCCACTTTCAATCGGGTACGCTTCAATCTTAGGTATGGAACAAGGTGATGCGCTTGGTCGTGTGTTACCAATCGTAATGTTAGGTGGTTTAACTGGTATTATCTGTGGTGGTATTCTTAATCGTATTGGTAAAGCTTATCCACACTTAACAGGTAACGGTCGACTATTACCTGCAGACGATGAAGTCGCTGATAAAAAAGCAGCCAAAACTGAATCGATTATGGATGTAACAACATTTGCTTCAGGTGTATTATTAGCGGCTATTCTTTATATGGTTGGTATGATTGGTCACAAAGTGACTGGTATTCCAGCTCCAGTAGGAATGCTATTTGCAGCTGTTTTTGTTAAATTAGTATCTGGTGTTTCACCTAAAGTATTAAGTGGTTCACAAGTTGTTTATAAATTTTTCCAGACGTCTGTTACCTATCCAATTTTATTTGCAGTAGGTGTAGCAATTACACCATGGGAAAAAATTGTTGAAGCGTTCACTATTACAAACTTAATTGTTATTGTTTGTACAGTTGTTAGTTTGGTTACTACTGGTTTCTTTGTTGCTAAAAAACTTGGTATGTATCCAGTTGATGCTGCTGTTATTTCTTGTTGTCAAAGTGGCCAAGGTGGAACAGGTGACGTGGCAATTTTAACTGCTGCAGAACGTATGGAACTTATGCCATTTGCACAAATTGCAACTCGTATTGGTGGTGCTATTAATGTATCAATATCATTACTTATTCTCGGCAATTTCTTAGTATAGATTTTACATATTAAATGACAACCTTAGTTTATACTAAGGTTGTCATTTCTATTTGATATTTACAATTAACAAAATAGTTTTTAAGGAGTTTTCATGAAGCTTGTTAGTTATCTTGTCTCTGGTAGAGCAAGTTTTGGTCTTCTTACTCACAACGGTATTGTTGATTTAAAGCAAAAATTAGGTGATAAATACACTGATTTAAAATCACTACTTGCCGATAAAGAAGGACTATCCGTTGCCAAAACCTATCTTGATGCCCCAAGTGACATTGATGAACAAGACATTACTTATTTGCCCGTCATTCCAAATCCAAACAAAATTCTATGCGTTGGCATGAACTATGCCGAAAAACGGGCTGAATTTAATGAAACCAGTTCAGCACCAACGCTTTTTGTTCGTTTCCCTGATTCTCAAACAGGTCATAAAACTAACATTATTAAACCAGCTATTACTAATGAGTTGGATTATGAAGGAGAATTAGCTATTATTATAGGTAAAGCTGGTTTTCGTATTAAGCAAGAAGATGCGTTATCATATGTAGCTGGTTATAGCTGTTATATGGATGGTTCTATTCGTGACTGGCAATACACTTGGTTTACTGCAGGTAAAAACTGGCCTAGCACTGGTGCTTTCGGTCCATGCATTACAACAAGCGATGAAATCCCTGATCCAAAAGTATTATCTTTAACTACTTATTTAAATGGCGAGCAAATGCAACATGATTCAATTAAAAATCTGATGCATACCGTGCCTGAATTAATTTCTTATATTAGTACTTTTACCCGTTTATCTCCGGGTGATGTTATTCTTACTGGATCACCAGGTGGAGTTGGTAAAAAACGTAATCCTCCAGTATTTATGAAAGAAGGTGATACAATCGAAGTCGAAATTACAGGAATTGGTCGTTTAACTAATTATGTAGTAGCTGAATAAAGGTAAAATTATGTACGATTTAGTTGATTATGCCGTTGTTGATA
Organism: Gilliamella sp. BG7; assembly: GCF_046635565.1. Taxonomy (NCBI): domain Bacteria; kingdom Pseudomonadati; phylum Pseudomonadota; class Gammaproteobacteria; order Orbales; family Orbaceae; genus Gilliamella; species Gilliamella sp. BG7. Next base: position 275,920 of record NZ_JBIDFB010000001.1, on the reverse strand, counting down.
TTTCTAAAGCAGAACAAGATTATCAAGAAATTAAACAGTTGTTATCTCGCTCTGATCTTGATCTTGATTCACAAGTTACTATTTTTATGATAGCGAAAGCTAGTGAACAAATTATTGCTTGTGCAGGTATCGATCGCAATATTATTAAATGTGTTGCTATCGATCCTAATTATCGCGGTAATCAGCTAAATCTGACCTTGATGGATCATGTAATAAAATATGCCAATGAAAACGGCTATTTCCATCTTTTTTTATATACAAAACCTGAAAATATAGATTTTTTTAAGGGATGTGGGTTTTATCCTATTGTTGAAATAACTGATCTTGTTGTCTTAATGGAAAACAATCCAGTTGGAATAAGACAATATTGTAAACAACTAAGCATGCAACAAAAAGAAGGGAGTAAAATCGGTAGCATTGTTATGAATGCTAATCCATTCACTAAAGGCCATCAATATCTTATTCAATATGCTGCAAGTCAATGTGATTGGTTGCATGTTTTTGTCGTCAATGAAAATGCATCGTTATTTTCATTTGATACACGTTTGAAGTTAGTTAAAGATGGTACTAAACAGATAAAAAATGTTACAGTGCATGCAAGTTCGCCTTATATTATTTCAAGAGCAACATTTCCAACTTATTTTCTCAAAGATAAGACAAAAATTGATCAAGCCTATATGGGTATCGATCTGCTTATATTCCGAAATTATATTGCTCCAGCACTTAATATTACCAATCGATTTGTTGGAACTGAACCTTATGACGAAGTTACTAAGGCTTACAATGAGGCGATGTCTTATTGGCTTGAAAATAAAGCAGTTAGTAACCAATCGGCGATTACCGTTGTTGAAGTTCAACGAATAATCGAAGGCGATACTATTGTATCGGCTTCATTAGTAAGAAAATTATTAGCATCAGGGCAATATGAAGAGGTAAAAAAACTAGTTCCATCTACTACATGGGATTACCTTTCAGCTAATTTGGATAAATTTAAAATTTAATACGTTTTAAAAGGTAAAAAAATGAAAATACAAAAAGAAGCCATGGCGGGGACTCTTGAATCTAGCGATTTGTTAGTCAAAGTTATGCCAAACGCGGGAATTGAAATTGTTATTAATAGTGATGTTAATAAACAATTCGGCGATCAAATCCGTGTGGTTGTTGATCAAACTTTAAATGAGCTTAATGTAACCGACGGTTTAATCATTATTGATGATAAAGGTGCACTTGATTGCGCTATTAAAGCTAGAGTTCAATGTGCAGTTTTACGTGGCGCAGAAGAAGAAAACTTAGATTGGAGTAAATTACTATGAAAAAATTACGTCGAAGTATGCTATTTCTTCCAGGTGCAAACGCCGCTATGTTATCAACTTCGTTTGTTTATAAACCTGATTCAATCATGTTCGATCTTGAAGATGCTGTTTCAATTAAGGAAAAAGATTCAGCGCGTTTATTAGTCGCACAAACTTTACTTCTTCCTGTTTATAAAGAGCACGGAATTGAAACAGTAGTACGAATCAACGCGCTTGATACTCCATTTGGTCTAAAAGACCTTGAAGCAGTTGTAAGAGCTGGGGTTGATGTAGTACGTTTACCAATGACTAACTGTGCTGAAGATATTCATGAGTTAGAAGCTCATGTTGAAAGAATCGAAAAAGAGTGTGGACGTGAAGTTGGTAGCACTAAATTAATGGCTGCGATCGAATCAGCTCAAGGTGTTGTTAATGCCGTTTCTATTGCTAAATCTTCTCCACGTTTAATCGGTATTGCGCTAGCTGCATTTGACTATCTTGTTGATATGCAAACTGAACGTGGCGATGGCACAGAGCTATTCTATGCTCGCTGTGCAGTATTACATGCAGCACGTGTGGCTAAAATTGATGCTTTTGACGTTGTTTACTCTAATGTTAATGATGATGAAGGTTTCTTGAAAGAAGTCAGCTTAATCAAAAAATTAGGTTACAACGGTAAATCGCTCATTAATCCTAGACAAATCGATCTGCTCCACAATGCTTATGCTCCAACAGCAGCTGAAGTTGAACATGCCCAAAAAGTGGTTGAAGCAGCAGAAGAGGGAGAAAGAAAAGGCCTTGGCGTTATTTCTCTAAATGGCAAAATGATTGATGCACCGATTATTGCTCGAGCTAGAAAAGTTATCGAGTTGGCTAAGTATTCTGGTGTACGTAAAGAAATTTGATAGGATTGAAAAATGACTACTTCTATAAACAAAAAAATTGATGATTTGCTTAAACAGCATCCTGATCTCAAGAATATTAAGCCTTTTGTTGATGCTAACGCAACAACACCATATTTAAAAGATGAGTCTAAATATACGCGTAAATTGTGTGATTCTATTGAGCAAGCAATTAAAAAATGTGAATTGCGTGATGGTATGACTATCTCTTTTCACCATGCATTTCGTGAAGGCGATAAGGTTATCAACAAAGTTGTTGAGACTATCAGTAATTTAGGCATTAAAAATTTGACGCTAGCTTCAAGTTCTTTATTAAGCTGTAACTCAGCGTTAATTCCTCATATCGAATCTGGTGTAATTACTAAAATTTATACCTCTGGTTTACGTGGTAAATTAGCCGATGCTATTTCTCACGGTTTAATGGAAAATCCAGTCCATATCCATTCTCATGGTGGGCGTGTAAAACTGATCCAAAGTGGTGAAATTAACATTGATATCGCATTTTTAGCTGTATCAACCGCTGATGAACAAGGTAATGCTAATGGTGTATCTGGAAAATCACAATGTGGTGCTCTAGGTTATGCTATGGTTGATGCGCAATTTGCGAAAAAAGTTGTACTATTAACTGAGGATATTGTTGGATATCCTAACCATCCAGCAAGTATTCGCCAAGATCAAGTTGATTATATTGTTAAAGTTGATGAAGTGGGTGACCCAACTAAAATTAGTGTGGGTGCAGCGCGTATAACTAGCAATCCACGCGAACTGATGATCGCTCGTTATGCTGCTGATGTTATTGAACACTCTGGTTATTTTAAAGATGGTTTTTCAATCCAAACTGGTTCTGGTGCATCGTCAACTGCGGCAACTCGTTTCCTTGAAAATCGCATGCGGGCGAAAAATATCACTGCATCATTTGCTTTAGGTGGTATTACAGCAAGTATTGTTGATCTTCACGAAAAAGGATTAGTTAAACGTTTATTAGATACTCAAAGTTTTGACGGCGCTGCGGGACAATCTTTAGGTAAAAATAAAGATCATATCGAAGTTTCAACTAATGTTTATGCCAATCCTGCATCAAAAGGTGCAAGTGTTGATGAGCTTGATATTGTTATTTTAAGTGCGTTAGAAATCGACCTTGATTACAATGTGAATGTATTAACTGGTTCTGACGGCGTAATGCGTGGTGCTTCTGGTGGTCACTGTGATACGGCTGCTGGTGCAAACTTAACAATTGTTGTTGCGCCACTCATTCGTAGCCGTATTCCAACAGTAATTAAAAAGGTAACAACATTAGTTACTCCTGGTGAGAGCGTTGATGTGCTAGTCACTGATCATGGTATTGCCGTTAACCCTAATCGTCCAGAAATTGCTGAACGTTTAAAAGCAGCTAATTTACCAATTATGAGCATTGAAGAGCTTTATCAACGTGCTGTGTCTTTAACTGGTGAACCAAAACCAATCGAATTTAATGATAAAATCGTTGGTATTGTACATTTCCGTGATGGTTCTGTTATTGATGTCGTACGCCAAGTTAAAGATTAATTTTAATCTTTATTAATATAGTAATAGCCTGACATGTAAAAGTGCCATGCTATTACTTTTCTATTTGATGAAAAAAATGCAAATTAAATTTGATGATGGCACTCCTATTACCCTTGAGCAAATGCTACTAGCCAAGGAAAAGCGAGTTGAAAACCAAAAGCATGCAATGACATGCTATAAATATCCAATCATATCATTAAGCATAGTTATTCCTGGTCCTATAAAAAACAGTAGCGGAGCCCGTTATCTTTTTGACGAAGCTATCAAAGCTTTACATCTCTGTTTTTTACAAAACGATATAACAATAATCAATGAAGATCATTTCCATTACATTACTGGTTCAGAAGCAATCATAGCAATTAAATGTTCAGCTAAAACTCTTAAAAAATATTGTATTGAAGTCGAAAATAATCATCCCTTAGGGCGTTTGTGGGATATTGATGTTATTGACATTGTTACACAAAATAGCCTATCACGTTCTCAATTCGAAAATCAACCAAGACAATGTTTGATCTGCAATGAAGAGGCAAAAATTTGTGGTAGAGCTAAACGGCATTCAATCGATGAAATTTTTACCGAGATAAAAAAGAAGATAGAAAATTTCAGGAAAAATAAAACATTACTTTAATAAAATTGCAAATAATGGATTGATGAAATAACATTATAGCATTATATCATCAACCCTCTTTCAATCTAAAAATTCAATTAAATCGTTTCAAGTGCTTGCTGTAAATCAGCTAGTAAATCAGTAATATCTTCTAAACCAACTGAAATACGTAATAGCTGATCTGAAATACCCGCCGTTTTTCGTGCTTCAGCACTAATACCTGAATGTGTCATTATTGCTGGGTGGCAGACAAGACTTTCAACGCCACCAAGTGATTGAGCTAAGGTAATAATTTTAAGCGCTTTTAAAAAATTCGGCATTACATCGGCATTTCCAACCAGTTCAAAACTTAGTAACGAACCAAACCCCTTTTGTTGTTCTTTAGCAATATCATGCCCAAGATTAGATGGTAAAGAGGGATGAAATACTTTTGCTATTTTTGGGTGATTAACAAGAAACTTAACAACTTTTTGGGCATTTTCTTGTTGTAAATTAACACGTGCAGCAAGAGTTCGTAACCCACGCAATAAAAGATAACTATCAAATGATGAAGTAAGCGTACCAATATTATTGGCCCACCATAAAACATCTGTAGCAAGCTGTTGGTCTTTGAAGACTAAAATTCCGGCTAATAAATCCGAATGCCCATTTAAAAATTTGGTACAAGAATGGCTGACTATATCAGCACCAAGCTCCAACGGTTTTTGTAAAATCGGCGTCATAAACGTATTATCGACTAAAACCAAAGCACCAACATCATGCGCTTGTTGAGCTATTTTTTTGATATCAACAACACGAAGTAATGGGTTACTTGGTGTTTCAATCAATACTAATTTAGGATGTAAATTAAGTGCTTCTTGTAAGGCTATTGAATCAGACTGATCAACAAATTTTACTTTAAAATAGCCTTTCTGACTTAAACTATTAAAAAGTCGATAACTGCCGCCGTAACAATCATGGGGAGCAACAACTAAGTCATTTGGCGCTAATAAAGAAACACTAATAAGGTGAATTGCTGACATACCACAGTTTGTTAAGATAGCATCGGCACCACCTTCTAATTTTGCAACAGTTTCTTCTACTAATCGCCGACTAGGATTCGCTTTTCGTGCATAATCAAACTTTCTTGGTTTTGCAAATTCTTCATAACGATAACAAGTAGATGGTGTAATAACAGGTACGACACTACCATATTGCTCATCAGTATTAATCCCACCACGAACAGCTATTGTTCCTTGGCTTAAATTGTTGGTTTGACTAACCATAATAACGTTCCTCTAAATAATACTTTGCTTACTTTCAAAACAGATTGTATAAGAATAACACATTCAATAAGGACGTCAACATGTCTAGACGTCTAACTATCTTGATGTGTAGATTGCAGAGAAATAAAAAAAACGTTAGAATTGCCCACATTATTTGTGATGTAATTTGGTGACAAGATGATGGAATGGAATGGCGAATATATAAGCCCTTATGCTGAACATGGTAAAAAAAGCGAGCAAGTAAAAAAAATTACAGTATCAATTCCGTTAAAAGTTTTAAAAATATTGACTGATGAGCGTACTCGCCGACAAGTTAATAATTTACGTCACGCAACAAATAGTGAATTATTGTGTGAAGCCTTTCTCCATGCTTATACTGGCCAACCTTTACCTTGTGATGACGATTTACAAAAAGAACGCGAAGACGGTATTCCAAAACAAGCTCAAAAAATGATGCAAGATTTAGGTATTAACCCCGAATTTGATTGATCATTAACTAAAAGATTTATTCTAAAAAAACAAAAGGCGCGTTATGCGCCTTTTTAACTATTGTTAATTTTTTACATGGTTTTTCGGGAAATTATTTTTTACCACCAACCATAGCAAAACGTTGTTTAAACTTATCTACACGCCCACCAGTTGCAACATCACGTTGTTTACCTGTATAGAATGGGTGACATTCACCACATACATCAAGATGAATATCATGACCAACAGTAGAATGGGTTTTAATAATGTTACCACAAGAACAAGTTGCTGTAATTGCAGTATATTCTGGATGAATACCTTCTTTCATAATAAGCCTCTAAAGTTTTTCGTATCGCTATATAAATGGCTATAAAAGCAAAATCTATACACCATACGAATGTTAAAAAACATGATAAGACCGCAGATTATACGGTCAATGACTGTGTTAATCAAGAAATAAAAGAACAATTAAACAGGTAATTGACCTATTGTTACTTGCAGTTCAATCTTTTCACCATTTCGCAGAACTATAATGGGGACAATTGTACCTGGTTTCAACTCTGCTATTTGATCCATTGTTTCAACAATTGATTTAACAGGCTTATTATCTACCATAATCAGAATATCATTGGTTTGTATTCCTGATTGCAATGAAGGACCTTCCGCTTTGGTGACTAAAATACCTAACACCACAGGTATATCACTTGGATTTTGAGTTGGTGCAAATTCTAATCCATCAATACCTATATACCCTCTAATGACTTTTCCATCACGAATTAATTTATTCATGATTTTAACTGCTAATGCTGTTGGGATCGCAAATCCAATTCCCTCCGGAAAATCATTTCCTAAATTTTTTGCAAAGGTAAGAGTATTAATTCCCATTAATTCACCTTTAGTATTTACTAGCGCTCCACCTGAATTACCGTGATTTATTGATGCATCTGTTTGAATAAAATTCTGCCTTCTGTATGGACTCAATCCATCACGACCTGTAGCACTGATAATACCTTGCGTAATAGTTTGTCCTATATTGTAAGGGTTTCCTATGGCTAAAACGACATCACCAATTTTTGGTTCGCGTTGAGGATTAATCAATATAGTTGGAATATTAAAGGCTTCTATTTTTAATACAGCAAGATCAACAAGTTTATCTGAACCTACAGATAAAGCTTCGAATATACGCCCATCTTGCAATGCAATAATAATTTGTTCCGCATCTTCAACAACATGATAATTAGTAACAATGTAACCTTGATCACTCATAATTACCCCTGAACCTAGCGGAGTTATTGGGTTATTTTGTGATTCTTGAGAAAAAGAATTAATTGAGCGACTATAGATATTAACTACTGCTGGAGCCGCGATTTTAACGGCACTAGAATAGCTTAATGGCTCGTTACTAAAAATTGAGGTTGGAAAATTTGATTGGGTTCCCTTTTGTAAAGAAGGAAAAACAATCAATAAGACAATAGCTAAAACCGTTCCAATTAATATTGGCCATAAAATTCTTTTAAGCATTACTTTCAGGATTTTAATGGGATGAATGGTAAAGATTTTAGCACATCTATATTAAGGTTAAAATTAGAGTTTTCGTCGATGCCAAGGCATCGACGATACAAAAGGAAACTAATTATCGTAAAATTAAATATAAGCGACTATCACCACGAATTATATTTAATGCAATTACTGATGGGTGACTATCAATAATTTTTCGAAGATCTGCAATATTAGTTACTCGTTCTTTATTAACACCAGTAATAAGATCTCCCTCTTGCAAACTGAGTCGAGATGCAGGCGAATTTTTAGCAATATTTTCTATTAAAACACCTTTTTGGCCTTTACTTTCCCCATTGCTAAGCGTTGCACCATCAAGAGCAGAATGTAGCGATTTCGCATCAGTTGCTGTCTCATCGCTATTTTTTAGTTTTACCTCAACAGATATTGTTTTACCATCGCGAATTAAGCCTAACCGTACAGTTCTTCCTGCTCCAGTTGTCGCTATTTTTGCACGTAATTCAGCAAAACTATCAACTGGTTTACCATCCATCGAAATAATAATATCACCAGATTTAATTCCTGCAGCTTGTGCAGCTGAATTTTCAATAACTTCACTAACAAAAGCACCTTTTTGAACATCAATATCAAACGCTTTTGCTATATCCGATGTCAATTCATTGCCTTTGATACCAAGCACACCACGTTTTACTTCACCAAACTCTATAAGCTGAGAAGTTAAACTTTTTACCATATTACTAGGAATTGCAAATCCGATTCCAACATTACCACCGCTTGGAGCAATAATGGCTGTATTAATACCTACAAGCTCACCTTTTAAATTCACAAGTGCTCCACCAGAGTTACCTTGGTTAATTGAAGCATCTGTTTGAATGAAGTTTTCAAAACCATTCATATTAAGTCCACTACGAGCCAAAGCTGAAATAATCCCTGAAGTAACGGTTTGACCAATGCCAAATGGATTACCTATAGCAACAACATAATCACCAACACATAAATTATCAGAGTCGGCTAATTTAATAGCTGTTAATTTTTTGGCATCATCGACTTTAAGTAATGCTATATCGCTTTGTGGATCCTTACCAATTAGTTTTGCTTTAAATTCATGGCCATCATTTAGAGCAACCGTAATTTCATCAGCACCATCGATAACATGATTATTCGTAACAACATAGCCTTTTTCGGCATCAATAATCACACCAGAACCTAAACCTGTAAACGCCCTTGATTGGCTATCTGGATAACCAAAAAAACGTCTAAACTCTTCTGGCATATTATTTTGCATTTGAGCTGTTCCTTCAACTTTAATACTAACAACTGATGGTAATACAGTTTCAAGCATAGGCGCCAAACTTGGTAGTTGCATATTATTATCGGTTGAGGTTGGAGGAAAAGCAGCATAAGTATTCGGAAGTGCAGACAAACTCATTCCTAAACTTAACGCTAAAATACTTAATAATTTTTTTTGTTGTTTTAATAAATTAATCATCTTAGAACTCTCGCTTTTACAAAAATTTACTCTCTATAAAATTGTTTGGAATTAAGTAACGGTCAACAAAATCATAGGTTAAGATTTATTTATATCCGTTTTAAATAAACTGAAGAATTATCAAGAATAATCTCTTGGTTGCTTATCAAGTGTAATTTCTTTTTTTTCGTCCAAATCTGAGTTTGAATTAAAATCTAAAGAGTGAACTTTATCACTATCCATAAATTGACTAGAGTTTTCTGCCATATGTTGATAAAGACGACGAAAATCTTTAGCCATATTATCCAATATCTCTGCACTGTGTGAGAAATGTTTAGCAATCATTTGTTTTTGCGCTATTAATTCATCTTTTGTTTGATCTAATTCTTGTTTAACTTTGGCATATTTACGTGCTTTAGGACTAATAAGGTTCGTGGAAACAAAACTAACAATAAAACCAATTAATAATCCGATTATAAGATAAGTAATCATATCTTTATCCATCATTCACTCCTTATATCTTTAAGATATACAATGTTATAAAATTTAATCCTACTTGCTTGCACTTATTTTGCATGGTTAGCAAGTTTTATCAATTGTTTTTTTAACTTGTCTGGTGCATTTTCTGCTAATGCATATAAAAACATCGCACTTTTTTGTGTTATCACGCTTGAAACTAAAGATGACTTATCACTTTGATAATTGTTGTGTGACCACCTCACCGAAATATCTGGATTAATCTGATATTGAATAGAAGATAGGGAGGGTAAGATATTTTTTCTTATCTCAGATATTAAATTGCTTTGTTCGTATTTTAATCTAGTTAACCAACTAGCTGTACTTACTTCTAAAATCATAACACCTTGACGATAATTGGCAACTCGGCATTGTTGATTCATCGGTGATTGCAACAAATCATTAACAACTTTAGCCAAGGAGTTTAATGCATTAGTTCTATCTTGAATTTTAGATAAACTAAAGTTTTGTGCCAAAATTGACGTCAACATTTGTGGCTCGTTATAACGCATATCTTGACTTTCACTCCTTTCTCAATAAAGAACCAGTTTTTTAAATTAGAATTGAGCTAATAATCTACCTCATTTATAATCAAAAGTCTTATTGAAAATAATTATTTACATTTTAATGAAAATCTCTTTACCAAAATAAATTTTTAAAATTTAATTAAATATAAACAATAAAAACGTGTAGCTGATTATGACACAAGGTTTATTGGAAATGAATAAAAAGATTACAATTAAGCAATAATGCTTATAATTAACACAACAACTAAACCAACAATTGAATTAATTAGTTCTAATAAGCCCCATGTTTTTAAAGTATCTTTGATCGATAAATCGAAGTAACCTTTAAACAACCAGAAAGAAGCATCGTTGATATGAGTTAATGTATTAGACCCTGCAGCAGTTGCAAGCACAAGTAAGGCTGGGCTCACGCCTCTCATACCCCCCGTAGTAGGATCGATAACTGCAGCACCGATAATTCCAGCTGCTGTCATAGCAGAAACAACACCTTGCCCTGTTGCTAAACGGATTAACACAGTAATTAACCATGCCATAATATAAGGAGATACCCCCCCAGTTGACATTAATTGACCAATAGTATCGCCAATACCAGTATCGATGATAATTTGCTTTAATGCACCACCAGCACCAATAATTAAAACAACCATTGCAATACCTTTTACCGCATTATCAAAAGACTTCATAATCCATTCCATTGAATAGTCAAGTTTTTTACCAAAAAATATAAATGCAGTAACCATAGCAATAAACATTGCAATTTGGGATGAACCAATAAAGTTGAAAACAGAATATGCAGTTGTTCCTTTTTCTAACCATATATTTGCTATTGTGGTTGCTATCATGATATAAGCAGGAATCAAAGGTACAGTAATTGATGTAAAAAAAGAAGGAAGATTATTTTTATCAATAGGTATTTCAGATTGTAAGAACTGTGGGGTGGGTCTTACTAAATTGCCGAGAAATTTAGGAAGAATTATACCAGCACAAATTACAGAGGGAATTGCGACAATAAGTCCATAAATATAAACCATTCCCATATCAGCCCCATAGGCATTAACTAAAGCTACAGGTCCTGGTTGTGGAGGAAATAATGAGTGGGCTGTGGTTGCTGCTGCAACTCCAGGAATAGCTAGTTTTAAAAATGGAATTTTTGCTTCTTTTGCTAATGCAATTACTAACGGAGCTAATATGATAAATGCGGCCTCATAAAACATTGCTAGACCAAATATAAGCCCCATAATAATGATCGCTATTTTTACATATTTAATCCCAAGTTTTTTTAGTAAAGCTTGAGCAATTTGATGAGCTGCACCTGAATCAACCATTAATTTGCCAATAACAGCCCCAAAAACAACAATAATAGCTAATTCACCAAGTGTTCCACCAAATCCTGATTTAATCGTTTTAAGAATACTCAATAAATCCATTTTAGCCATCAGACCAACAAATATTGCAGTAGCTAATAATGCAATCATTGAGTTTATTTTAAAGCGGATATTAAAAAATAACATTAATCCTATTCCAAGGATAACCCAAAGAATATTTAGAAACTCCATAAATATAAACTCCTATTTTGAATTTTATTTTTATTAGTTAAATATTATTTGATAAACATAATTCTTACCTGTTGTTTAGTACTAAATTTTATTAATAATAAATAACTTTGGTTATTCTGCTCTCAAAATTTGCATTTTTAGTGTACTTATATCATCAAACTTTTTTAAAGCTTAATGAAAAATTTTGTTTATTGGTTAAACATGTTTTCACTTACAAAATAAATTTTCATCATTATTTTTATAAATTTGTGATCATTCTCACTAAAAATGGTTTATTTTTAATTAGTGAACCATAGTGACATTGTGAAAATAAAAATTAGTATCCCAATATGATTGTATAATTAATTTGGCAAGAACATTAAACACTCTGATAAACAGGATTACTAATATATAACTTATTGTATTAATTAATAAAGTTTGTTAAAAATGGAAGCTCATTAAACTGTCTTTATTAAAGAATGGTACACATAAAATTATAGTTGGTTACCACCAGAAAGAGATATTACATAAACATTTTGATTGAGTTATACGATAGTATGCCAAGCAATTAATAATGCTATAGCTCAAAAAATTTAATTACAGTAAAAAGATGAGCTGATATTTATGTTATTGGTTTGCTAAATGCAATTTTATCTGATTAGAATAAACAGCTAGAGGAAAACTATTTTGAATTATTACAAGCAAGAAATTAATTCCGAGTAACATTGCTGCATTTATTGCTTTTTAGATAGTGAAAGTGAATAAAGCAGATATAGTAAAGCTCAGTGCTATCTTAGAATAACAATAACAGATCTTAAAAAATGGTGTACTTGAATACTATAGTGCATATGAAATGTTTCATATTACAATCGTGTCGGCTACAAAGAATACCACATTACAAGATTTTCTAAACGGTCTATGCCAGAAAGAAATTCATATATTGTAAATGTATACCATATAAATAGTATTTGTCCTTATGTATTATTTTTGTTGCCATTAGTTAAAAATTGACAAATTTCTTGTTGTGATTTGAGTGTTCTAATGTTTTGTAAGACTTCTGACGCTTGAACATAGTGCTGTTTTAAGTAAGAAAGCCATTGTTTGATGCGAGCAGAGTGATAAAGCGGTTTAGCATTATCAATAGATGATGTTGCATAGCGAATTAAAATTTCCATCACTTGTTGCCAATTTAATGCTGATTGCTCAGTTCGAATCATATTAGCTAGGTTTGGAATAGTTAAAATACCGCGCCCTAGCATAATGTCATTAGTTTGGCTTTGGCTTATGCAATTTTTTGCATCTGCAATAGAGAAAATTTCACCATTAGCAATAACAGGAATTTTTAAGTGCTGTTTGATTTGGCCTATTGTTTGCCAATCTATTTTTTCGGTTTTATAGCCGTCTTCTTTGGTCCTTCCGTGAATTGCTATTTCGTTGGCTCCGGCAAGTTCAATTGCGTTGGCAATTTCGTGACAATGCGATTTATTACCCCAACCTAAGCGAATTTTGACTGATAATTTATTTGTTGTACCTATAGCTTGTCGTACTTGACTGACAATATTAAATATCTGCTCTGGATATTGTAATAAATAAGCGCCACCGTGGCTGCCAACTACAGTTTTGGCTGGGCAACCAAAATTGATATCTATACCATAAGAACCTAATTCGATAGCTTTAATAGCATTTTCAGCCATCCACTCTGGTGACTGTCCTAAAATTTGGACACGAACTGGCGTGCCAGATTCGGTTTTTCCATTATTGTAAAGTTCAGGACATAGGCGATAGAAAGTCCTATTTGATAATTTGTGATGGGTCACTCTGATAAATTCTGTAACACAATAATCAAATTGATTAATTTCAGTTAAAAGTTGCCTGACTTGATAATCAAGTACTCCCTCCATAGGAGCTAAAATAATTCGATTAATTTTCATTGAGAAACCTGATTGGTATTACCATTACCACAAACGGGACAATTAGGTTGTTTGGTAAATTTAACTTGGCTAAACTCCATTGTCATTGTATCAATCATTAATACACGACCAATTAATGGTTTTCCATATTGAGTTAACACTTTTATCGCTTCTAAGGCTTGCATGGAACCAAACATTCCAACAAGCGGAGCCATGACGCCGGTCTCAACACAAGTGAGTTGATCTTTACCAAATAAGCGACTTAAACAGTGATAACAGGGTTCATTAGGTTGGTATGTAAATACACTTAATAACCCCTCCATACGGATTGCCGCTCCAGAAACTAACGTTTTTTTTACTTGAAAGCAACAGCGGTTAATTTGCTCTCGTGTCACTAGGTTATCCGTACAGTCTATGACAATATCATGTTGTTTAATAAGTGAAATAAGCTTATTATCATCAAGTCGCTGATTTACTGTTTCAATTAACGTATTGGCATTTATATTGGTTAAGGCCTCTTTTGCCACCTCGACTTTGTATTGATTAATAAAGCTTTCGGTATATAAGATTTGTCGATTTAAGTTGGATTTTGATATGGTGTCAAAATCAACTAACGTTAATTTGCCTAAACCTGATGCCGCTAAATAGAGTGATACAGCGCAACCAAGTCCGCCTAAACCAATGATCAGTGCTGAACTGTTTTTCAATATTTGCTGTTTATCAATATCGAAATCACGCAATGTGATTTGTCTATCATAACGAAACAATTCTTGATCTGTAAGTTCTAGCATATTGTGCGATTATTATTGTGGTTAATTATGAAGAAGCATTATAACAGAAACTTGGCACAACAATGTGCCAAGCTATTAAGATTATTTGTCAAAGCCAGATAGAAAGGTTAAATATTCCTCTTTGGTCATTAGTGGTTTATATTTTGACATCAGTTTCTGTGCAGGTTTGGCATCATCATAAAGTAAATCAATAATTGTACATGCCATCATTTGTGCAGGACGGATGTAAGCCATTTCTTCATCAAATACCGTATAATCTTTACCATGTAAAACACCTCGAACTGAACCAATCCATGGGTGGCTAACAGGCATAATGTGAGATAAATCTCCAGTATCCGTACTACCTGTCATATGAGGCGCAATCCAAACATTATCAGCACCAATTAGATCTTGTGCATTACTTTGTAAAAAGTCATTAAGTGTTGGATTGTTTTGCAAAGGTAAATAACCTGGTAGATCTTTAATTTCACACGTTGCCCCAACAGCCATTGCTCCAGCTTTTAATGCTTGATTTATTCGTTCATTGGCATCAATCATGGCAGGCACATTGCCTGCGCGCACATAGCTTTCCATTCTGACATCGCTTGGAACTACATTTACTAAATCACCACCTTGGGTAATAATTGGATGGAATCTAATGTAGTCTTTTTCTTGAAATGTTTCACGAATAGCATGCACCCCCATCATTCCCATCATCGCAGCATTTAAGGCATTGACGCCAGCATGAGGCGCTGCAGCAGCATGTGCTGCCTCACCTTTATATTTAATTAATTTTCCGATAAAACCATTGCTAGTTGTTGATATTTCGATAAAACCATTTTGACGTTCATTAGGTACACTAGTTAAATGTATTTGTAATGCCATATCAATATCGTCAAACTCGCCACGTGAAATTAACTCTGGTTTGCCACCAATATATTTGATTTTACCTTCTTCTATTAAGCGATTTCGATAAGTGATTTCAACATATTCTTCAGCTGGAACAGCAAATGGTACGACATCGCCAGCTAAAAATTGCATAGCCCCTGAATCAATTAATCCCATCGTTACTGCCATCATATTTGCAATTTGAGCATTATGTCCACAGCAGTGCGCAGCACCAGATGTTTCGTCAGCAGCAGGGTGATCTGCACAAATAATAGCATCAAGCTCGCCGATAACGGCAATGCTATATTTACTACCTTTTCCTCCTTTTAGGCGACCTTTTACTCCTGTTATTGCTAATTTATTTTTAAATGGAATACCTAGTTTTTCAAAAGTTTGCTCAACTTTTTGAGCTGTTTTGTGTTCTTTATAACCAAGTTCAGGTTCTACCCAAATTGATTCAGCAATCGCCTTAATATCGGCTTTACGGTTTGCAATTGCACTACAAACCTTTTTTTTAAGTTCTTCTTTTGTCATAAATTAAATCCTAGTGCAAATTAGATAACACCTTCCCAATGCAAGGTGATTTGA
This sequence comes from Gilliamella sp. BG7, assembly GCF_046635565.1. Taxonomy (NCBI): domain Bacteria; kingdom Pseudomonadati; phylum Pseudomonadota; class Gammaproteobacteria; order Orbales; family Orbaceae; genus Gilliamella; species Gilliamella sp. BG7. The sequence continues at coordinate 260,121 of NZ_JBIDFB010000001.1, read as the reverse complement.
GCAATGATTGCTGCCAAAATAAAAGTGCCTGAAAATACCGCTAATGAAACAGGAATAATTCGCCATGAGATACTTTTAAATAATGCTAAATCTTTACCAATAGCCAATCCAGCATAAGCAAGCACTGGGGTACAAACCGCCAATAAAGAAACCTTGTCAGTAAGTGAAACAACTTGTTCATGAAAAGGGAAAATAGGTGATGAAGCCACTGCGGCTACAACTGATACCCATAAAATAACTGGAAATTTGTTTAATACTGGAATTTTGCCAACAAAATAACCAACAATTGATATAACAACTAAAATTGATAACGCTTCTAATGACAGCATAAAATCAATTTTGTAACCTACTGTATTACCAGCAGCCATAATAATGGCAACTAAGATCAGTAAAAATATTGTTTCTAAACTTTTCATTATAGCGCTCCTTCTTTATTACGTCGTAAACGGGAAAAGATGTTATATAAGAAAGAGGCAAACGGTAGTGAAAATAATGTATAAATATAAATACCAACAACACTCGACATTAAGTTTGCTGTTGTTGCATAGGCTTTGATTTCACTCGCCATTTCTGGATAAAGGTCACTTATTGGAGCAAGTGATGCCGCCATCATACTACCACTTCCAACCCCAGCTCCCATGGCTAAAGCATAAGGATGGAGAATATCTAGTTTTGCCATCACACTGGCTAGTATACTCATCCAAATAGCACCATAAAGTGTGCCACAAACGTACATCGCCATAACGCCTCGACCTTCAGCGGAATCCAATCCATATTTATCTGCAACAATTGCTATATTCGGTTCGCGAGCAACAGAATAAGTTGCACCAACAGCTTCCCGTTTCATGCCTAATATCATTGCTAGTGGCAAACCCAATAAAATCGTACCAGCAAAATGACCTAATTCCTGAAAAATTAATGCTAACTTAGCATCTTTTAGAATCATATCAATCTTAGGACCGACAGAAACGCCAAGCTTGGCAATAAGTAACATCAAAGTTACAATCATGATGGCGCTGGCATTATTCATATTTTTTAGTTTTAATATTTTTAATTTGGGAATACTTATTACTCCACCGATGATCATGGCGTATAACATCGGATACACGGCGATAATCCAAATAGACTGCTTACCGATAAACTCACATGCCAAAACAACGACTAGTGCAAGTAAATGCACTTTATAATCTCGTAAAACTTCCATTCTTATATTACTCCTTAATTTATTTTAAATATTTTTAAAGTACCGTTGCACCTAAAGTATTTTTAAAATGATTTAAATCCTATTGATGACCGATTGGATCAAAGGTGGCCACTGCATCTATCGTGTAATCGTAAATCAATATCTGACCCACAAAAAGCTGAATAGTAGCGCTTATTTATCCTATAAATATGATTAGAATTTTTATATTTTCGATAAAGGTTATCTAAACTACCAAATAATTGTTGTCTTAAAGTACCAATTATATTATGAGGCGGAAAAAAAGAATTTTCAGGATAAAATTTATTAGAGGGGTCATGGGTATCGATAACAAAAACGACAAAATTATTATTTTTTATAAATGATTCTGTTACGTTTAGCATTTCAGTTTCAATTTTTTGACAAGCTAGTCCTGTAGTTAAAGTCCCGTTATCAGCACCAAAATTATTCGTATAATCAATTGAAATTAAAGCTTTCATATCAAGTAAATAAATTATTAAATAATTTTAAAGCTTATTAATAAATATTTGATATGACAAGTTATTTTTAATAAGTAATTTGGTTATATTTTTTATAAAATTAAGATGTAATTGGTATCTTTTTGAATTTAATTTATTTTATAAAAACTTTTATAAAGTAAATTTATTATTAAAAAATAACATAAATAAAATAAATGATAATTAATTTAAATCATGGTCTTTATACCCTGATAAATTGCTCTATAATAATTATCATTTTGCTAATAGTACACAGGATATTTTAATGAGAACAATTTATTGCGGACAACTCAATGCAAGTTATATTAATCAAGAAGTAACATTATGTGGTTGGGTCAATAAACGCCGAGACTTAGGCGGTATGATTTTTATCGATATGCGTGATCGTGAAGGTATTGTACAAGTTTTTTTTGATCCTGATTATCAACAAGCATATCAACTTGCTGGTGAACTTCGTAATGAATTTTGTATCCAAATTAAAGGTAAAGTAAGAGCTCGTCCGGAGGGTCAAATCAATAAAGATATGGCAACCGGAGAGGTTGAGATTTTGGTAACTGAATTGACAATATTTAACCGTAGCGATGTATTGCCTCTTGATTTCAATCAAAACAATAGTGAAGAGCAACGTCTAAAATACCGTTATATTGACTTGCGCCGCCCTGAAATGGCAACGATCTTTAAAACGCGAGCTAAAATTACTGCATTTGTTCGTTCGTTTATGAACAAACATGGTTTTTTAGATATCGAAACGCCAATGTTAACCAAAGCAACTCCAGAGGGCGCACGAGATTACTTGGTTCCAAGTCGAATTCATAAAGGTGAGTTCTATGCGCTACCACAATCGCCACAATTATTTAAACAATTGCTAATGATGTCAGGATTCGACCGTTATTATCAAATTGTAAAATGTTTTCGCGATGAAGATTTACGAGCCGATCGTCAGCCTGAGTTTACGCAAATCGATGTTGAAACTTCATTTATGACAGCAGAGCAAGTGCGGGATGTTATGGAGAAGATGATTCGTGAGCTTTGGTTACATGTGAAAAATGTGGATTTAGGTAAATTTCCTATTATGACTTTTGCTGAAGCGATGCGTCGCTTTGGAAGTGATAAGCCTGATCTGCGTAATCCGCTTGAAATTATTGATGTGGCTGATTTGGTTAAAAATGTTGATTTTAAAGTGTTTTCAACACCAGCTAACGATCCGAAAGGACGCGTTGCTTTGCTTTGTGTTCCAAACGGTGCACAATTAACACGTAAACAACTTGATGAATATACGCAATTCATTTCAGTTTACGGCGCAAAAGGTATGGCTTGGATTAAAGTTAATGAACGTAGCAAAGGGTTAGAAGGTGTACAAAGCCCAGTTGCTAAATTCTTTAATGAATTGCAAATGGAAGCACTGCTTAATCGTGCCAATGCTAAAGATGGTGATATTTTATTATTTGGTGCCGATAGCTATAAAGTAGTGAGTGATGCGTTAGGGGCATTACGTTTAAAAGTTGGTAAAGATTTAGGTTTAACCGATGAAAGTAAATGGGCGGTACTTTGGGTTATTGATTTCCCGATGTTTGAACAAATAGATGAAGGTTTAAGTGCTATGCATCACCCATTTACGTCACCAAAAGATTATACACCAAAAGAACTTCTGAATAATCCTGAAAATGCTGTTGCAAATGCTTATGATATGGTAATCAATGGTTATGAGGTTGGTGGTGGTTCGGTTCGTATTCACCGTAGCGAAATGCAACAAGCTGTCTTTTCAATTTTAGGTATTAATGAACATGATCAACGTGAGAAATTTGGCTTTTTACTTGATGCATTAAAATATGGCACACCTCCACATGCAGGATTGGCATTTGGATTAGATCGATTAAGTATGTTATTAACTGGAACGGATAATATTCGCGATGTGATAGCATTTCCTAAAACTACAGCAGCAACTTGTTTACTTACTGATGCTCCAAGCCCAGCCAATGTTGCAGCATTGACTGAACTTGGTATTGAAGTAAGTAAAAAATAGTGATATTTAATGCGAAAATTCAAAAAACCTGAATCTGTTCTGGTGGTGATTTTCTGCCAGACAACGAACCGTTGCCTTATGTTACAGCGCCAAGACGACCCTTATTTTTGGCAATCAGTAACAGGTAGTATGGAAGATAACGAGTTACCACGAGAAACAGCAATTCGTGAGGTTTTTGAAGAGACAGGCATTGATATTATTGGGCAAAATCTTGAGTTAATTGATGCAATGCATTCCGTTGAATTTGAGATTTTCCCGCAATTTAGACATAAATATGCACCAGAAGTTAAGCTAAATAAAGAACATTGGTTTTATCTGCCTGTTATTAAAGAGATAACACCGATGCTTACTGAGCATTTAGCTTACCAGTGGTTAACCATTGATGAAGCAGCCAATCTTACTTTATCATCAAATAACAGTGAAGCTATTGATAATATTCATCGTTTGATTAAATCTAATTAAGAGGTTTGAAATGAAATTAAGCCTATATGCCGTTGCTTTGTCCTATTTATGATTTTTTATACCACTAGTAATGCTAACATGGTTTTAAAAAAGTGCCAGTCCAATCAAAATGATTATATTGTTTTCGATGAGTATAACGTTAAAATAGCTGAAAAAATAATTGATTATAAATTACATGATCAACCAGAAAAACGTGAAAATAGTATTATTCAGATATTTGCTAATGAAAATAACGATGATCAAAATGACTGGATAGCTTCTTTTTTATTTGATGATCAATCTAAACAATTTTTATTTTATTAAGTTAATCAAGATAAATTTATTAAAATTTATAAAAAAACAATATGATAGTTTATTTCCTAAAATTGTTGATTGTAATCAAAATAAACAAGTGCCTATATAGTGAAAACTTTGATGCAGACTAATTAAATACCAAAGCTACATTAGCATTTACTATTAAAAATGATTTTAGGATTTAGTTAATTCAAGCTTATTTAAGCAACAGGGAGTTGTAATAAATGAATTTTTCAGATTTTAGAGATTTTTTAGATTATCTTGAACAACAAGGTGAATTAAAAAAAATTACTTTCTCTGTTGATCCTTATCTCGAAATGACCGAAATTGCTGATCGTGTTTTACGCAATGGAGGCCCTGCTTTATTATTCGAAAATCCCATTGGTTATGATATGCCTGTTTTATGCAATTTGTTTGGCACCGCTAAACGTGTTGCAATGGGAATGGGGCGTGAAGATACTTCAGCTTTGCGTGAAATTGGTGAGTTATTGGCATTTTTACGTGAACCCGAACCGCCTAAGGGCATACGGCAATTTTTTAATGTGTTACCTAAGTATAAACAAGTACTAAATATGCCAGTCAAACATCGTTCTTCAGCACCATGCCAAGAGGTGATTTTTAAGGATGATGAGGTGGATTTGACTCGTTTACCTATTATGCATTGCTGGCCCGAAGATGTAGCACCTCTGTTATCTTGGGGACTGACTATTACTAAAGGTCCTTATAAAGATCGACAAAATGTGGGCATTTATCGCTTGCAACTTTTAGGAAAAAATAAATTGATCATGCGTTGGCTTTCACATCGTGGTGGTGCACTTGATTTTGCCGAATGGCAACAAGCACATCCAAACGAAAGATTTCCAGTTAGTATTGCTATTGGTGCTGATCCAGCCACCATTTTAGGTGCAGTGACACCAGTGCCAGATACTCTACCTGAATATGCTTTTTCTGGATTATTACGTGGTAGCCGAACAGAGGTAGTCAAATCGTTATCAAATGATTTAGAGGTTCCAGCTAGTGCAGAGATAATTCTTGAAGGTTATATTGATCCTAATGAGTTAGCATCAGAAGGTCCGTATGGTGATCACACAGGTTATTATAATGAAGTTGAGCAATTTTCCGTATTTACCGTAACGCACTTAACTCGCCGCAAAGATGCGATTTATCACTCAACTTATACAGGTAGACCACCAGATGAACCTGCAATTATGGGACTTGCTTTGAATGAAGTTTTTATTCCAATTTTACAAAAGCAGTTCCCTGAAATTGTTGATTTTTATTTACCGCCAGAAGGATGTTCATACCGTATTGCAATTGTTACTATTAAAAAGCAATATCCAGGTCATGCTAAACGAGTTATGATGGGAATTTGGTCGTATTTACGGCAATTTATGTATACCAAATTTGTAATTGTCTGTGATGATGATATTAATGCGCGTGACTGGAAAGATGTAATGTGGGCTATTTCGACACGTATGGATCCTCATCGGGATACAACTTTTATTGATAATACACCGATCGATTATTTAGACTTTGCTTCACCAGTCTCTGGATTAGGTTCTAAAATGGGGTTGGATGCAACCAATAAATGGCTAGGTGAAACAGACCGTGAATGGGGAAAGATAATTAAAAAAGATCCAAAAGTAATTACCCGTATTGATGAAATATGGGACGAATTAGGTTTATAGAATTGTATTTTTAGCTAATATTAATTGTATAAATAAAATAGCAACTATAAGAATTAAACAAAACTATTCCCTTTGCTTACAATTATGTATAATTATTTTAGATGTCATAATAATCATAAAAATATGAAAAAATTTCAAATATTATTAGTACTATTGTTATCTATTCCTTATAGTGCGATGGCTGCAGATTATAAGACGCAATCAGACGATACTCAATTAAAACTCAAAGAGTCAGATTCATTGCTTCCTTCTTTGCGTTTGTCAGCGGAAAAAGGGAATGCGGAAGCCCAATACTCATTAGGAAATATTTATAAACAAGGATTGGGCGTTGAAGTTAGTGATGTTCGTGCTTTTTTTTGGTATAAAAAAGCGGCAGAGCAAGGGCTTGCCAAAGCACAAAATAATTTAGCATTTATGTATCAAAAAGGTGATGGAACCAAGGCTGATTTAAATGAAGCATTTAAATATTTTAAATTAGCAGCAGATCAAAATTATGCATTGGCTAAATACAATTTAGCTTTAATGTTTAAAGATGGTAATGGAGTAGAACAAAATATATTAGCTGCGATTGATTATTTTACTCAAGCTGGTGATCAAGGTATTTATGATGCTTATTTAAACCTTGGTATTATGTATTTTTTTGGTGATGGTGTAACAAAAGATCGCATGACGGCAGCTGATTGGTTTAGTAAAGCAGCTAAAGATAACATTCCAGAAGCGCAATATTATTTAGGGTTAATGTCTGAAAAAGGTGATGGTTTGACCCAAGATTATGTGGCTGCTAGCTATTTTTATAAACAGGCGGCAGAGCATGGTCATGTATTAGCGATGTATGATTTAGCTATTATGTATGCAACAGGTACGGGAACTAAACCTGACAATACGCAAGCGGCATATTGGTTCACTAAAGCCGCTGAAGCTGGTAATGCTGATGCTCAATATAATATTGGTGTGATGTATGATGTAGGTGGAGGAGTGGCTAAAGACGAGAAAAAAGCTGTTGAATGGTATCTAAAAGCTGCAGAACAAGGTAGTGTTGATGCCCAATATAATTTAGGTATTAAATATCTACAAGGCGAAGGCACGAATAAAGATCGAGCCATTTATTGGTTTACTAAAGCTAGCGAGCAAGGAGATCAAGACGCTAAAGCTTATTTAGATCAATTATTATCAGAAAAATAAAAAAGACATTAGCCTTTTTTATTTTATCCTGAGTTTCGCATGCCTGCTGCGATTCCTGAGATAGTGATCATTAACCCTTGTTCAACAATAATGTTTTCATGATTATTGTTTTTCCGAGAGCGACTCAGTAACTCTACTTGTAATAAGTTTAATGGTTCAATGTAAGTATTACGTAATGCTACCGACTGTGCTATCCAAGGTAAATCAGCCATTAAACTAATATCATCAGTGATAGTTAACACTGTATTGATATCTTGGGTTAGCAAATTTCTTAATTCTTCACCTAATGGCCATAATGCAGGATCGACTAAACGTTGTTCGTAATATTGGTGAATATTTGGCGCAGATTTTGCGTAAACCATTTCAAGCATACCTAACCGGGCATTAAAGAAAGGCCAATTATGGTACATCTCTTTAAGAATGTTTTGTCTGCCTTCTCCAATAACAGCTCTAAGTGCACTACCTGCACCGAGCCAAGATGGCACCATTAAACGGTTTTGTGTCCAAGCAAAAATCCAAGGAATAGCACGTAAACTTTCAATACCTCCACCTGTTCGGCGTTTTTGTGGTCTTGAGCCTAGTGGTAATCTAGCTAATTCAACCTCAGGTGTTACAGCTCTAAAATAATCAACAAATTCAGCTTGTTCTCGTACATAACTACGATAACAATGGCATGAAATTTCTGACATTTCGTCCATAATATTTTGCCATTCCTGTTTAGGTGCTGGTGGTGGTAATAAGTTGGCTTGTAAAATAGCTGAGGTATAAAGCATGAGACTACTGAGAGCAACCTCTGGCAGACCAAGTTTAAAGCGGATCATTTCTCCTTGTTCAGTAACTCTAAGTCCTCCTTTTAATGATCCAGGTGGTTGCGAAAGCAGTGCGGCATGAGCTGGTGCGCCCCCTCGACCAATTGATCCTCCTCGTCCATGAAATAACACCAAATTGATATTATATTTTTCAAATAAATTAACTAATTCTTCTTGTGAGCGATATTGTGCCCAAGACGCGGCAAGAGTGCCAGCATCTTTAGCCGAATCAGAATAACCTATCATCACCATCTGTTTACCTTGAATTTTATTGTAATACCAAGGGATATCCAGTAGTTTTTGCATGACAGATTTAGCATTATTCAAGTCCTCTAATGTTTCAAATAACGGTACTATGGGAATGTGTTTTTGGCAGTCGACGATTTTTAATAATAGATAAACCGCTAAAATATCAGAAGGTGCTTTGGCCATTGAAATTACATAAGAAGCAATTGATTCATCGCCCGCTTTTTTTATTACACGACAAGTGTCTAATACTTCTTGAACCATTTGATCTGGTTGCCAGCTGTAAGGTAATAATGGTCGATTTGATTGTAATTCTGCTAATAAAAACGCTTGTTTTTCTTCTTCAGACCATTGAGCATAGCTACCTAAATTAAGTTCTTTGGTTAATGCGTCGAGCGCTTCTGTATGTACTGAACTGTCTTGACGGATATCTAATCTGACTAATTGTAACCCAAAGCTTTTTATACGACGCAGTGTATCTAACAATGGCCCATGAGCAATTGTTGACATTCCATTATCAATTAACGATTCATAACATACATAAAGCGGATTCCATAACTGCTCATTTTTAGTCAAAATATCGCAAGGTGCTAATATAGGTTCATTATTCAATAAAGCTTCAATATAGTTGTGAGTTTTAATTAAACGTATTCGTAACTGCTTCATTACAGCTCGATATGGCTCTGAAACGTTTTTCTTTTTTCCATCTAACAGTTCAATGACCGAATTACTGCATTCCGTCATTGAAAGCTCACGAACAAGTATTTGAATGTCAGATAAAAATAACTCAATTGCCTTTAATCTGGCTTGTAACATGACTTTTTCTGTTACTTTCGCTGTGACATTTGGATTACCATCACGATCTCCCCCCATCCATGAGGTAAATTTAATAGGGACATGATCAACCGATAATTGCTCATCAAACGCATCAACTAATTGGTCATTAAGCTCACGTAAAAATAGCGGTACACCATTCCATAAGCTATCTTCAATGACTGAGAATCCCCATTTTGCTTCATCAATTGGAGTAGGTCGTTTTTTACGTATTTCGTCAGTATACCAAGCCTGACAAACTAATTGCTTCAAACGTCGCATAATACGCTCAATTTCGTAGTCAGCTAAATCATCATGGTCCAGTTGTGATAGACAGTTATTTATAGCTGTATAAGTATTAATCATCGTTCGGCGATTGATTTCGGTCGGATGTGCGGTCAATACTAATTCAATTGACAAATCATTAATTGCTTTTGTAATAGTTTGATTTGAAAAATTAAGGTTTTTTAGTGTGCTAAATAATTCGGTCATTTTTTTAGGGCTACTAGAAGCTTCCCCATGGGGTGAAATGCCATAATACTCAGCGGCTGTATTGACCAAATTCAAAAACTGATTGAATGCCCGTGCAACATGTAATAAATCGTCATCATTAAGGTTTTCAATTAATTTAAGTAACTCATTATGAGCTTGAATATCTCCTTGTTGAGCTGATTTTGATAATTGTCTTACCATTTCAACTAAATCAAATGTTTCATTACCGGTAGCACGTTTGATTGCGTTCCCTAGTAAAGTACCTAACATATTGACATTACTTCTCATTGATGAGTATTGGTTATTCATGATTTTCTCGTCTTCGATTTTATTATGCCTAAGCACCTTTAAGCTGTATGGATCAAAATGACAATTTAATGGGATAGGTATAATGTTGATTAATGTGCTTAAGTTATACTTTATTACAATTTAATTTTGAATTTAAATAATAAAATTTTATGGTTTTTATTTTTTTTAGTTGTTTTAATTATATCTAGCATGAAAAGTTAACTTTAAAATGTCCATTCAGTTTTGAAATATTCATCAGAAGGCTATTTAACAAAATTATTTTTTTGATGAACATAGTGGGAAACTGTATCTTGATATCAATTGGGTATATACTAGCTATATTATGAATACATATTGGATTATTTAATGATCGCTGTTTTCTATATTGCGTCGATAGTTGCTGTCGTTGCTAGTGTAAAGGTGATTAGTAGTTTACGGATTGATAAGGCAATTTTATATCTTGCTATTTCACTTTTTGCTTCAGCATTGATATTTCTTCTGCTTAATACGTATTATTCTGCTGTTTTATATATCTTACTATTTATTGGTGGCTCGGTAACTATTTTTGTATTTGTCGCTTCAATTTTGAAAATTAGCGTTGATAGTGTTGAAAATCCTAAACAAGGAATTAGCCCTAAAATTTGGTTAGGTCCACTCGTCTTAGCATTTATATTACTCGTAGCATTGATTTATGGTGTAGTAAGTACTGACTATTCAGAACTGACAGAATCTCATGAAGTAATGCATGAAATGTCCAAATATGCATACATTTTGATGGTTGGATTGGCTCTGTTTTTATTATTGGGCGCTGCTGTGATTGCTTATCATTTTATGCATAGGCTTATGTCGGAGAAATAATATGATTCCACCACTTATGCATTGTCTTATTTTTGCTTCTATTTTGTTTGTGATAGGTCTGTTAGGGGCAATGATCCGACGCCATTTCTATTTTTTATTACTTAGCCTTATTATTATGAATAATGGGGCAATAGTCGCGTTGTTTGCGGCAAGTAGCTATTGGCAACAATCTGATGGACAAGTCCTTGCAATATTAGCGGTAATAACAGCCTTAGCTGAGGTTTGTGTCGGTCTTGCATTAATGATGAAACTATTCTATCGTCGAAAAATCTTTAATATTGATTCATTGAGTGAAATGAAAGGATGAATTTACTTTATTTAACTATTATTATTCCTTTGCTTTCTTTTCTAATATTGGTTTGCTTTGGAAGGCATATTCGATCAATTAATGTAATTATTATTGGTATTAGTACTATGTTAATAATTGCATTGATTACTATATTTTCTTGTATTGATTTTAGCTCAAATACAGTACCTGACATGACCTTAGTTTATAGCAGGCCATTATGGAATTGGTTTTCTGTTGGTGATTTTACTATACCTATTACTTTAACCTTAGATGGTTTATCGTTAACCTTTTTATCTTTAATTGCATTTTTTGGTTTTTTAATCTATTTTTTTACAGCTTGTTATTTAACATCAAGAAAGGATATTTACACCTTTTACGCTTATAGCAATTTATTAATTGCTAGCCTATTAATCATTATATTAGTTGATAATCTGTTTGTTATGTTAATTGGCTGGGAAGGTGTAAGTATAAGTACTTACTTACTTATCGGTATTTACTATAAACAGGCGCGCAATGGTTATGCTGCAGTGAAGGCATTTATCATTATGCATTTAACTGATATCTTTTTAATTATTGGCATATTTTTATTATACCAAACTTTAGAAACATTAAATATCAGTGATGTGTTGATGCAAGCACATGATAATTTGGCTATCGACTCAGATATCATTTTTTGGATTACCCTAATGTTATTCCTTGGTACAATGAGTAAGTCTGCACTATTTCCTATGCATTCATGGTTTGCTGAAACAACATTAGCTCCAATGCCAGCGTTGGCTTTATTGCAATCTTCAACGGTGATATTGGCAGGGGCGTATTTAGTCTTAAGATTTAGCGGTTTGTTTATGATGTCGAGCGATGTTCTTGCTATTATAGCTATAGTTTCATCATTGACCATATTATTTGCTAGCACGATCGCTTTAGTGCAGTATGATATCAAACGAATTATCACTTATATAAATTTAACGCAAATTAGCTATCTATTTTATGCATTTTCAACACAGAGTTGGAGTTTGTCTCTTAATTGCTTAATTAATTATGTCGTAACAAGCACATTGCTGATTTTATCCTCATCAATTTTAATCAAAAAATGCCAAGGTGAACGTGATATCAGTAAACTTGGCGGTTTAATTAAAACATTTCCAATGTTGTATGCGATATTTTTGTTAATCATGCTATCACTTAGTGCTATGCCCTGGATTTCATCATCATTTTATATCAAAGGGGATATCATATTGGGTTTAATGACTCAAAATAAATTGATATCTGGAACTATTGGATTGCTTGGTATTTTGCTTTCTAGTTTAAGTATTTGGCGTTTAATTTCAATGACATTTTATCATAAACAAAGACAGCATGATTTTACAGAAACTAAACGGATAAGTTATTTCCCTATTTTCCTTTTATTAATATTTACTACAGCCTTATTTATCTATTTTCCATTACCAACTCAAGGTATCATTCCAATAGCTGATTTAGATACTAATGGGGAGTTATCTTTTCAGCTACTGTTAGCGGCGGTGACTGGTTTAAGTTTTCTTATTGCCTATATTTTATATGCTCATCCAAATAGCGAAGTAAAAGAAGTTCTTAATACGCCAATGATTAAATTCTTTTTACGTTTATGTAATAGTGATTGGCATTATAATTATTTGTTGCATACTCTATTTGTTAAACCTTATGTTTATTTAGCCCGTTTGTTGAAAAGAGATCCATTAGCTTTTTGGGATAACTGGATAATGTTAGGAATCAAAAAATTGAACTCGTTCATCGTTGACCTAGAAAATGGACAAATTCGGTGGTATATGGTTTCGATGGTTATAGGTAGCATTATCATATTAATGCTCCTGATTTTCATTTAATAAAGGTATAATCATTCATGTTGTTATGGCTTGTTTTTTTACCTGTAATAGGTGGATTTGTTGGTTGGTTATTCCATGTATGTTTACAAAGAGACGTTGTTTCTGCCAATGTCCAAATCCGTTGGTCAAGATTACCAATAATTGTGGCATTTACTACTATTTGCCTTACATTATTGATGGTGATAGTATTATGGATAGACGCCTTAAATGTATTGAATCAAGGAACAAACTGGTTAAAAGAAGTGAATTTAGAATGGATCCCTTTATTAGGAATTCGTTTTCATCTTGTCTTAGATGGCCTATCTCTGGTTGTTATCACCTCGACCCTATTTATTGGGTTATTGACTATTATCTATTCTAGTAAAGAAAATCTAAACAATCTTGGTTTATTTTATTTATGCTTATTATTTATGACATCAGCTATTATGATGTTATTTGTAATCACTGATTTATTTTTAATGTTCTTCTTTTGGGAAGCTGTAGCAATACCCATCTATTTTTTAATCTCTTTATGGGGACGACGAGATTCAAGTTCACAATTGCGTTTTAATGGTGCGAGTAAATTCTTGATTTATACTCAATTTAGTAGTTTGCTTATGCTAATTTCCATAGTCTCATTAGCTTTGATTAACTGGAACTTAACAGGACATTGGACTTTTGATTATCAAGAATTAACAAAAACACCAATTTCGAGTGATACCGAATTTTTAATTATGCTAGGATTTTTAGCTGCTTTTATCGTGCGTATCCCTTTTGTTCCTTTTCATGGTTGGTTTATTGAAGCCCATATCGAATCTTCAACGACTGGCTCAATGATGATTAGCGGGTTATTACTTAACACCGCTACATTTGGTTTATTGCGTTTTGTTATACCACTATTTCCTAATGCATCAATCACCATTACGCCGCTTATGTTAGCTTTTGCTTTGCTTACGGTTGTTTATGCTGCTTTACTTGCTTTCAACCAAAATGATATTAAAAAGCTAATAGCTTATATTCATATTGCTTTAATGGGATTTGTAACCGCAATAATTTATAGTGGTTCTGTTCTTGCTTATCAGGGTGTGGTTATTCAAATGATAGCCATCAATTTAGCAATAGTTGGTATGTTTATAATTAGTGGGTTATTGGTTGAATGTTATTCAACACGAAACATAAATCAATTTGTCGGACTGAAAGAACGCGTGCCTTATTTATCTTCATTTACCTTGTATTTTATATTGGCTGTATTAGGTATTCCAGGTACAGCTAATTTTATTGGTAATTATATGATGTTGTTTGGAAGTTATAACGCTTTTTCCTATTATACAATTTTGCTAGTATTTGGTTTGTTATTACTATCTATTTCATTTATTGTACGTATGCAACCTATTTTTTATGGTGTTGTTGATAAAGGTATTACAATAAAACATCTGCTTAGCAAAAAAGATCTTCTATTACTATCAAGCATTTTAATTGTCCTCATTTTTATTGGTTTGTATCCTCAAGTGGTTTTAGATATGTCTTATGCTGTCGTGAATCAAACACAACAATACATAACCACAGAGCGAGTAGGAGAGTAATAACCTATGATAGCTTTATCGCCAATTTTTGTATTAAGCTTTGCCATCGCTATTGTTTTATTTTTACTATTTGTTTTTAAATTAAGCACCAAAGGGTGTGCTATTTTGACGGTATGTGGTTTAACCTGTGCTCTAATTTGCTCTGTGATGGTTGGTTATAAAATTTCGTTTAATACCCAAGCTATTACTGATATTAGCAGTGATAATATGCAAATATCGGCGTCAATTTCGAACTCAACTAAAGAACCAAACCCTTCAAGTGAAAAAACTATTGCAATTGATACGGTATCTACAGAAACGACAGAATCATCACCCAATGAGAGTGAAACTACAAACATTGACGGTAATATAGACAATAAAAATATCGATACAAATTCTAATAGTATGAATAATTCGAATATTGATGAAAACTCATCAGATAAGTGGAAAGCACACCATATCACAGCACTTTTTACTTGTGATGGCTATGGGCTACTTTACACCAGTTTGATTTTAATGATATCTATTTCCATTGCATGTTTTGCTTATCGTTGGTTTAAACAAGAACAGAATCATCATGGATTATTTTATTTAATTTTACTTTTCATGGCATTAGGTGGCGTAACACTTGTTTACGCAAGCCATTTAATTGCATTTTTTATTGGGATCGAACTGTTATCTATTCCATTTGTTGGATTAATTGGTTATCAATATACGCAGACTCATTCATTGGAAGCAGCAGTTAAATACATGATTTTATCCGCTATCGCCAGCGTGTTTTTATTAATGGGGATTGCTTTTTATTATGCAACTACCGGAGAACTCACTTTTAGTGGTTTAAGTTACCAACTCTCAACGATGTCCTATCCAAGCACATTATTATTGATAGGCGTATGTTTAATGCTGGTAGGCATCGGTTTTAAATTATCGCTAGTACCATTTCAACTATGGTTACCAGATGTTTATCAAGGCGCACCAACAATAGTTGCCTTGTTGTTATCAACAGTCGGAAAAGTTGCGATTTTTTGTGCTATCGCAAGGCTATTTTTATTGGCACCTATTGTTAACAATGAAACTATCCGTATTATTTTAGTTATTATGGCGTTTTGCTCTATTTTGTGGGGTAACTTATTGGCGCTAATGCAAAGTAGTTTAAAGCGAATATTAGCTTATTCATCGATAGCACATTTTGGATATTTATTAACGGCATTAATAGCTGTGCAATATCAAGTATTAGCATTAGAAACTATTGGTGTTTATCTAATTGGATATATTTTAGCTAATATCTGTATTTTAGGCGCGATCAGTTTAGATTCACACTCTGATGAACTTCAAGATCATGAAAATGAAATTGACCTATCAGGACTTTTTTGGCGAAGACCAATTCTTGCATTAACCATGGGGGTTGGGCTTTTATCTTTAGCGGGAACTCCATTAACTGCGGGATTTGTTGGGCGATTTTTACTAGTGTTGTTAGGTGTAACCGCCGAATTATGGTGGCTAGTCGCAGCCGTTGTTATTGGCAGTGCATTAGGCCTTTACTTCTATGCTCGCTTAATTATCAACCTTTATATAAGACCAGTTTGTCGTGATGATCTAATATCAAGCAAATCTTCAATTAAATTAAAATGGACTGATATTAGAATAAGTGAATTAATCATTGTGTTATGTGCTTTACTGACGATGCTTTGTGGAATATACCCTAAATGGCTATTTAATTTAGTTAGTATGGCGCAATATTTGACCACCTAATTAACATTTATCTGCCACATCGTTTTATTGGCGGAATTATATCGGCCTAGGTAGTATTGAATGTTTCGTTTTTATACTAGAACGCATAGTTACCTGAAACTTTTTGACAAGAAATAGTTAATAATAGCTTAATTTATTATGTTATAATTCCGACCTTTAAAATTTATTTTAATCAAGAGGACCTGTATGGACTTTTTAATCTCTAATGCTTATGCTGTTGATGGGCAAACCCCTGAAAGCAATCCTTATTTTTTACCAATCATGTTAGTAGTTTTTGGGCTATTTTTCTACTTTATGATTATGCGACCTCAGCAGAAACGTGCTAAAGCACATCGTGATTTAATGGCATCAATTTCAAAAGGTGATGAAGTATTAACTAACGGTGGACTTATTGGTCGTGTATCAAAAGTTAACGAAAATGGTTACATTGCGCTAGAATTAAATGATACGACTGAAGTTGTGATCAAGCGTGACTTTATAACATCAGTCTTACCAAAAGGAACAATGAAATCACTATAATAGAATAGTATTTATTCGCTATTATTGTTCATTGTATTAATTACCTAATACCACAAGAGAATACGTCGTGTTAAACCGTTATCCTTTGTGGAAGTACATTATGTTGGTCGTCGTAATTTGCCTCGGCCTTCTTTATGCTCTTCCAAATATTTATGGTGAAGATCCCGCTATTCAAATTTCGGGATCAGATACTGCTGAAATTAACGTTGCTACGCAAGATAAAATCAAAAAACTTTTAACTGATAATCATATCGAACCAAAATCAATAGTTTATGAAAATAAGTCTATTTTAATTCGTCTTGGTGATAACGATACGCAGCTTAAAGCGAAAGAAATCATATCAGAAGCATTAGGTGAGCAGTATATCGTTGCATTAAATTTAGCACCAGCAACCCCAACTTGGCTTACGGTGTTAGGTGCAGAACCAATGAAGCTGGGGCTAGATTTGCGCGGTGGCGTTCACTTTTTAATGGAAGTCGATATGACAACCGCATTAAATAAACTCACAGAACAATCTATTGAAAACATAAAAACTGAATTTACTAATAGCAAATTAAATTATAAAACGATCAGCAAAGATGGTAATCAACAGATTGCAATGCAATTTGACAATACTGAAGATCGCAATAAAGCCATCACTAAGATCAGTGGAATACAAGATTTCAAAGTTGTTTCTCAGAGTGAAAATAGTATTGTAATCAATGTCAGTGAACAAAGGTTACAACAAGCCAAAAGCGATGCTGTACAACAAAACACTACAATTTTACGTAATCGTGTTAACCAGTTGGGAGTTGCTGAACCAATTGTTCAACGCCAAGGTGCAGATCGTATAGTTGTTGAATTACCGGGTATACAAGATACGGCATTAGCTAAACGTATTTTGGGGGCAACTGCAACACTTGAATTTAGACAAGTTAATGAAGAAAGTTCCCCTAACATGCCCGCAATCTTAAAAGGCGATATGCGTATTCCTTATGGTTCAGAAATTAAATATATGGAAAACGGTCGCCCAGTACTACTTTATAAGCGTATTGTATTAACAGGGGATCATATAACTGATTCTTCATATCGTGCTAATCAATATGGTCAACCCGAAGTTGCTATTACTCTTGATGGCTCGGGGGGTAAAAGAATGTTTGATTTTACCCAAAAAAATCTTCATAAAGCAATGGCAACATTGTTTGTTGAATACAAAGATACTGGCAAACGTGATGAAAACGATAAACCAATTCTTGAAAAACAAGAACGTATTATCAACGTAGCGACGATTCAAGGTATTTTTAGTGACCGTTTTCAGGTAACGGGTATTGGTAATATTGATGAAGCTAAAAATTTATCATTATTATTACGTGCAGGGGCTTTAATTGCTCCGATTCAAATCATTGAAGAGCGCACTGTTGGACCATCAATGGGGCAAGAAAATATAACTCAAGGGTTAGAATCTTGCGCATGGGGTTTAGCGATTTCAGTCATCTTTATGTTAGTGATGTATCGTCTGTTTGGCGTATTTGCTAGCCTTGCATTAGTTGCTAACTTAATTTTAATTGTTGGTGCAATGTCTTTACTTCCTGGGGCAACGCTAAGCATGCCAGGTATTGCGGGTATTGTGTTAACCGTTGGTATGGCTGTTGATGCCAACGTACTGATTAATGAAAGAATAAAAGAAGAACTTAGCAATGGACGCAGTGTTCAGCATGCAATTAATGAAGGGTATGCTGGTGCTTGGAGCAGTATTTTTGACGCCAACCTTACCACTTTAATTACTGCTATTATTCTTTATGCAGTCGGTACAGGCTCAATTAAAGGTTTTGCCATTACACTAGGCATCGGTATTGTAACATCGATGTTTACATCGATTGTCGGTACTCGTGCATTAGCCAATCTTATTTATGGCGGTCGTCGCGTTAATAAGTTATCAATTTAGAGGTTTATTGTGGTTATTAATAAAAAAGAAAATCATGATGTTAGAGATTTAAATCATGGTCGCAGAGTCCTCGACTTTTTAAAATTTGGCTTTATTGCTTTTGTGATTTCAATGTTATTGGTAGTCGCATCTTTTGTGGTTATTTTTGTTAAAGGATTTAACCTAGGACAAGACTTCACTGGTGGTACGACAGTAGAACTCACAGTAACAAAAGTGGTTAACCTTGATGACCTTCGTAATAGTTTACGCGATGCGGGTTACCATGAGCCGATAGTGCAATATTATGGTAGCAGTAAAGATATCATTATTCGATTACCTTCAACTAAACAAGAAGATGGCAGTACGTCATCAGCTATTGATAATGCACTAGGTACAAAAATTTCCAATTTAATACATAAAGATATTGATGCCGATGCTCAAATCAAACGTATTGAATTTGTAGGACCAACAGTAGGCTCTGAACTTGCCCAAGATGGTATATTGGCAATCTGTGCCGCATTAGTGTGTATTCTAATCTATATTGCCTTTCGTTTTGAATGGCGATTTGGTACTGGTGCGGTTGTTGCCTTAGCGCATGATGTTATCATCACCGCAGGTTATCTATCATTATTTGAACGAGAACTAGATTTAACTATCATTGCTGCAATGTTATCGATAATTGGTTATTCGCTCAATGATACCATTGTAGTTTTCGACCGAATTCGTGAGAATTTTAGAAAGATTCGACGAGCAGATCCTTACGATGTTATCAACATCTCGTTAACACAAACATTGCACCGTACTTTGATGACGTCAGGTACAACCCTTGCAGTGGTCGTTATTCTGTATATTTTCGGTGGTTCAATGTTAAAAGGTTTCTCTGAAACATTAGGAGTTGGTATTGTGCTTGGTACAATCTCATCAATTTATGTGGCTGCGTATATGTCACTCAAATTAGGCGTAAAACGTGAACACTTTATGCCCCCTAAAATTGAAGCAGAAGGTGCAGATCAACCTTCAATATTGCGTTAATCATGTGAACTCTGCCATTAATTGGCAGAGTTTTATTAGACTGTTTTTCAAACAAATAGTACCAAACTAATTGACACTTATCGTTTAGTTGCATATTATTAGCCACAGTTTTATCCCTTTCATTTGGGGCCATAGCTCAGCTGGGAGAGCGCAACGCTGGCAGCGTTGAGGTCAGGGGTTCGATCCCCCTTGGCTCCACCAATTCAATATTCTGTAAGATCCTTTAAAACCCATTAAAATACAAAAAATCAGCGAATCTTTTACTAGCAGGATATAAACAAAATTTTTAGTTATATTATTGTGTTATTGGGCGGTATCAATGTAAAACGAAATTGATTTAATAAATAAAAAAAATCAATTAATTATTAAATATCTCCAAATATTAAACTCAATTCTATTAAAAGCGCACAATCAATTTTGTATATATAAATATAGTGCAACGATGACACCTACTAAGTGATACTTTTGTGCATAATCTAATAGTGATAGCATATAAAAAGTTAAATAAACAAAAGGTATAAAATCGTGACTTATAAACCTACCCAAGCGCCAAACAAATGTGAGAATATGAACCACATTCGTGCCGAAATAGATCAGATTGACCATTCCATAATTAAATTGCTTGCTACACGCTTTGAATACGTCAAAGCTGCCAGTAAGTTCAAACAAATACCACTGACGTACAAGCCAAAGAACGTTTTGACAGTATGCTAGAGCAACGAAAACAATGGTCGAATGAATTAGGGCTCAATGGCGAAATCATCAAAGATCTTTATGCAAATATTGTGCGATATTTTATAATGAAGAATTGAAACATTTTAAAAACAAAGAAAAATAAAAATAGAAATCCCATTAAAAGATGTTCATAAAATTCATTGATTTTATTATTTTTTTGAAAAAGTCAATGACCTCATCTTGTAAACTTTTCAGTTTATCGGTGCATGTTTTAATGGGGATATTGCCTGAACTATTTTTGTTTTGAAAAATAGGATAGAAAATCAAGGCAAATACTTAAAATAATCATCTGTAAACTTTAATAAAATCAATGGTTTTTATGACATGTTTTGTAGTTGATTTCTCCAAAAAATCCTCAAAACTACAAAAGTTGTTTACTTTTTTGAGTCTTGGTTTACAGTATCTTTGTTATTTTTTGATAAAGGATAATACGTTAATAAAATTAAGAAGGAGGTAAAATGGCTTATGCAAATAAACAGCAGTTATTAGATGAAATAAACAATACAGCCAAGTTGTTTATTGATGAGTTTACAGTTTTGTCTGAATCACAAAAAGACACCTTAGTGGAGGGTGTTGATCGTACTCCAGCACAAATGATTGCTTATCAACTAGGTTGGCTTAATTTGGTGAAATCTTGGGATGATGATGAGCTTGCTGGTCAAACACCTGAATTACCGGCCCCTGGATACAAATGGAATCAATTGGGTAATTTGTATCGGCAATTTTATAAAACATATCAATACCTATCATTACAGGCATTAATTCAAGCATTTAATCAGCAAATCACCATTTGGAATGATTGGATTCAATCTTTGAACGAAGACACTTTGTTTATAAAAGATAGCCGTAATTGGACTAAACCTTATCCTGAATCTTGGACTGTTGCTCGATTTATCCATATCAATTCTGTGGCGCCTTTTAAATCGTTTAGAGCAAAAATAAGAAAGTGGAAAAAGCTAAATGCATCAGTTTAAAATTATATTCAATATAATGTAAGGAGAATAATATGGCCTTTACAGAAACAGAACGACAGCAATTGATGGAGCTTAAATTTGTGGGTGCCAAAATTATTGAAAGACTTGAAGAGATGAGCTTTGATTCTTTCGATAAATTGCGTAATGCTAGTTTAGATGAAATCCTTAACAAAGGTGCGTTATTAACAGGTTCAACTTGTTGGAAAAACAGCCATCAAGCAAAAACGGCAATAAGTAATATTTTGAGTTTAGTCAACAATACGTAATATCCCTTTTTATGAGCGGTAAGTGCATCCAACTTTTCAATTGAACAATGATAATCGATTTTTTGATTTCTTATCTATTTTTAAGATATTTATACTGAAACGTATAGTTACCGGAAACTTTTTTACAAAATTCTATTATCTCTAATGTCTAGAGAACAGCAAAATCATTACTATCAAGAGATTATTGAGGATGGTTTATCCCTATGTATATAGGGAATAGTCTAATTATAACTAATTGTTTTATAATTAAGATAAAACAATTAAATTTCTACCAAATTTTTAGTTTAATTTTTGATCATTTTTACTGGTACATAGATGAGTTATTAACTTGCATAAAATCCTATCTCTTTTGAGTAAAACGTCGAGTTTTTATTTTTTTGATTAATATAATAATTGCTTAAGATCTACGTATTTGTGGTCTAATCTTTTCTGAACTTTTCTGATCAAGTTGATAAAACGATTCGCTCATTTAATTTTATTCCTTTTGGAAATAGATACTTTGCACCAAGTAAGATTGCTTCAAAAGAATATTAATTGTTTTTTATATTAAAAGTATATATCGATGCTGATTA
The DNA here is from genome assembly GCF_046635565.1 of Gilliamella sp. BG7. NCBI lineage: Bacteria > Pseudomonadati > Pseudomonadota > Gammaproteobacteria > Orbales > Orbaceae > Gilliamella > Gilliamella sp. BG7. The sequence continues at coordinate 237,823 of NZ_JBIDFB010000001.1, read as the reverse complement.
TATACAGTTGATTTAATATAGCTTGTTTAATATAAAAATAAAGTAATATTCTAAGCTAACTTTATCATTTTATATAAACTTTATTAATTAGGTTTTGCTCATTTAGTTGAAGTTTGGCAAAATAGGCATCTTAATCGGGGATTATAATTGTTTTAAAGAACTTATTTGTTAATAATCAATAAGAAGTTACATAAATATGCTATTGTCAAATAGAGCAGGAATGGAATTAGGATGATTAGTCGAATTAAACAACCTATAAAAAAATTATTCATCTTGAGTTGCCTAAGTAGTATTGCCATTTGTTCTGCACCTGCTTTTGCCGATGAAGAAAAACAAATTTTACCGCAAACAATTTCACCTCAAACTGAGGAAGAAACCGATGTTAATATTCCTGTTCAATCATCTCAGGATAAACAAATTGATATCGTTATTCCTACTAAAAAACGTGAGGTAATTTACCACAAAACCATCTTTTCACTTTCAGGTCAACCAAAGTATCATGTTGACTTCCAACATGTTGATTATGTAAATCCTAATGCACCTAAAGGTGGAATAATTAAACTGCCTAAGAATGTCTCCAATTTTTGTTGACCGTTACACAACCCTTATTTAAGAATTATCGCTAATTTAAACGGAACAATTTCGCAATAATTAAATTGAAAAAAACAGTTGATCTGCATATAAAAACATCGTATTTTAACTTATCCAATATAGATTATTTTTATTGTGATGCCATTCAGGAAGAAATTGTTAATGTTATTGAATTGGCGGGTTTTACGTTAGATAAATCAAAGCACGATCAACTCGCGACAGCCATTAAAGAATTTGTCAAGAAAGGTAGCGTAAAGCTCAGTTCATCAGTCGAAAGCTCATTAGAAACAGAAGCTGCAACATCTCTTGCTGTTAAGCTTGCGCGCGACTTAGCAGGGCAGGCAAAATGGCACGCTGAGAATCACGTAGTTCAGAAAAATAAAAAATAAATGAAAAACAATTATCTGGAGATATTTCGTTAAACGCATCAGATGTGGGCGCGTTATCTAAAAGCGACTTTTACACGAAGCTCGGTAACCCAGGCTTTGAAATTATGCCTAGCGGATTGATACGGCAGTGGGGTACAGCTCAGTTCCCGCCTGTTGGCGATTACAATTCGGTTACAATTAACGGCACAAAATATTATACAAACTATCATCAAATACTATTACCGATTTCATTCCCTCATAATTCTGATTCCGTAAATATTACAATGGCGTGTGGAACGATGGAGCTTCAATCTGTTATGTTTGGTACATTCGCGACAGCAAACTTGAGCGGAAGCCCTTCGAGATTAACTATAGCAGTTACTACGCCAGTGCTAGGTGCGTTATTCACTGTTCATTATGAAGTTATAGGACATTAATATGAAAATATATGTTAGTAAATCAAGCATGGGATTTTATTTTGACGTTATAAATACTAATTTCTATTTTGGTGGTGGAGCTGGCGGGAGTTGAACCCGCGTCCGAAATCTCTACATCCTCGGTACTACATGCGTAGTTTGTTTTTGAATTTCATCTACCCGCTGCGAACAAACACGCTACTGATAGACTAGCTTGATTAAGTTTAATGCTTCCGCCTCAAGCAAGGCTTCCACACGATCTCGTTTGGGTTTGACTCCTCTTGATCCCCGTCCTACGAGCGGAGGCTAGGGAGAGAAGGCTCTATACAGGTTATTAAGCTGCTAGTGCGTAGTTTTCGTCGTTTGCGACTATTTTTTTGCGGTTTATTTACGAGGCCTACCGCACCTCGGCATGCACCTTGGGTTTCGCAAATCCCGTCGAATCCAGAATCAGCCCCAATTGTGAATTGTAACTAAGAACAATATCAGGGCATTATAGGTGAATTCAAGATGGAATACAAGTTAGCCAACGTCAAGGTTAACCCAGTTGTAGGTTGGTTTTTCATCTTTTAATGCTGTGATGATATTATCAACAGTACATTTTGCCATTGCATATCGTGTGTCAGCCGTTGCAAAGCTGACTTGAAGTGATAATAAGACATCATCATAAAGTTTGTAGTAAAAAGGGAATTGGTGGGTAGCAGTTCAACTCTAAATGCATCAAATCCTGCGGCTTTGCTCGTTTTATTTTATAGTGCTCCAAACAGCGCTTATTGATCAACAATTTTTTACGGGTATTGTAAATAAGTATTCTTGAAGGCTTTATTAAAGCTAATTTTTCTTTTGTGAATAGTTGAGTAGTTTTTTTATGGATTAAAGGTAGAATGATAACAACAAAATCGGCTTGTTTTAATACATTATCTAGAAATATATAATCAAGCGGATAAGTTAACTGATGAATTAGCAGATCGCCCTTATTCTAGCTGTAAAATAGATGCAAAATCAAAATTAATAAGAAAAAATTCATTTAAAATCGATTAATTTGTTTCGACCAAATCATTTTTACCGTTGTTATCAATTAATTTTGTAGATGCTGACTGCTTACCATTTATCTGAAGGTGATAATTAGCTTGCCCAAAACGTTAATAATCAACTTTTTGATCCTCCGATGATTCAGCTTTTTCTATCGCTAATTTATTTACATTGAATGGCTGAGTATTTTTATCTTTAATCTATTTATTTTTACATAATCACTGATTACAGCTCTAGCTTGTTTAATTGCTTCTTCCAACCCTTTGTCCCACCTGTTTTTTACTTTCCCCGTTATTTTACAACAATATAATTAGAATTAGTTGTATTACTATCGCTGTTAATTTTAGGATACCAATTCAATTATGATTTGAAGATTTGAAAAATTGTTAAAAATTCCAGTTAATTATATATTTCAATATAAAAATAAAATTTGTAACAGTTAAATTGAAAAATTTGCTGTACGATTATTTAGTACTTCTATTAAAGTAAATATGTAAGATTTATAACTTTTTATAAATATTTAAAAAAGTTTTATATAATATAATCAACATGTTAATTATTTCTTTATTAAAATATTAAGAAATATATGAAATTAAATTGAACTTTTCCCCATTTAGTCTGTCTATATTAACAGATTACGTTTTTCATTTTTTGCCTTCCATCCGAGTTTTCGGGTGGATTTTTTTGCCTGATATTCCTTTCATATAAATATTTTTAAAATCTTTTCTTTTTCCATTTATTTATTAATAACTACTTGCTTTAGTATTTTTACTTCTTTTTTTTTGCTTTAAAATAATGCGTATAGAAAGCTAGTATTGCTAGAATTTTAATTATTTAATAAATAGCGCCTTTTCTTTGGTTATCAAGTCTTATCATAAATTGTTTTAAATTTTTTTGAATACTACTATTTTTAATAAAAGATTGAGCAATGAGCTGTACTTTGGTTGCGAAATAGTTATGTGAGCAGAGAGATTATTATGTTATTTTCAAAAAGAACACAAGGGCACTTAATCGCATTAATGACAGTGTTTCTTTGGGGAACAACATTTATTGCAACAAAAGTTTTATTGACGGATTTTAAACCAATAGAGATCTTGTTTTTTCGATTTGGACTTGGCTATCTAGCCCTTTGGATCTTATCACCGCGCTTTTTTGCTTGGCAGGGGATTAAGCGAGAGTTTATGTTTTTATGTGCAGGGTTGTGTGGTGTAACTTGTTACTTTTTATGTGAGAATATTGCATTAACTTATACTACAGCTTCAAATGTTGGAGTAATTACCACTTTAGCACCAATATTTACTGCAATACTATCTATTTTCTTTTTAAAAACCGAAACTCCTCCTAAACGTTTTTATGTCGGCTGTTTATTTGCAATTATTGGTGTTGGACTAATTAGCTTTAATGGTAAGTTTGTGCTTTCGTTAAATCCACTTGGTGATCTGCTTACTATGTTGGCTTGTTTATTTTGGGCTTGTTATTCGATTTTAACTAAAAAAAGTAGCAATTATGGCTACAATACTATTTTGTTAACAAGGCGATTCTTTTTTTATGGTTTGATGTTAATGTTTCCTGTATTATCTTTCTTTGACTTTGATTGGAATTTATCACGTTTTACCGATCCTGTTAACATTTTTAATTTTTTATTCTTAGGTGTTGGTGCCTCGGCTATTTGTTTTTCATCTTGGAACTATGCTGTTAAATTAATTGGTGCAGTTAAAATTAGTATTTATTTATATTTAGTTCCAATTCTTACTATTATTGCGGCTGTTATTATTTTGAACGAACCTTTCACTTGGATTGCTGCTATCGGAACATTATTTACGCTTTGTGGTGTGTTATTATCAGAAGGTGTAGTTAGGGTAACAAAAAAATAATTTTTTTATTAAGTCGAACATATAAAAAGGAGCATTAGCTCCTTTCAGATTGATGACAAAGAACTCGATTTTATTTAATAAATTTGCAATATTTTGATATCACTAATCGAAATTATTGTATTCTTTTATCGATTGCATCCATGATAATTTGCCCTAAATGCTGATAATCTTCGTCAAAATGATGGCCTCCGGGTAATTTGAATGCTTCACCTTTCATTTCTGGCTGTAAACATCCAGTATCGTCTTTCTCTTCTTCACCATAAATACAAAATAGTTTACTCGCTGGTATGTTATTAACTTCTGGACCTGTTTTCATTTCATTACCAGATTGACCAAGCCAACCACTGATTTCAATTTCAAAATTAGCATTTTTTGAAAATGCGATCATCACAATCGCTTGAACACTATTTTGATCTGTAGTTGATAACCGGTTATAAAGTGCAGGTAAAATATCTCCACCGAATGAATAGCCTGTAAGCACGAAACGAGTTGTACCCCATTTTTCGCGATATTGTTGCATCAAATAGGCGAGATCTTTTGCACTACGCTCAACAGAACGGTGTTGCCAAAACAGTTTTAAAGCATCGACACCAACAACAGGGTAACCATGCGCTGCCATATATTCAGCAGATACTTTGTCTAAGTCACGCCATCCCCCATCGCCAGAATAATAAAGAGTAACGGTTTTAGGATGAACTTCTTTACTCGTTGCGGGTAATTCAATAACAGGTAGCTGTTGATGATCACCAAATAAAATTGAAGATAAATGCAAACTTAAAAGCTCAACAGGTGAGGTTTGGTATTCGCCAATTCCTGTGGTGACAGCAATCTTTTTCTGTTCTCGTGGGAATACGGCAACATTTTCTTCGGGTGGATTATTCCAAATTACTTGCCACGTTCCGTGGTTAGCTTGTTTTGGCAATGGATCATCACAATCTTTATGATCTAATATGAATTCTATTGATAATGCTTTAGCATCATCACTTTGCTGTTCTGCTAGCCATCGATAAGCAAAAGTGGCACCTTCTCTCATACCTGCAACAGCAAAATTAGATTCTCCTAATATGTTTACAGCTTGGTTTAAGCGATTTTTTTGCTCAGCACAAGTTGCTTGCGGTTTTAATTCAAACTGAACTAGTTTGGCGCCCATTTTTTCAGATAAGTTTAATAGTTGTTGTTCTGTAAAATGATTGTTGTTAGTTGCGACAATAATAGCCGCAGCTTCGGCTGTTTGTTTAGGTTTTGCCGATATGATAGAAAAGTCATTTTCGATTGTTATCGTTTTTACTGACGCACTATCTTGGTTTTTTATCAAATACCAACCAACAAATCCTAATAGTACTATGAGTATCATAACAATTAAAAATAAAATGCAATGTGTTATTTTTTTCATATTATGATCTCTTATTCTTTTTTAATCCCGTTATTCCGCCTGAAATTAGCATGGTGGTATCAATGATTGCAACTAAAGGATCAAGCCCTGCTGGAGCGGCCATATAACGTGGTTCCCAGTGTGTTGCAAACTTCTCTTTAAAGCGACGTAATCCTTGGAAGTTATAAAAACGTCCACCTCGTCTAAAAACTAGTGCACCTAGTCTTTGTATCATGGGAGCGCCTCGACGTCTTTGCATACCTGCAAGTGGAACCATCCCTAAACTGAAGAATATAAAATCTTTTTGTTGATAATGTAAAATCAACCCAACCATTAAAAACTCCATAGTTAATTTAGGAATATCTTGGACAACACGCATTAAATCAATGCTTGCACTATAGTTTTGATTTGTTTCTAGTAGATTTACAAAAGCAATAATACGACCTTCATATTTTATTGCCGCAATAGTGAAATTATTCAAGTATTGTTCAGAAAAAGCGCCTAACGAAAATTGCTTTTCTTTAGCGTGTTTGCTTTTTAACCATGCATCTGAAACTACTTTTAATTCATCAAGTGGTGCTGTACCTGGAGAATAAAATACTAAAGATAGACCATCTCGTTGACCTCGATTCCACGTGTAGCGAAGATCTTTATAATCTTTTGAGCTTAAATCAAATTGTTTTAAATTAACTAAGGCTTCTTCACCAAGCTTAATAGTTCTAAGACCAATATCCATATAAAAAGGTAAATTTGCTGCTTTAACTTGATAAAAAACCGGACGAAGATTATGTTGATCGCACAAATCTCGAAAAGTCCAAATTAAATTGGCTCGATCAGTACTGTTCCCAATTGGATCATAAAGAGCAATCATGCTTCTTCCTCGCTTGGCATACATTATAAAAGCAGTTTGTGATTCATTGAAAAGTAATGACTTATCGCCGCTCATGGCTAGCCCACCTTCAGGTTGTTTTGAATCTAAAATAATTTGATAAGCTTTATTTAGCTCGTTTTGTTCAGGTTGAGTTAGAATTGGTGGCGCAGGGCGAAATAACCAAAACAACATAATAAAGCTTAACAAAATAAAACTGCCTAAAGCGGCACGAAGTGCACGCGGTACTCGGCTGTCTAACTCAAATTGCCACCATAAATCGTGACTATAAGGAATATCTTGATATATAAATAAAATTAGCCATACAAAAAGCGCAATAATGCAAAAGCAGATGACAAAGGATTTAATTGAAAAAGGTAATATGCTTAATCGACTTTTACGATAGAAAGCATGTTTAAAATGGATTAATAATATTGCTATAATTAATAATACACTGGCTTCAATCCAATGTAATCCGCGTAAAAGTGAGCAGATACTACCTAAGAATAATAAAATAATTGAAATGCCCCATGCAAAATAGAGTCTTCGTCTTATTCCTACCGCAAGTAATAAGCATAAAACGCCAATTAAACTTGCAATTAGATGAGCAATATTGACTATTTTACTGGGGATAAAGGTGCTGACTAAATGGTGATTAAACCCAGGGAGTACACTTGAAAACATCATCACCACACCGGCAAAAAATACAGCTGCCGCCATGATGGGCGCTGCAATTCCTGTTTCTGTCTCTTTGACTTGAGGTGCGGTTAAAAAATGTTTTCCTTCATTTATTAAAAGTAAAATAGCTGCCAAAATAAGGGGGATTAAAATATAAATAATGCGATAAATGATTAATGCAACGGTTAATGAAGCTATATTAATTTCGGATGAGAATGCTGCTAGCATAATGGCTTCAAATACACCAACACCACCAGGAACGTGACTCAATACTCCAGCTACTAACGCCAGAATATAGATCATAATAAAGGTGACAAAATCAGGGTGTTTTGGTAAAAGAAAATAAAGTACTGCCCCAGCTAAAATGGCATCAAATAGAGTAATAATAAATTGGTAAGATGCTAAACGAAGATTAGGAAGACGGATAGGCCATCGAAATAATTGATATAATTGGGTGTTGTTATTTGGTTTTTCTGCTAATCGGTTATTTTGCAAAAAGATAAATAGCACACCATAAAAGCAAATTACGCTACATGCAATTATCCACACACTATTTGCTGATAAATGCAAAGCTAACATCGTATTTTTGGGATGAATTAAAGCGGTAATCGCTGCTAATAATGGTAAAGTGAATCCTAATGATAAGGTAACAAAAATTGACATTCTGGCAACATCAATAGTTGTTAATCCTTGTTTAAAATAGAGACGACAACGCACCGCACCACCAGATAATGCCGACAATCCGATTGCATTACCGATAGCTGAGGCACAAATTCCGCCTAGTACAATAGTTGTGGGTTTCAATTTGACGCCCGCATAACGTGCAGCTGACCATTCGTAGCAGATCAACATTAAATAACTACCAATGGCAGATAAACACGAAAATAAAATTGTAGGCATTGAAAGGTGATGAATAGCTCTTTTTAGTTCATTAAGATTGATTGCCTTAAGTAAGTGCCAACACACAATCAGTGCTATAAAAAAAATAGATAGACCAAATAGTAGAGCTATAAATTGGCGATAACGAGTGAAGTATTCTATTAACTGCCAAGGCAAAACTTTACGCGTTGATATTTTCACTTAATCAACTCCAATATTTGCTTTGATAATATTTTGATGTGCGCATTCTACCTTTCCATTTTAGTGAAAACAATCGTGATAAAATAAAAAAAAGATAAAAAATATTTACATTCAATGTTTTTCTATATGTAGATATTTCATATAAAAATAATAAGACTATCTATTTAGCCTAAATTGATATTGATTTACTATATTAAATAACGTATTTGCTAATTATTTAGCATATATATACATAAAATTTTTATGTGTTTATCATTCTGTCTTTAATTAATTTGTTGAGTAAAAATGAGATGAACGAATTATCAAATACCTTCTTAACAAAGGAACAACAAAAGCTTGTTTTGGATGTTCAATCTTTTGTTAAACAGAAACTATCCAATGATTTTTCTGGTCATGATATGGCGCACATTGAACGTGTTGTAAAGTTAGCAAAAAAGATTTTACAGCATGAACCAAAAGCGAACGGTTTTATTGTGATTGTTAGCGCTTATTTACATGATGTGATTGATGAAAAAGTGGTTGCTGATGTGAGTCAAGCAATAATGGAATTGCGTGATTATTTAACGTCTCTAACACTTACCGACACCGAAATTAAGATGATTTTTGCTATCATCGAGAATATGTCATATCGAAAAAATCTTAATCAGAAAAAAGAATTATCACTAGAAGGGCAGATCGTACAAGATGCCGATCGTTTAGATGCATTGGGTGCAATTGGTATTGCTCGCACCTTTTATTATGGCGGTAATAAGCATAATATTATGTACGATCCTAATATTTCACCACGAACTTCACTGGATGAAAATAATTATAAACATCCTAATACCGTTATTAATCATTTTTATGAAAAACTTTTTTTACTTAAAGATATGATGAATACCCCCATAGCTAAAAAGCTAGCCGAGCCAAGACATCATTTTTTAGTTCAGTTTGTTAAACAATTTGAAAAAGAATGGCAAGGAGAGGATTATTCTTACTGAAAATTAGTTTATCGATAATAGTTAGAGTATGAATAATTAATTTTTGAAAAATTTGTATAACACCTGCCTCTTTTAAAAAGACAGGTTTTACTAAAATGGAATTGGTGTTCCAACTAATCCAAGCACAATAGGAAGAGTGATCAAGCTTAATAAAGTACTGAGCAAGGTCGCACTTGATACCAGTTCTGGGTGACTATCAAATTGTACTGACATTAATGTGGTATTGGCGGCACTTGGCATTGCAGCTAGGACAATTAAAACTTGTTTATAAACAGGCTCAATTGGCATAAAGTAAACCATACAAAATGCCACAATTGGTGAAATCACCATACGTGCAAGCAAGGCAAATGAGATTTTAGGATAATCAAGCTGAGTAAGTTTTATTTTTGCCAGTTGCATGCCCAAAATAATCATGATCACTACAATTGATGCGTCACCGATCATTCCGATTGAAGTCATAATCGATTTAGATAAAGGGATGTGACACAATTGGAAAATAATACCTAAAAAAGCACCATACGCTACAGGCATGCGAATAACTTTATTAATAACGTCTTTTTGATTTACAATATCATTATGAGCGCTACCTTTAGCCGCATAGTAAATGCCGACAGTGCTCATTACAAACTGTTGTAATACCATCATTATTACGCCAAGATCAAAGCCGACTGCTCCAAAAAAGATTAATAGTACAGGAGTACCATAGTTACCATTGTTCATAAAACAGGAACTCAAAATCATTGCACAGCGCTCTTTAACTGAATACTTCATGAGTATCGACCAAATTGAGACGATAATGACTAATGAAAAGCATAAACCAAAGACATAACCAATATAAAATAGATAATCTGTGGTTAAAGTATGAGTATAAAACGTTTTAAATGCCAAAAAGGGCGATAGCACATAAAGTGACATTTTCGATAAGTTGGCGACATCAAATTTTAAGGCTTTTTGTGCGATAAAACCTACAATAAAGATACAAAAAATAGGAAATAAGATAATAAAAAATTGCATAAGTTATATCTTTTGGTTAATTAAATTAATTCATTGAATCAAGAGTTATAATGATTGATTCTCGAAGTTTTTGACATGTTTCATCATCAAGCGCTTGATTGTTTTTATCAGTTAGAATAAACAGATCTTCAATATGTTCGCCGATAGTTGCTATTTTAGCGCTACGTAATGATAAATCTAAATTAGCAAATATTTCGCCCACACAAGCCAGCAATCCCGGTCTATCAAGTGCTATGAGCTTCATATAGGTTTGGCTGTCATTAAAGGCTGAAAGAAAGTTAACCTGAGTCGGCACTGAAAACGATCGCAATCGTTGTTTCGGTGGTTTTATGGTGACAGGTTTGTATACAGGTTGTTGTAGTGCTTTATCAAGTGCATTTACTAGACCTTGGTTTCTATCTTCTTGTACAGTCTGTCCATTAGGCTCTAATACGATAAATGTATCGAGTGCAAATCCTTTTTTATTCGTAATGATAAGTGCATCATGAATAGTTAAATTATGCATACTTAGCGTATTACACACAGTTGCAAATAGATAAGGTCTATCTGGCGAATAAATAAAAAGCTCACTACCACCATGAGATGGATTTGGATTTATGGCTACTAATGTTTTGCCCAAGTCATGTTGCAATAAAATTTTTGCATGCCATACAATTTGTTCGGTTGTATAACGGACAAAGTAGTCAATGCGATAGTTTTGCCAAAGCTCTTTAATAATTTGTTCATCATAATTTTGTTTAACTAAAATGGTTAATGCCTCTTGCTTATTTTTACGTGCAACACTTCGCTGTTCGGGTATTTGGTGTATACCAGAGTCAAAGGAACTTGCTGCACTAAGATAGAGTTCGCGCATTAAACTTTGTTTCCAATTATTCCAAAGCGTTTCGTTTGTAGCACAAACATCAGCTACTGTTAGGCATAACAAATACTGTAAGCGACGCTTACTTTTGACCAATTGAACAAATTCTCCAATTACCGCAGGATCTTGTAAATCTCTGCTTTGGGCGGTAACAGACATCAGTAGGTGATAACGTACTAACCAGCAAATTAAATCAGTATCTTTGGTTTCGAGTTCGTGTAGTTGACAAAATTTTTCAACTAAATGAGCGCCAATTTCCGAGTGATCGCCATGCCTACCTTTGCCAATATCATGAAATAGACCAGCAATTACCAATAATTCGAGTTTAGGTAATTTAGCAAATACTTTTGCACTATTAGGATGTTTTTGTTTGCCACTTTCGGTTTTAAGACTATCAAGTTCAAGCAGTAAGCGGATGGTATGTTCATCAACAGTGTAAGCATGGAACAGATCAAATTGCATCATACCAGATATATGCTTCCAACCCGGTATATAGACAGAAAGTATACCGTATTTATGCATTGGTAAAATGGCTTTATTAATTGCATCTGGGTGCTTGATAATCGACATAAAAAACGCTCTTGCTTTTGCATCTTCACAAAGTAAAGTGGTTAGTGTGCGCCGAGCGGAACGTAACTGTCTAATTGTATTAGAATACAGTCCTATAACTTGAGGATTCAACAAAATAGTGTGAAAAAGCTGCATAATCATGACGGGATCTTTTTTGAAAATGTCATTATCTTTTACATCAATTAGGTTGTCTCGAACTTGAAAATATTTATCAATATCGTAAGGTTTGTTGTGTGGATTATGTTCAAGTATAGATTCATAAAACAGTTGTAATAACATTTGATTAAGTTCAGTAATATTGTGAGCAACACGATAATAATCATGCATCATCTTCTCAACAGGAGCATTACCTTCGCCTTGATAACCTAACATGTTAGCAATGCTTAACTGACGATCGAATAACAAACGATTATCATAACGAGTTATGACACAATGAAGCGCAAAACGTATTCTCCATAAAAATTTACGACAAGTTTTAAAGTCTTCAATATCTTCAGGGGTTAAATAGTTGAAATCAGCTATTTTTTGTAGAAATTCGCCACCAAAGTGACGAATCGCTATCCATTGAATAATTTGCATATCTCGCAATCCACCCGGACTATTTTTCAAATCAGGCTCTAGGTTATAAGAGGTGCTGTGATATTGCTTATGACGTTCATGTTGTTCTTGTATTTTTGCCTTATAAAAAGCACGAGACGGCCAGATTTTATCGCTAAAAATTTGCTTGTGTAGTTCATCTAATAGTAATTGATTGCCAGAAATAAGCCTTGATTCAATCAAATTAGTCATTATTGTGATATCATTTTTTGCTTCTTGTAGGCAGATTCTTAATGTTCTAACACTGTGCCCTATATCTAAATGCAAATCCCATAACAAGCGGACTAAATCACTGATCTGTTTTTCTATCTCTTTAGTTAACGGATAATCACTTAAAATTAAAATATCAATATCTGACAGTGGGTGTAATTCCGCTCGACCATAACCACCAACAGCAATCAAAGCGATACGATTACGTTTAAAGAAGGAAGAAACATGTTTAGGTATTTGATAAAAACGCCATAAGCGCTCAAGTAAACGGTCAATAAATTGACTGCGTAAATGCACTAAGGTATCAATGTCAGCTTGTTGTTCAAACTGAACCATGGACCACTGTTGAAACTCCTCAATCTGTTGTTTTAGATATGTAATATTTATCTGTTCATCACTGAAATCAAGAGGAGAGACAGGGTAACACAAATGGGTTTTAGTCATAGCTATATTATCAAATTAAGACAATTCAATAACTATATCGTTACCCGATTTTAAATGACTGTCAAGCTACGGTTATAAGAAAGCAAATTGTTAGTGATTGATATTAATTATACAAAAGGAACAATAATTTGTTCCCTTTGTAAAAAAGTTTCAGGTAAGTATGTGTTTGAGTATAAAATTATAAAGTAAAATCGCTTAAATCATCTTCATTAATTTCAGAATCAATTTGTCCAACTAAATATGAGCTCATTTCGGCTTCTTGTGGTGCTACTTGCACATTATCAGAAACAAGCCAGTTATTAATCCATGGAATTGGATTGGATTTAGCTTCAAAGGGTAATTTTAGTCCGACTGCTTGCATACGAATGTTCGTTATATACTCGACATATTGGCATAATATATCTTTATTTAAACCAATCATTGAGCCACCTTCAAACAGGTACTCTGCCCATTGTTTTTCTTGATTAGCGGCTTGTAAAAATAATTTATAACAATCTTGTTCACATTCTTTGGCAATTTCAGCCATTTCGGGATCGTCTTCACCACTGCGTAGTGTGTTGATCATAAACTGAGTGCCAGTTAAATGTAGCGCTTCGTCGCGGGCAATAAGCTTAATGATTTTGGCATTCCCTTCCATTAGTTCTCGTTCAGCAAAAGCAAATGAGCAGGCAAAACTAACATAGAAGCGAATAGCCTCAAGTGCATTGACACTCATTAAACATAAGTAAAGTTTCTTTTTAAGTTCACGTAAATTAATGCAAACAGTGCGATTATTGATGTTATGTTCACCCTCACCAAATAAATTATAGTAACTTGCATAGCTAATAAGATCATCATAATAACCTGCAATGTCCCCAGCACGTTTTTGAATTTCTTTATTTGTGACAATATCATCAAAAACCACAGATGGATCGTTAACGATATTACGAATGATATGAGTATATGAACGAGAATGAATGGTTTCAGAAAACGACCAAGTTTCTACCCATGTTTCCAATTCAGGTATTGAAATAAGTGGCAGTAAAGCAACATTAGGGCTACGGCCTTGGATAGAATCAAGCAGAGTTTGATATTTTAAGTTGCTGATAAAAATATGTTTTTCATGCTCTGGTAACGCAGCATAATCAATACGGTCTTGTGAAATATCGACTTCTTCTGGGCGCCAAAAGAAAGAAAGTTGTTTTTCAATTAGCTTTTCAAACATCTCATATTTTTGTTGATCATAACGCGCAACATTCACTGATTGTCCAAGGAACATTGGTTCTTTAAGCTGGTCGTTATGCACTTGCGAAAAGGTACTGTAATTCATACTCATAAAAGAACTCCTACTCATTTACTGTTGCTTTTACCGCTTCCTTTTGACAGTGTAAAAGGCAAGTTGAATGGGGAAATTACTAGTTTTCCCCGATAAAAAATTGAATTTTAGCGTGTAGCTATTTAGTTTTAATCAAGGTTAAATTTTGCAAGCGCCACCTTCACAGCCATCATCCGAATGGGTTGTTGGAACAATATCACCTTGAATATCTTCAGCGCCATCGCGTGTATTATGATAATAGAGTGTTTTTACGCCAAATTTATAAGCAGTCAATAAGTCTGATAATAGCTGTTTCATGGGTACTTTATTATTTGGGAACTTAGCCGGATCATAATTAGTATTAGCAGAAATTGATTGATCAATAAATTTCTGCATGATGCCTACTAATTGTAAATAACCAGTGTTATTTGGAATTTGCCAAAGTAATTCGTAAAAATTTTTCAGATGGTTATACTCAGGAACCACTTGTTTTAAAATACCATCTTTTGATGCTTTTACACTAATAAAACCACGTGGTGGTTCAATACCATTTGTTGCATTGGAAATTTGTGACGAAGTTTCTGATGGCATTAATGCCGATAATGTCGAATTACGAAGTCCATAGGTTTTAATTGATGCTCGTAGTGATTCCCAGTCATAGTGTAATGGCTCTTTAGTAATGGTATCTAAATCTTTTTTATAAGTATCAATAGGTAAAATACCTTGCGAATATGTGGTTTGACTAAATAATGGGCAGGATCCCTTTTCTTTAGCTAGATTATTCGATGCTTTTAGCAAATAGTATTGCATTGCTTCAAAGGTACGGTGAGTTAAATTGTTGGCGCTGCCATCGGAATATTTAACCCCATGTTTTGCTAAATAATAGGCATAGTTAATAACACCAATACCTAATGTACGACGATTTAATGAAGAATGACGAGCTGCAGGTACAGGATAATTTTGGTAATCAAGTAGTGAATCAAGAGCGCGTACCGCTAAATCGGCTAACTCTTCAAAGTCATCTAGAGATTCTATTTTACCTAAATTAAAGGCTGATAATGTGCAAAGGGCAATTTCGCCATGTTCATCATTAACGTTATTAAGAGGTTTTGTTGGCAGTGCAATTTCCATACATAAATTAGATTGATGAACAGGTGCTAATTGTGCATTAAATGGGCTGTGAGTATTACAGTGATCGACATTTTGGATATAAATACGCCCAGTTGATGCGCGCTCTTGCATTAATAATGCAAAGAGTTCAACGGCTTTAACTTCGCGTTTGCGAATATTTGGATATTGTTCATATTGTTTATAAAGCGTTTCAAATTTATCTTGATCGGCAAAGAAAGCATCATAAAGACCAGGAACGTCCGATGGGCTAAATAAGGTAATATTTTCGTTTTTGATTAAACGTTGATACATTAATTTATTGATTTGTACGCCATAGTCTAAATGGCGGACACGATTTTCTTCAACGCCACGGTTGTTACGTAATACTAATAAACTTTCAACTTCTAAATGCCAAAGAGGATAGAAAACAGTTGCTGCTCCTCCTCGCACACCACCTTGCGAACAAGATTTAACCGCTGTTTGGAAATATTTATAAAATGGAATGCAGCCTGTATGAAAAGCTTCACCACCACGAATTGAGCTTCCTAACGCACGAATTCGCCCTGCATTAACTCCAATTCCTGCCCGTTGTGATACATATTTAACAATAGCGCTTGCTGTGGCGTTAATAGAATCTAAACTATCATCACATTCAATTAATACGCAAGAACTGAACTGTCGAGTAGGAGTACGAACCCCCGCCATAATTGGCGTTGGTAGCGAAATTTTAAAGGTTGAAACGACATCATAAAAGCGTTTGATATAACTAAGACGTGTATCTTTAGGATAATTAGCGAAAAGGCAAGCTGCAACTAGAATATATAAAAACTGCGCGCTTTCATAAATCTCGCCAGTGACACGATTTTGTACTAGATATTTTCCTTCAAGTTGTTTAACTGCGGCATACGAAAAAGACATATCTCGCCAGTGATCGATAATCTTATCCATTTGTTCAAATTCTTCTTGCGTATAATCTTCAAGCAAGTGTTTATCATAAAGCTCGTTATCGACCAATTTTTTAACATGTTCATAAAGTGAAGGTGGGGTAAATTGATTAAAGGCTTTTTTACGTAAATGAAAGATTGCTAAGCGTGCGGCTAAATATTGATAGTCTGGCGCTTCTTGTGAGATCAGATCGGCTGCAGCACGAATAATTGTCTCATGAATATCCGATGTACGAATACCATCATAAAATTGAATATGTGAACGTAATTCAACCTGAGAAACAGAAACATTTTCTAATCCTTCAGCAGCCCATGTAATAACACGGTGGATTTTATCAAGGTTTATTGGTTCTTTCTTTCCATCTCGTTTGGTAACGAGTATTGATTTATTCATTCTTTCATTCCAATGTTAAAGTATATTTTTAATTATGATAATTGATGTTTATCAAAATATACAATATATAGTACCTATTAATTGAATTTGTCACTATATGTAGTATTATTAATCAATGGTTAAAATTTATTAATTAAAATAAAACGTTATTGATTTTAATAGTTAAAATTTATTTTTCATAAAAAATGATAAGAATAACTTATGCAAGTTAACGTCGTGCTATCGATATCATTTAACTGATTATCGACAAAGTAAAAATTTGCATGAGTTAAAATGTACTTTTTGTACAAGAATTTGATTGCTATTTTTAGATAAATAGTACTTTATTATTTAATATTTTATACTCAAACACATACTTTCCTGAAAGTTTTTAACATTATTTTAAGATTTGAAAGTAGGGTACACAAATTAGTACATAGAAATACTACTCTCTATTTTACAAGTATTTTTGTTATCTTCTTTTATTTTTAGTTGAAGATTATTGATTTAGTATTTCATTAGATCAAATTCTTTCAAAATATTTTTATAAAAATAATCATAGCCTCTATTTTTTAGACTTATAACGTTGAATAGAGCTTGAGAGGTTTTGTTCTTCTATCCATGCTAATTTTTCAGTATAATTTTTTTCAGCACCACGAGTTGTTGGGCGATAATATTTTGTATTAGCCATTTCTGGCGGGAAGTAATTTTCACCTGCTGCGAAAGCGTTGGGTTCATCGTGGGCGTAACGATACTCAGCGCCATAACCTAAGTTTTTCATTAAGTTTGTTGGGGCGTTGCGTAAATGCTCAGGAACATCGTAATCAGGTTTTGATTTGGCATCAGTCATTGCTTGTTTAAATGCAAGGTAAACAGCATTACTTTTTGGTGCACAAGCAATATAGATGATTGCTTGTGCAATTGCACGTTCACCTTCAGCAGGACCAACTCTTGTAAAGCAGTCCCATGCGGCAAGCGCGACTTGCATAGCTCTAGGATCGGCATTACCAACATCTTCCGAAGCAATGGCTAATAATCGACGTGCAACATAAAGCGGATCCCCCCCAGCAGAGATAATTCTGGCATACCAATAAAGAGCGGCATCAGGTGCGGAACCACGTATTGATTTATGTACCGCGGAAATTAAATCGTAAAAACGATCGCCTTGATTATCGAATCTCGCACTACGTTCTCCCATAACTTCTTTGAGTAAATCAGGTGTAAGTTCATGCCCATCTGACATGTCAATTAATAGTTCAAGAGTATTGAGTGCTCGCCTCGCATCGCCACCAACGAATTCTGCAATTTGTTTTTTTATTTCTTCAGGTAGATTGATGTTTTTATTACCATAACCACGCTTAGGATCATCCATTGCCTGCTGTAAAATTTGTTCAATGTCATGGTTGGTTAATGATTTGAGTAAATAGACTCTTGCACGAGATAATAACGCAGAATTTAATTCAAATGATGGGTTTTCAGTTGTTGCTCCAATAAACGTAACAGTACCGTTTTCGACATAAGGCAAAAACGCATCTTGTTGACTTTTATTAAAACGATGAACTTCGTCAACAAATAATATAGTGCGGATCCCTACTTGCTGATTAATTTTAGCACGTTCAATTGCTTCACGAATATCTTTTATGCCAGATGTAACGGCAGAAACTCGTTCAACTTTAGCATTAGCATGATGAGCAATAATTTCAGCTAAAGTTGTTTTGCCAGTGCCAGGCGGCCCCCAAAGGATCATTGAGTGTAAATTTCCAGCTTCAATTGCTTTTGGTAGCGGTTTATCTTTCCCCAATAGATGAGATTGACCTATATATTCAGCTAGATTACGTGGGCGCATTCTAGCTGCTAATGGTTTAAATTCATCAGTAGTAAATTCAAAAGACATACTCGGCATGGCAGGTATTTATCCGCATTTGTAAAATAAAACCTATTATATACTTGTTATTTTGTAAGTGAAAAAAGAAAATATCTTTCCCCACTAGAATAAAAACGGTAATATTTCAATCTTATATAGTAATCAAAATATATTTAACATATTTTTATAGAAGAAATACATAAGGATTGGCTATGAAAAAGTTTTTACTTTTAATTGGAGCATTAGTTAGTTTATCTGCATGGGCTGGCGATAAAGAAGTATTACAACAACGTTTAGATAAAATTGACGGGTTTTATGCAAGGTTTTCGCAAGATGTGAAAACGGCCGATAATCAACAAGTACAAGAAGGTAAAGGCGATTTATGGGTTAGTAGACCTTACTATTTTAATTGGACGATGAATGAACCTGATGAAACATCGATTATTTCTGATGGAAAGAATATGTGGGTATATACACCAGCAGTTCAACAAGTTAGTGTAATGGACTTGAAAAAAGCGATTGATAACCGATTAATGTTACTAATTACTGACAGTCAGAACCCAATTTGGAATGTTTATAATGTCACTCGTAAACAAGATTCGTTTACCCTAAAACCAACAGATGGGTCTAATCAAGACTTTATTATTTCGGTATTACCTACAGGTATGATTTCTAACTTTACTATTATAGAAGAAGATGGCCAACGTAGTTTTTATGACTTGTTTCGACAAACACTAGGTAAAGTCGCATTAGATAAATTTAAATTTACTCCGCCAGCAGGTGTAACTGTTGATGACCAGCGTTAATTGATTATCTTCCGCTCAAATTTAATATATAATAAGTTACTTTTTGTTCAGTTTTCATCAAGAGTTATATTAAAAATTAAATTTGAGCAATCATAACAAGATAAGAGAAAATTATTCAATCACTCCATTTTTAAAAATAGATAAATCTCTAAATTGATTAATTTCATTACATGTTTGTTTACCATTAACAAGTTGTATAATTAGATCAATAAATTGTTCTAATAATTTGTCCATTTTGACCCCATTTACTAATTGCCCAGCATCAAAATCAATCCAGTTCTTCTTTTTTTGAGCCAGAGCTGAATTGGTTGAAATTTTTACGGTTGGTACTACACCACCATAAGGAGTTCCTCTTCCTGTGGAAAATAGCACCATATGACAGCCTGCTGCGGCTAATGCTCCTGTTGCAACAGCATCATTACCAGGAGAAGATAATAAATTTAACCCAGTTTTTTGAAGTCTTTCACCATATTCTAAAACATCAATAACTGCACTATTTCCCGCTTTTTGTGTGCAACCTAAAGATTTGTCTTCTAGTGTAGTAATACCGCCTACTTTATTGCCTGGGGAGGGATTTTCGTAAATAGGTTGATTATATGACATAAAATAATGTTTGAAGTTGTTAACCATATTTACGGTTTTTTCAAATGTTTGTTTATTAATACAGTGAGACATTAAAATCGTTTCTGCACCGAACATCTCGGGAACTTCAGTTAGTACACTTGTGCCGCCATGTATAATTATATAATCAGAAAATTTGCCTAATAATGGGTTAGCAGTAATGCCAGATAATCCATCAGAGCCACCACATTCAAGGCCAAATTTAAGTTCACTTAGTTTACCTTGTTGACGTTGATCAGATTTCATTATTTGATATAGTTCGTGCAAATAGTTGACACCTTCTGTAATTTCATCTTCAATGTCTTGAGCGATCATGAAACGCACTCGTTCATTATCATACTCTCCAAGGCTTTCTTTAAATGCCTTAACTTGATTATTTTCACAACCTAAACCAATAACTAAAACACCACCTGCATTAGGATGTTTGACCATATCTTGTAATATGGTTTTAGTGGTTTGATGATCGAGACCTAATTGTGAACAACCATATGGGTGTGAAAGTAGATGAACACCATCAAAATTAGATGATTTTTGTAAGGGATCTTGAGAAATATCAGCTAAAAACTGTTTACGAATCTGTTCAGCAATACCATTAACACAGCTCACAGTAGGAATGATCCAAAGTTCATTACGAATACCAACATCTTTATTTTTTCTTCGATAAAGATTGACTTCTTTATCGCTAATTTGTGTTGAGATTTCCTTTATAGATGGTTGATATTGATACTCATTAAGCTTACCAAGATTCGTTTTTACGTTATGAGTATGTACATGTTCGCCTATTTTAATCGCCTGTGTTGCATGGCCAATAGGGAAACCGTACTTTACAATATTTTCACCTTGTTCAATTGGTTTAATTGCTATTTTATGACCTGAAGGAATATCCTGTAACACAATGATTTGGTGTTGAGTTACCAATGGTTCGCTAATGATTATATCGCCTTGATGTAATGGCTCTAATGCAATAATGACGTTATCATTATCGTTTATTTTAATTGTTTTTTTCATAAACTCATTCCTATAATGCACAATTCCGCTATTTTTATAGCGGAATTAATTGGAAAACTGTTATTATGTTAACTGATTTTTATTACTGATTTTAGTCGAGCACTAGGATCATCTTGCATTTCTTTGAATGCCTTTTCAGCATCAGTTAATTGGTATACATCAGTAATGATTTTTTTAACATCACATTTTCCTGAGCTGACTAGATTGATTAATTCGATAAAGTCTTTTTTGAGAGCATTACGAGAACCAAAAATATCTAACTCTTTTGTTTGAATTTGAGTAAAGGCAAAATCTAATTTTTGCTTACTAACACCAACTAAACCAATGCGACCTTGGTAAGCTGCGGCATCAATGCAATTTTGGAAAGTTTGTGGTAACCCAGCACATTCAATGCAAACATCAAAACCATCACCTTGAGTGAAGTTTTTTACTTTTTCTTCAAAATTTTCTTTATCTGTTCGAATAACACCTTTTGCACCTAATGATAAAGCTTTATCTAATCGTGATTGCATGACGTCACTTACATAAACCTCAGCCCCTTTTAATATAGCAGCCATAACAGCAAATAAACCGATAGGTCCGGCACCAACAATTAATACTCTATCTCCTTCTTTTACAGATGTGCGTTGAACTGAATGATAGCTAATGCAAAATGGCTCAATCATTGAAAGTGTTAATGCATCTAATCCTTTACCATCATAAATACGTTCAATTGGCATACTGTAATATTCTCTAAAAATACCATCACGCTGTGCGCCAAGTGTTTGATTCCGTGTGCAGCAATTGATAAACCCACGTCGGCAAGAGTAACATATACCACAATTAAAGTAAGGATTTGCTGTAACAATCATCCCTTTTTCGATTCCATGCTCATTATCATCTACTTCAACAACTTCGGCCGAAAATTCATGACCAGGAATGCGAGGATAACTAGCATAAAGAAAAGTACCTTTGTACGTCCCCATGTCTGAACCACAAATCCCACCATATAATACTCTTAAGATTGCTTCTCCCTTTTGTAAAGTGGGTTTTTCCATTTCTTTGATTTCAACTTTTCCAGGTTCTGGAATAACAATATATTTCATTTTAGGCATTAATTTGACTCCTAAGGTTTAATGGTTTGGAATATAATCTTTAATATCATGGGATAAAATATTTTCCAGATATTCCGTTACTAAATCGTTTAATCCAGCAATATGATTTAAATCTATTCCCCAATGCTCTGTCATTTTTAAGATGTTTGTTACTAATGTTTTTACATCATTTTGGTAAAGAGGGTACCATTGATTAAATTTTGCTAATAAATGTTCATCATCAGTTAATGGAATAGTTTGGCCTTGATACTCTCCACGATAAAAGGCAATAAGAGCAGCTAAAGCAAAGGAAATATATTTTGGCGGTTGGTTAAATTGTTTGCTATAGGTTAATAATTGTGGTAACAAACGAGTTTTGAATTTCGTTAATGAATTTAATGAAATAGACATTAATTCATGTTTAATGAATGGATTTTTAAAACGTTTTAATACTTCATCAGTAAATTGTTTTAACTGATCCTGATCCAAAGATAGAGTCGGGATCACTTCTTGAATTAGGAGATTTTTAACAAATGTTTCAATTTGCGGATTATCCATACATTGACCTACAGTACGCAGTCCAGCAAGATAAGCGACGGGAACCATAGCTGTATGAGCACCATTTAAGATGCCAACTTTTCTTTCTTTGTAAGGTTTGATATCATCAACAACTAAAATGTTTAAGTCTGCTTGGTTAAGGTTTAATTTTTGTTTTAACCAATTTGGTCCTTGGATAACAAATAAATAAAAGTATTCTGCTGTATCTAAAAATTGGTCTTGGTAGCCCAGTTGTTGTTCAATTTGTGTGGTCTCATCTTTTGGGTAACCTGTTACAATACGATCTACTAATGTTGAGCAAAATGTATTACTTTCGTTTATCCACGTAATAAAACTATCACCAAGTTGCCACAAATTTGCATATTCTAGTACCAACTCTTTTAGCCTTTCGCCATTATAATCAATTAGTTCACATGGAATAATAATTAAACCTTTATCCCTTTTTCCGGTAAAAAATTCGAATCGATGATATAAAAAACACGTTAATTTCGCAGGGAAAGTTGTTGGTGGTGTATCGCTAGCTTTATCCTTATCGCTAAAGGCTATTCCTGCTTCAGTTGTATTTGAAAAAATAAACTCTAAATCAGGATTTTCAGCGCATTTTAAATATAATTGATAATCTTGATATATCAAGATTTCACGATTAACTGAGTAGATAATTCTGGGGGTAGCAATTGTGTTACCTTGTTCATTAAGACCTCGGACAATAGTTGTATAAAGTCCATCTTGTTCATTAATGGATGGTTGATGGGTATCAATAGGTCTTATGATTGTTACACCACTATTGAAGTCTGTTTTTTGGTTTAGATTATCAATAATCCAATCAATAAACGCTCTTAAAAAATTACCTTCACCAAATTGGATAATCTTTTCAGGATAATTTGGACCAGGAAAATTAGATCTATTTAGTTGTTTATTCATATAATAGTTCTCTTTATTAAGTTATTAGCTAGTAAGTAAAGAGAACTATAAAAGAAGATAAAAAGTAGTATTTATTTTTTTAGTTGTTTCGTGTTGAATATAAAAATTTTTTGTTTTTTATCTGTTTTTTATAGGTAATGTTCCACCAATTGATTCTTGCATTGATGTTTTAGCTGTATTTAAATGTCGGCACAACGCTGAGATGGCAGCCTGTTCATTTTTTTGTAAAATTGCTGTTAATACTGCAATATGCTCCGATACAGCAATACTATTACGTTCTTTTAAATTACTGTTATCCCACTGATAATGAAAATGAAATATAACAGAAATTAAATCAAAAGACTGCATGAAAAAAGGATTATCATTACAAGATAAAATTAACTGATGAAAATCACGATCGAGTGTTGAAAAAAGTGTATATTCATCTTGAATGTTTTTTTGAAAATTCTTATGGCGTTGTAATAACTCTCGTGCTTTTATCCAGTTGATATGATTATCAGGTTGGATCATAAATGCTTTAAGAGCAAATATTTCTAAAACACTCCTAAATTCATAAAGATTTTCTACATAATCTTTACCAAATGTAACTAGTTCCCACTCTCCCTTTTTTATGTTATTAATAAGCCCATAATGTAAAAAACGTAATAAAAATTCACGAACAACAATGGGATTTACATTTGTGTCTTTAGCTAGTTGAATTTCATTAAAATTATCGCCTGGTAATAATTTCTTGTTATTTATTAAATGGTAAAAATAGGTTTCGAATTTTTTATCTTGAACCGATCTTTTTTCAAAAATACAAACTATCTTATCCTCATTTGTTGGTTCTCGTAATAAATGGTATTCATTGTTATTCAATAGTAGGATTTCTTTTTTGCACAAATGCTCAAGTACTGCCCGGATAGTTGTTCTACTAACATTAAATGCATCAGCAAGAATTGAAATAGAAGGTAATGGAAATGATAATATTTTGTTATTAATGCAATCAATAAATTGATTAATGGTATTTTGCCTTAATGTTTGACTTCTGCCCATATTATTTTTCTCGATAATGTTATTATAATAATAAGAGTTTAAGAAAATCCTACCAAATATTTTTAATAGGATCTTCTAATAAAATGGCTAAGTTATAAAGTAGTTTGATTTTCTGTAATTGGTTTAATATCTTTCAATACAAATAAGTAGACAAGTGCTCCTATTGCACAAGCACAACCTGAAACTACTAACGCATACATAAATGAGCCTGTTGCACCAATAATATATCCTGTTACAATTGGACCTAATATACCTCCGCAATTTGAAACCGTATTTTGGATCCCGCCTAAAACAGATGTCATATTTCTTGGCGCAACATCGCCTGGTAGGCACCAAATGGCTGAACCAGCAAAAGCAAGACCAATATATGAAATACAAAGCAGAGTCATCATTATGGCTATAGAATTAACTAAACCAGCAAATGAAATTGATGTTGCAATTAACATACCACCGACCAGATTAAGTTTTCTGGCAAGATTAATGTTATCTGTTTTTATGTAAATAAAGTCAGTTAACCAACCTCCAATCCATTGTCCAATGATTCCACATAAAGGCGGTAACATAGCAAGAATGCCCATTTCAGTTAAACTTAAGCCTCGTTCTTTCATTAAATAGGTTGGGAACCAAGTAATAAAAAAGTAGACTGCGTAATTAAGCATAAAAAATCCAATACACATGGCAAGCACATTACGATATTTTAATAATTGATACCATTTCATTGGTTGTATAGTATCTATTCCTTCTTTTTTGATTTGACCGTCACGAATGTATTTTAATTCTTTTGTACTGATGCTAGGGTGTTGTTCTGGGTCTCGATAAACACATAACCACCAAACAACCCAAATAAGCCCTAAAGCTCCACAAATAAAAAACGCAGCATGCCAACCCCAGGCAGCAATAATCCAAACCACAAGAGGCATGGTGAATGCCGTACCAAAACGTGAACCACTATCAAATAGTGCAGTAACGCGTCCTCTTTCTCGATCAGGGAACCATTTTGCTGTAATCCCCCCATTACAAGGATATGCGGCAGCTTCTCCAATCCCCATAAACACCCTAGCAAAAATAAAACCGATAGGAGATGTTGCGAGTGCTGTTGCACCTGTTGCTAAAGACCACCAAGTTACCGAACCTGCAAGAGTTGTTCTTTGTCCAAAACGATCTGCAAGGAATCCAGCAGGAATTTGGCAACATGCATAGCTTAAGAAAAATGCAGACATGATCCATCCCATCGCTTCAGGTGAAATATTTAAATCAATAGCAATAATAGGTGCAGCTGCAGACATTACAGTTCTATCTAAATAATTAATCACAATAGCAAATAACATAAGTATTGCTATATGGAATCGAACACGATTATTTCTTTTAGGCATAAAAAACCTCTTACTATAAATTATTTAATAATATATTCAGTTAGTTATATTTTTTTTGATTAAGATAATAAAGGTTACTAACGAATAAGCCATTTCACTAAAATGGCTACAATTAATAGTAGAGAAAAAATTTATTTAGATAAGGAGTTGTTTGTTCGATTGTGGTCTGGATAATATTTTTCTGTTTTTTATTTGTTTTTTTTATTTATTTATATACCTTTTTGTTAATTTTAACCTATTTTCTTTTTATAAAACTTTTACTTTTTGCATAACTTTTGGTTTTAAATGTATGTTTAAAGCTAAATTCTTAGCTCTGCATATTCAATTGCAGTGGTTCACTTTTTTTAGGATAATTTATGGCAAGCTCATTTTATAATAAATCAAATTATTGTTTTTTTAATGTTGCAGTTTTATATATTCCACTGCAAGCAGTTTCGTCTTTTTATTTTATGCCTTTTTATTTTTTTATTAAAAGATCAACAGTCTTTAGAATTTATAAAGAATAATTGGTTTGGCAAAAATTATAAGTTAAGTTAAAAATTAATTTTGATTATTTTCATTGATACCTATAACCGGATTATCAGAAAAAAGGTAGTGATCTCGCTTGGTTTCAAAATCTTCACTAGTTGCATCAAATAACATTTTTTTTGTGTTTTCTAAATGTTGCCACATAGCTAATTTGGCAGCTTTAGGATCACGGTTGATGAGAGCTTCAAGAATTTTATCATGTTCATCCCACCAGCTATCAATATCTTGATGTTGTATATGTTCATGAAGCTTTTTCCATAAAGGGTTTAGCATTCGTTGTTGCCATGCTTCTTCTACAATTGTTATCAAAGCAGTGTTACGCGTAATCATGGCAATTTGTGTATGGAATTTTAAATCCCAACTAGAATTGCGATAGTGATCTTCTTTTTTCGCGTTATGTTGTATTTCTAATAATTTTACAATGTCATCTTTTGTAATTTGTGTTGCGGCAAACTCAGCAATATTGCTTTCTATTAATTGGCGAGCTTGTAATAGTTCAAAGGGCCCAGTTGTTGCAAAATTTAAACCTTGTGAGTTTGATAATATATTAGTGTTTTGTTGATTATTTGCTATAACATGGATACCTGACCCTTTTCGAGCATCAACGAAACCTTCAACTTCAAGCATTATTATTGCTTCTCTTACAACTGAACGACTAACTTTTAACTCTTCGCATATCAATCTTTCTGACGGTAATTTACTCCCTACTGGATAAATAGCGTTAATAATACGGCTTTTTAGCTCTGTGGCTATAACTTGGTAAAGTCTCTGATGTCCATTTTGTTCTTGGGTCATATTTGATTAAGTCGGTAAGTTGGGTTTAAACCTTAAAATAACATCTAATCGTTTAGAGTTAAACAATCTTACTCTAAATTTTGTAAAAATGCTTATGAGTTACTCAATATGATTAAAGGTCACGTCGGTTTAGCAATTATTTTTAATCCGTGATGTAGGTCAACTTTTAAAGTTATCATACATGTTATTATGCTTCAAAATATTTTATATATGCATGGAGTGTAAAAATGTACAAAACAATAAAAAACCTTCGTTGGTATATGATAGCCTTAGTTACTATTGGAACTATTTTAGGTTACCTTACTCGAAACTCGATTGCAGTTGTAGCTCCAGTTCTTAATGATGTAATGGGATTAACAACACAACAATATTCATATGTTGTTGCGGCTTATTCAGCGTGTTATACCATAATGCAACCGGTTGCTGGTTATGTTCTGGATCTATTGGGTACCAGAATAGGTTATGCTGTTTTTGCTTTATTATGGTCGATATTTTGTATTAGTACTGCATTTTCAGGAAGTTGGATTGGATTAGCCGTTACAAGAGGAGCAGTTGGCGCTTCTGAAGCAGCAATGATTCCAGCTGGATTAAAGGCAACAAGTGAATGGTTTCCTGCCAAAGAAAGATCGATAGCTGTAGGATGGTTCAATTTAGGATCTTCTGTTGGGGCTATGATAGCGCCACCATTAGTAGCGGCAGCAATTTGGTTACATAGTTGGCAATTAGCATTCATAATCTGTGGCATTTTAAGTTTTATTTGGGGATTATTTTGGTTTGTACTTTATCGTCATCCGACCCAACAAAAATATTTATCAGAAGAGGAAAGAAAATATATTTTATTAGGTCAAGAAGTAAGGCATCAAACGTCTAACACTAAAAAGTTACCAACTCATAAGATTCTTACTACTCGTCGTTTTTGGGGAATTGCTTTGCCCAGATTTTTAGCCGAACCTGCATGGGGAACTTTCAATGCTTGGATTCCATTATTTATGTTCACAGCATATGGCTTTGATTTAAAACAAATAGCAATTTTTGCATGGATGCCAATGCTTTTTGCTGATGTCGGATGTGTGTTAGGTGGATACATGTCACCATTTTTCCAAAAGTACTTTAAGGTAAGTTTGATTAATTCCCGCAAATTAGTAGTAACGGTTGGAGCGGTATTAATGATTGGTCCTGGTCTAATAGGCTTGTTTGCAAATCCTTATGTAGCTATCTTTTTATTCTGTATTGGTGGTTTTGCACATCAAGCTTTATCTGGCGCTCTTATTACTTTGTCATCAGATGTTTTTGGGCGAAATGAGGTAGCAACAGCAAATGGTTTTACAGGTATGGCTGCATGGCTTGCAAGTACTATATTTGCCTTAATTGTTGGAGCACTTGCTGATACAGTTGGATTTAGTCCATTGTTTGTGATTTTGACTTGTCTTGATCTTTTGGCCGCTGTCGCTGTTTGGACAATTTTAAAAGTGCCATCAACAAGTGAACAATAATAATTTGTGCTAATAGGCATATATCTATCATTTGCAATTAAATAACTAAATACAGTTAAGGAGAATAATATGAGTTTTTTAACTGAAGATTTTTTATTAGATACCGAATTTTCTCGTCAACTTTATCATAATTATGCTGTTGAGCAGCCGATTTTTGACTACCACTGTCATTTACCCCCTGAGCAAATTGCTCAAGATTATCAATTTAAAAACTTGTATGACATCTGGTTGAAAGGTGATCATTATAAGTGGCGAGCAATGAGAACTAATGGCATTGCTGAAAAATTTTGTACTGGTAAGGATGTAGATGATTTTGAAAAATTTAAGGCTTGGGCTGAAACCGTACCACATACAATTGGTAATCCTTTATATCATTGGACTCATTTAGAGCTTCGCCGACCATTTGGTATTGATAATATTTTATTATCCCCATCAACCGCCGAAACGATTTGGAATAAATGTAATGCAATGTTAGAAACCAAAGCGTTTTCTGCTCGTAGCATTATGAAAAAAATGAATGTCAAAATGGTTGGAACTACTGATGATCCTATTGATGATTTAGTTCATCATAAAACGATTGCACAAGATAGTTCATTTGATATCAAAGTATTACCAAGTTGGCGTCCAGATAAAGCATTTAATATTGATTCCGAATTTTTTGTTACTTACTTGGACAAACTATCTGCGGCTGCCGATATGACGATTTCGAGTTTTCATGTACTTTGCCAAGCGTTATCAAAACGAATGGATCATTTTGAGCAACATGGTTGTAAAGTTTCTGACCATGCTTTAGATACAGTTTTTTATGAAGAAGCTTCAGAAAAAGAATTGAATGCCATCTTAACTAAGCGATTATCTGGCATTGTATTAAGTACTAAAGAAACTGCGCAATTTAAAACAGCCGTACTTATCTTTTTAGGTAGCGAATATAACAAACGAGGTTGGGTACAACAGTATCATATTGGCGCACTACGTAATAATAATTCAAGAATGTTTAATTTGATGGGTGCTGATGTGGGCTTTGATTCAATTAATGATTCACCAATTGCTCAACCACTATCACGATTACTAGATGCGCAAGCAAAACAAAATGCGTTACCTAAAACAATACTCTATTGTTTAAATCCTTCTGATAATGAAATTCTAGGTACGATGATAGGTAATTTTCAGGGAGAAAGTATTTGTGGAAAAATGCAATTTGGTTCAGGATGGTGGTTTAACGATCAGAAAGACGGCATGATTCGTCAAATGACGCAACTTGCTCAACTTGGTTTATTAAGTCGTTTCGTTGGTATGTTGACTGATAGCCGTAGTTTTCTTTCTTATACTCGACACGAATATTTTAGACGCATTTTATGCCGCATGATCGGGCATTGGGTCGAAGATGGAGAAGCTCCTCGTGATATTGAGTTATTAGGTCAAATGGTTAAAAACATTAGTTTTGATAATGCTAAAAATTATTTTGGTATTGAACTGAACTAAAATTAATGTAGTCAAAAAAGATTAATAAAAATAATGGTTATTGTAATGAGGATATTAAATACTAATTTTCCTTCTTCATTATGCCCTACAAGATGATGCGAGTTGGTTAAAACGATTTAAAACTAGTTGGCCTAATATTACTGCAGGTAGAGACAATAGAACAATTAGTACAACTAGTATTAGGAGATAAAAAATACTGGGAACATGACTTAATAAATTTGAACTTGATCACATTTATCCAATAAACCCTTTAAAGCTAAATTTTTAGCTCTGCATACTCAACTGCAGTGGTTCACTCTTTATAGGATAAATTATGGCAAGCGCATTTTATAACAAACCAATTTATTGGTTTGCTTCATGTTACAGTTTTATGTATTACGCTGCAGGTAGTCTCGTCTTTTCATTTTATGCTATATGGCTAAGTAAGGAGATTGGTTTAACGGCAAAACAGACAGGTATTATTTATTCATTTAATTACTTTATTTCATTAATTATTATGATTGTGTATGGTATTTATCAAGATAAATTGGTACTGAAAAAACATCTTATTTGGTTTCAAAGTATTATTATCACATTAGCTGCACCTGCATTAATTTATGTTTATGAACCGTTGCTAAAACATAGTTTTTACATTGGTGTCATTTTTGGTAGTTTCTTTTTAGGCTTTGGTTGGGTTGCAGGAATGGGGTTGATTGACTCTTATTGTGAAAAAATTAGTCGAGCTTTTGATTTTGAGTTTGGTCAATGTCGTACTTGGGGATGTATAGCTTATGCAGTAGGTACTTTTATTGCTGGTATTTTAATTAGTATTAATCCTCATTTTAATTTTTGGGCTGCATCGTTTGTCGGTATCTGCTTTATGATTCTTAATGTTAGTTTTAAGCCCGATTTAAGTAAATCATCAGAAGAAGTGTTCAAAAAAAAGGATAAGTTAAGTTTTAATGAAATTATGTCCGTCTTCACACTAAAAAAGTTTTGGGTATTTGTTATCTATGTACTTGGGACCTATAGTCTTTATAATATTTATGATCAACAGTTATTTCCTGTCTATTTTACTCTGCAATTTGAAGATATTAATGATGGTTATCGTATATATGGCATATTAAATTCATTTCAGGTTTTTTTAGAAGCAGCTGTAATGTTTTTGGTTCCATTTATTGTGAATCGTGTTGGAGCAAAAAATGCTTTGATTTTTGCTGCTTTTATTTCAGCTTCTCGTATTTTCCTTACAGGTCATGTTAATAGTATTACGATTATTTCCGTAATCAAATTGATGCACTGTTTAGAAATATCTACTATTTTAGTCTCGGTATTTAAATATATTGATATTAATTTTAATTCTCGTCTTTCTGCAACTGTTTTTTTGATCGGTTATCAGGTAGCAGGTTCTGTGGGAGTTATTTTGTTTTCGACTTTTGTCGGCGATTTTTATGACACCGCTGGTGCAGCAGCAACTTTCAATAATCTAGGATTAATTGTTTTTGGATTTATGATTTTTGCTATTTTCTTCTTAAGTGGTGAAAAGAAAAATATATGAATAACAAAAATAGTTAAATAAAAATGATTTAGTTTTAACACATTGCATTTAATAAACCTTAGTAAGGATTCACAATGAACATATATGACTCAGTAACACAATTTCACTTTGAACAAACCAGAACTATTTCCCCAGAAAACATGACCGGTGAAAAAGGTCAATCTTGTATGAAGGCAAGCGCTTTAGGCCCAAGCCGTAAAGGGCAAGGATGTATATCAATTGGGGCAGGTGAAACGGTAACTATTGCTGAAATTACAGGGCCAGCAGAGATCCGTCACATGTGGTTTACCTTAACGGATAGAACTCATCGCGGTAGTTTTGTGCTACGTGATGTTGTTATTCGTATTTATTGGGATGATGAAAAAAAACCTTCCGTTGAAAGTCCAATTGGTGATTTTTTTTGTAATGGCTTTGGCGCAAGATGTGATATTAACTCAATGCCAATTGTGGTTAATCCAACAGGGGGATTTAACTGTTACTTTAGAATGCCTTTTAATAAAAAAGCAAGAATTGAAATTCAAAATGAACATGAAGCAGATTTACAGCATTTCTTTTTCACCATTAATTATGCTTTAATGCCACAGCCATTTGAAACACCACTCTATTTTCATGCTCAGTGGCGCAGACAACGAGTGACTAATTATGCTGAAGATTATGTATTATTAGATAATATCAAAGGTTATGGCTATTATGTTGGTACTTATTTAGCATTAACGGCTTTGGAGCGTTATTGGTGGGGAGAAGGCGAATTTAAGTTCTATCTTGATGATGATAGCGAATATCCAACCCAACACTCAACAGGCTCTGAAGACTATTTTGGTGGGGCATGGGCATTCCATAATCGTGATAGTCAAGGGCACCCATCAGCTAAATGTTTTCAAACGTTATTTATGGGTTACCCTTATCAGACTAATCGTGATGCAACGCGTGACTTTTTTCAAACAGGAGATGCGAATCCTGTTCACGGTTTTGGCGATGATGCTCTACCTATGCATGGTTTATATCGTTGGCATTTACCTGATCCTATTGCCTTTCATAAAAATATCAAACTTGCCTTTCAACAAATAGGTAATGATGATATAAGATTATATGAGCGTTGTGATGATATTGCGAGTGTTGCATATTGGTATCAAAATCCATCAGTTAATTGCAACCCAACATTTCCTAACAAGCAACAACGCACTCCTCGTTGATATAAAAGGAGATTGCGATATTTATGGCGAGTAATAAATTAAAAATCAAGGATATTGCTCGTTTGGCTGGCGTATCAGCAACGACCGTCAGTCATATTTTTAATAAACGAGATAAAAAATATCGTATTTCGCCACAAACACGACAACGTGTATTATTCATTGCTGAACAATATAGCGACCAATCACATATTCGTCGATATCTAGTTAAGGCCAATAGTACCAATACTATAGGTGTGATAGTGCCAGATATGTCCAATTCTTTTTTTTCCATGTTTTTGCACTATTTAGAAGCTTCATTTAGGCAGAAAAAGATACAATTATTAATAACATGTAGTCATTATAATAAGGAAGAAGAAATAAAAGTTGCACAAAACTTAATTGAAAGAAAAGTAGATGCAATGATTGTTGTTACTTCATTAGATAGCGATGAATTTTATATTAGTATTAATCAAAATACCCCAGTATTATTTTTCGATCGTTATCTCAAAGATACGCTATTACCGTTTATTACTAGCGAATCATTGCATTCTGTAGCTGAGCTAATTCAACCGTATGCTCGGCAATTAGATGAATTTTATTTTATTGGTTGTGATACTCAGTTAACTTCCATTGGAGCTAGGCTTAAGGGATTTAAACAGGGACTTAAAAATGTGGGTTTAACCATTAATCCACAATGGTTAGTAAGTGATCGGTATTGTCCCAATAAAGGATATGAATTACTCAAAAATCTTCACATAAAATTGGGCAGACTACCGAAGGCTATTTTTACTCCTTCGTGCAATTTACTACAAGAAGTACTGAATTATTTAGTTGAAGTGGAAGCCAAACCACAACAGATCCGTTTATGTTCTTATGATTATAATGTTTATCTTAATTATTCTTATTACCCGATTGATGCTATTGCACAGGATTTTCAATGTATGGCTCATACATGTGTTGATGTAATTGATAATTTGCTAAATTTTAAACAATTAGAAAACAATGCATTTTTTATCAAGCCACAAATTATTCGCCACCGTTAAAGATATACTCTACTAAGTAACAATATATTAAATATAACAGCACATTACCGATTTGCGTTTTTCATAATACGTGCTTTATCAACTTGCCATTGGCGTTCTTTAATATCGGTACGTTTATCGTATTCTTTTTTACCTTTGGCAACACCAATTTTTACTTTTGCCCATGCATTTTTCCAATATAACGAAAGGGCAACAACCGTATAGCCTTGGCGGTTAATCTGACCAAATAATGAGTTGAGTTCACGCTCATTTAGCAGTAACTTACGATTACGCATAGGTTCACAAATAACATGTGTTGAAGCAACATTTAATGGCGTAATAGTTGCACCAAATAACCATGCTTCACCATCTTTAAGTAAAACATAGCTATCGCTAATATTTACTTTACCTGCACGGAGTGATTTTACCTCCCAACCTTGCAGGGATAATCCCGCCTCAATTTCCTCTTCAATAAAGTACTCATGGCGTGCGCGTTTATTTAATGCAATAGTTGCCGATCCCGGCTTGTGTGATTTTTTCTTAGTCATAATGTGCGTTATTATAGAGTTACGTGATATTATATGCTACTAATTTTAACTTTTTATTTTATTATTATGGCGCATGTTTTTCACGAAGTTATCGAGCCTTACTCAATTGAACAAATGTTTGCTTTAGTTAATGATATAGAGAAATATCCAGAATTTATTCCTGATTGTATCGCATCTGGTATTATTAGAAAACAAGATAATATTATGGCTGCATTTATTGAGGTTGAAAAGTTCGGTTTTAAAAAATCTTTTACTACATTAAATAGAGCCAATGAACCTAACTCAATTGATATGACTCTTTTAGAAGGCCCGTTTAAACAATTATCGGGTCGTTGGCAATTTGTTAAAATTACTGAAAACCAAAGCAAAATTAGTTTTAATTTAGATTTTGAGTTCAAAAATAAATTATTAGATATGACTTTTACCCCTGTATTTAAAGAAATCATGACTAGTATGGTTAATGCGTTTTCAAAAAGAGCAAGGCAGATTTATTAAAATGATCAATATTCAAGTTGTTTATGCGTTACCGAATAATTCGACAGTAATTAACTGTAATGTTGATGAGCAAACGAATGTCTTGCAAGCAATTACAAAATCCAATATCTTATCGTTATGTCAGATTAAACTAGATGAGCATTTAATCGGCATCTATGGAAAACGTTGTGATCTTAATGAATTGGTTAAAAATGGCGATCGTATTGAAATATATCGCCCTTTAATCAATGATCCTAAAGAAATAAGACGAAGAAAAGCTGCACAAAAAAATTATGGCTAAAGGTAAAGGATATTAAATGCATAATCTGTTAATTGAAAAGATTGAAACTTTATGCAAAAAACGTGGTATTAAACTGACAACGCAGCGTCGAACAGTTTTAGATATTATGTTAACGGCAAATAAAGCAATGAGTGCCTATGATCTTTTAGATCTACTCAAACTAAGCGAACCTCAAGCTAAACCTCCCACAATTTATCGTGCACTTGAATTCTTGCTTGAACAAGGTTTTATCCATAAAGTGGAATCTTCTAATAGCTATATTATTTGTCCACATTTTCAAGACCCTGAACATATTTCAATTTTATTTATTTGCGATAAATGTCAGCGAATCACTGAAAAACACTCACAAAATATTGAATATCAATTTAAACAGTTAGCACAGCAAAGTGATTTTTTAATCAAACATAGTGTGCTTGAAATACACGGATTTTGTCAGCAGTGTCAACCTTAATTGTTGTTCTTTGGCTAATTAATATTGCCTGCGATACTGTTGGGCAAATTGCATTTAAGTATGCCGCAATTACTTCAAAAAATAAGCAAGGTTTACATTATTGGCAAAAATTAATTAGTAATTTTTGGCTTTGGTTGGGGTTTGGTACATATTTTATCGGTTTTATTTTTTGGCTAGCTTTTTTAAGTAAAGTGCCTTTATCGCAAGGTATTTTACTAGGTTCATTTAATATCATTACTGTTATGTTAGCTGGGCGTATCTTATTTCAAGAGCACCTTACTTTATTCCGTATCATTGGTATATTTTTTATTACTACTGGCGTAGTTTTAGTGGGGCTTACATAATGAAAAAATTTTATATTATTGGATTTTTTTTACTATTATTTTTTGATACATTTGGTCAAACAAGCTTTAAATTAACTGCAATATCAGCTATGCCATTTGAAATAAGTATTGATTGGTTAATTCGTATTTTTTCTTATGGTTGGGCTTATTTAGTTATACTTGGCTATACAGGAGCATTTGTCACTTGGATGGTATTATTAAAAAAAGCCCCAGTGGGTCCGGCTTTTGCTGCTTCTCATTTACAAGTGGTTACAGTAATGTTGGTCTCGGTTATTGTTTTTGATGAGCAAATTACATTGAAGCGCATGCTTGGTGGGGTAGCTATCATTATAGGTATTGTTTTTTTAGCTCTAGCAGAGCAAAAATTACAGCATAAATCCTAAAGTTACCTCTTTTATACTGAAACATAGTGTTTCCTGAAACTTTTTAACAATAGAGCAATACTTCTAATTTGTTGAATTTAGCAATTGATCAGTTTGAGTTTATCTTATTTAGTGGAAATAATATGTCCTAATAAGCATATTAATTTCCAACCTTATAATTATTAATTTAGAATATTACTTATCGTAAAGATTTATTTTAATGAAAATTATTTCATGATTATTTAAATTCGGTCACGCTCAAGGATAACTATGTGAGCTTCTCGATTCCAGAATAAGAACAAGCGGCGTATCTCTCTTTCCATCGTTACTACGTGCCAGCCTGCTTCAGCATTTCTATTTAACAACTCGGTAAATCTAACAGGATTAACATTAGCTACTCCCAAAAACAATGAGGAAAAGCCGTTTTCTTGATAAATAACTACCTTATATTCTTTCATAATAATTAAACCTCCAAGACTTTCTTAAATTAACATTATATATTTTTTAAACTTTAGTATCTAGAACATAACAATTTGTTTTTTATTTAAAAATAGTTAGGTTTAATTTTTTTATTCTTTAGTTGTTAACCATTTTTATTATTATTATCAATATCCCATAGGTGTAGGAATTACTCGTGTTGTTTACGGTAAATTTGAAAAACTGCTGTAATAAATATACAAAAAATATCCTTATTGACTTAGCTAAACGCCTTATGAATTTTTAGAGGATTATTTTAATCATGAGGTGTAAACAACTCGGCGTTTTCCTACAAATAAATTTAGTAAAAAGTTCATTATGGAAGATTTGAGTTTCTCTAATCTTAATATATTAGTTGATAAATTTTCGATTCAGTTACATGTAACTTAGATTACACCATGAAAATAATTATCATCATATGTATTCTGGACAAATCAATAGTTGTGAATACTCCATAGATAATTAGTGCAAAACTTGCGTAGAAAATTACGTTGCCTGTTTTAGTGTTTTATATTCAATGGGAGTTTGTTAAATTGCTACAAACAATGCGAGCAATTCCTACAAATTAGATCTGTTTATCTAAGTTCTTTAGCATCTCAATAATTGGTCTATTAGCATCTGGAAACTCATCAGCATTCAGATCTTCTTGGTCAACCCAACGACTTGGTTGGCCTTCTTTAGCAAAAGGGACTCCATCCCACTCTTCAACTAAATATGCATGAATTGTAATATCGCGATCATCATAATTGTGGTTAAAGGTATCTAAAAATTGGGCTTGGTGGATATGGATGTCAACTTCTTCAGCGATTTCGCGTTGTAATGTTTGATATGGCGTTTCTCCGGTCTCGATTTTTCCACCAGGAAACTCCCAAAAACCAGCAAGATGAGAGTCTTCTCCGCGTTGGGTGATAAATATTTGACAATTTTGTGAACGAATAATACCTACAGCAATTTCAATATGTTTATTCATAATTCTATTTGCCTATGAGTAAAATTTTGGGGGAAAGTTGTGACTTTCCCTTTCAACCTATTGTCGATCTTAATCGACGATTTAAGTATCAAATTTGTTTGATGATACTAAATTTTTTCCTTACTGAACAGCACCATGGCAATGTTTATATTTTTTACCTGAACCACAGGGGCATGGATCATTACGACCAACTTTGGCTTGAGTTCGTACTATTGGTTGCGAAGAAGCTCCTGCTGATAGTTCTTCATTTTCGCCATTTATACTCGCTACCGAATCATGGTTAGCTTGTTGTTTGGCCATTAGTTTTTCCATTTCTGCTAGGCGTTGGCGTTCAGCTTCGTCAACTTCTTCTTGTGAGCGAATTTGTACGCGACTCAAAATACCAATAACATCATATTTTAATGATTCTAGCATGTTAGCAAACATATTAAATGATTCACGTTTATATTCCTGTTTTGGATCTTTTTGTGCATAGCCGCGCAAATGAATACCTTGGCGTAAATAATCCATAGCTGCTAAATGTTCTTTCCAAAGCGTATCAAGTGTTTGTAACATAACACTTTTCTCGAAATGTCTAAATGCTTCAGCTCCAGCCATGTTTTCTTTTTCTAAATATTTGTCTTGAGCAATTTGTAAGATTCGTTCACGCAATGTTTCTTCGTGCAGATTTTGCTCTTCATCTAGCCATTTTGCGACCGGTAAATCCAAGTCAAAGTCTGTTTTTAGCGCAGTTTCAAGACCTGGTATATTCCACATATCTTCAATTGATTGTGGTGGAATGTATTGGTCAATTAGAGTGTTAAATACATCACCTCGAATTGAATCAATGGTATCCTTTATATCGGTATTATCAAGTAAGCCGTTTCGTTCTCGGTAAATTACTTTACGTTGATCGTTGGCGACATCATCATATTCAAGAAGTTGTTTACGAATATCAAAGTTGCGACTTTCAACTTTCTTTTGAGCATTGGCAATGGCTTTTGTGACCCATGGGTGTTCAATAGCTTCACCTTCTTTCATACCCAATTTACGCATCATATTACCCATACGATCAGAGGCGAAAATTCTCATCAATGGATCTTCCAGTGATAGATAAAAGCGTGAAGCGCCAGGGTCACCTTGACGTCCTGCACGACCTCGTAGTTGGTTGTCGATACGGCGTGACTCGTGACGTTCAGTACCTAAAATATAAAGTCCACCTAACTCAATCACTTCTTCGTGTTTTGTTTGCCAAGCTTGTTTCGCTTTTTCGATGTCTTCTTGTGTTGGATTTTCAATTTTTGCTATATCATTTTGCCAGTTACCACCGAGCATAATATCAGTACCACGACCAGCCATGTTGGTTGCAATAGTAACTGCACCTTTACTCCCTGCATTAGCAATGATTTCTGCTTCTTGAGCATGGAATTTAGCATTTAGGACATTATGTTTGATACCTGCTTTTTTAAATGCTTGTGAAACTAATTCTGATTTTTCGATTGATGCTGTTCCGACTAAAACAGGTTGACCGCGTTTTACACATTCTTGTACATCAGCTACAATTGCATTTATCTTTTCCTTTTCGGTCATATAGACAAGGTCGGATTGATCTTTTCGTTGCATTGGGCGATTAGTTGGAATAACAATCGTATCTAAACCATAAATTTGGTTAAACTCAAATGCTTCAGTGTCAGCAGTACCTGTCATGCCAGCTAGTTTTTCATATAAACGGAAATAGTTTTGGAAAGTAATTGAAGCCAGTGTTTGGTTCTCATTTTGGATTTTAACGTGCTCTTTTGCTTCAACAGCTTGATGTAAACCATCAGACCAACGTCGACCATCCATTGTTCTTCCAGTATGTTCGTCAACGATGATAATTTCGTTATCTCTGACAATATAATCAACGTCGCGATGGAATAGGTGGTGAGCGCGTAGGGCTGCATTAACGTGATGCATCAATACGATATTGCTCGGCGCATAAAGTGACTCATCACCTTTCATGATACCTTGTTTTATCAGTAATTCTTCAACTTTAACTAAGCCTCGTTCTGTTAAGTTAACTTGGCGAGATTTTTCATCAATTGAGAAGTCACCATCACCTTGGAACTGGTCAGAGTCTTCTTTTTCTTGACGGGTCAAGTAAGGAATGATTTTATCAACGCTAATATATCTGTCGGAACTATCTTCCGCTTGACCTGAAATAATCAGAGGTGTTCTTGCTTCATCAATTAAAATTGAGTCAACTTCATCGACTAAGGCGTAATGTAATGGACGTTGTACTCGAGCATCTTTGGTAAATACCATATTATCGCGTAGGTAGTCGAAACCATATTCATTATTGGTACCATAGGTGATATCTGCGTTGTAAGCCTCACGTTTTATGTGTGCGGGCATATTTGGTAGGTTAATCCCTACAGTTAAGCCCAAAAATTCGAATAAAGGACGATTATTTTCAGCGTCTCGCTGCGCTAAGTAATCATTAACCGTAACAACGTGTACACCTTTACCTGTTAGTGCATTTAAGTAGGCAGGTAATGTCGCTGTTAAAGTTTTACCTTCACCCGTACGCATTTCAGCAATGCAACGTTCATTTAATACCATACCACCGATTAACTGCACATCAAAATGACGCATGCCAAATACACGTTTACTCGCTTCACGTACCACTGCGAAAGCTTCTTCTAAAATATCATCTAATTGGGTTCCAGAGGCAATCCTGTCTTTAAATTCTGTAGTTTTTGCTTTTAGTTCATCATCAGTTAATGCTTCTATGTCTGGTTCAAGTGCATTAATTTTTTCAACTCGTTTACGCATACTTTTTAATATGCGCTCATTGCGGCTACCAAATACTTTTGTCAATAATTTTAATAACATAACTTTTCTCTTGTTTTTTCTATACGGATCTAGGGCATTAGCCTTATATAAAAATTAATTTTATTTGCGTGATAATATCATTAAGCGGTAGCTATAGGTCCGGCTCGTATGCCGTTATAGGGAGATAGTCGGATAACTTTACTTGGTGAAAGCTCAATATAATTGGGTCTGATAAAAAGTGCTACAATACATTGCTTTTGTAACTGCGGTAGCGTTTGGGATTTTTTTCGATCTACTTCTTTGTGATCTTGCACAATAGATGCAATTGCAATAATTCCAATTTGCGAAACTGAAGATTCTGTAGGAAGTGCATTGTGTTGGCATAAACTGAACACAGTAGCAATCACACCTAATAATAAGTGCGGGAAAGCGGTTTTAATAATTAAGCATTTGCTAAGTTTTTGCCAATAATTAGTGATTACCATAATAGCAATATGTTAGCATTTTTTGTCAAAATGAAAAACAATTATTATAAAGATGTAATTTTTGATTATACTGATTATACTATAGATAAACATTTCAGTATTTTCTATAAACATGCACTATTTTCGTTTATAGCATGAGTTGACGGTTGAAAAAAGGATAATAACAAAAGAAAGCAACCGCCGTATAAGTTGAGAGCGGCAAGGGGCAACAAAAATTCACAGCTTATATTTTTACTTAGATAACAAAATATTTCTCGAACGCAAAAATTTTAATAAAATAAACCATATAAATGAAGCTTTTTTAGTGAATAATTGTTATAAATTGCTTGGATAACAATACAATAAATTAAGCATTAAAAACCCGCTGTTTTAAAGCGGGCTTGTTTTTTATTTAAAGTAATTTTTATTTAAAGCAAGATAGTCGCTAAATCTCTAAGTAATCTAAGATACCTTCAGCCGCTTTGCGACCTTCGCTAATGGCAGTGACAACTAGATCAGAACCACGAACAGCATCGCCACCAGCAAAGATTTTTGGATTGGTGGTTTGGTAGCTGTTAGCTTCGGGTGCGATGATTTTGCCTTGTGGGTCAAATTCGACACCATGCTGAGCAAGCCAAGGCATGGCATGTGGTTTGAATCCAAAAGCCATAATTACTGCATCGGCAGGAAGAATAAATTCAGAACCTTCGATAATTACTGGCGAGCGTCGTCCTT
Source organism: Gilliamella sp. BG7 (assembly GCF_046635565.1). Taxonomy (NCBI): domain Bacteria; kingdom Pseudomonadati; phylum Pseudomonadota; class Gammaproteobacteria; order Orbales; family Orbaceae; genus Gilliamella; species Gilliamella sp. BG7. Next base: position 195,942 of record NZ_JBIDFB010000001.1, on the reverse strand, counting down.
TTGCATCTGGCTCGCCGAGTTCTGTCCTTACCATTTTTATGCCTGTTACTTGTCCTGTACTGTTAATTTCAATGCTGAGAGGTTGTACGTTAAATTGGAACTGTGTGCCTTCTTCTTTGGCGTTTTTGACTTCTCGTTTTGAGCCCGGCATGTTGGCTTCGTCTCGGCGATAAGCACAAGTAACTTCAGTTGCACCTTGACGAATAGATGTTCGTACACAGTCCATTGCAGTATCACCACCACCTAATACCACAACACGTTTGTTTTTCATGTCAATGTATGGGGTATCTTGGGTTTGCGCATGTTTCATTATGTGTTTAGTGTTGGCAATTAAAAATGGTAAGGCATCATAAACGCCGTTGGCGTCTTCGTTTTGAAGACCCGCTCGCATTGATTGATAAGTTCCAGCACCCACAAAAACCGCATCAAATTCGTTGATTAAGTCGGTTAATTGTACCGTTTTACCGACCTCAGTATTTAGACGGAACTCAATGCCCATTTCAGTAAAAATATGTCTTCGGTTGATTAATACTTCTTTATCAAGTTTAAACGCTGGGATGCCAAAGGTGAGTAGTCCACCAATTTCAGGGTGACGGTCAAACACTACTGGCGTTACGCCATTGCGGACTAAGACATCGGCACAAGCAAGGCCAGCAGGACCAGCACCAATAACTGCAACTTTCAATCCTGTTTTTTCGACGTTTGATAAATTAGGTTTCCAACCCATTCTAAAGGCTTCATCAGTAATATAACGCTCTATATTACCTATGGTAACTGCGCCAAATTCAGCATTTAAAGTACAAGAGCCTTCGCAAAGGCGATCTTGTGGGCAAACTCGGCCACAAACTTCAGGCAGGCTGTTGGTTTGATGTGAGAGTTCAACCGCTTCTAATATTTTGCCTTCATTAACCAGTTTTAACCAATTGGGTATATAGTTATGCACAGGGCATTTCCATTCACAATATGGGTTGCCACAAGCAAGGCAACGATCAGCCTGCGCTTGTGATTGTGGAGCAGAAAATCCTTCATAAATTTCAACAAATTCAATTTTGCGAATGTTTAACGATTTTTTAGGCGGATCAACACGTTGTAAATCGATAAATTGATAAACATTTTGGCTCATTTTCGTGTTCTCCTTACTGTGCTTGAATACGTAATTCTGCTGATGAGCGACTGCGGTGCCCAAGTAGCGCTGTTACATCACTCGATTTGGGTTTGACTAATACAAATTGTTTTGAATAATCATCCCAATTAGCCAAAATTTCTTCCGCGCGTGATGAATGGGTAAGTTGAGCGTGCTCCATTATTAAACCACGTAAATGTTCTTCGTGAATTGAGTAATCAGCAACATTCAATAGTTCCACTAACTCTTTATTTATGCGTTTATGGAAATCACTATCTTCATCTAAAATATAAGCAAAACCACCTGTCATACCTGCACCAAAGTTAACTCCTGTTTTACCTAATACGCAGACAATACCGCCTGTCATATATTCACAGCCATTGTCTCCAATGCCTTCAACAACACTAATTGCACCAGAATTACGTACCGCAAATCGTTCTCCAGCACGTCCAGCGGCAAAGAGTTTTCCTCCAGTTGCACCATATAAGCAGGTATTACCGGCAATGGTTGCTTCATGGCTTAAAAATGCTGAGCCTTGCGGTGGTCGAATCACAATACGACCGCCAGCCATGCCTTTACCAACATAATCATTGGCATCGCCTGTGAGTGTTAAATCCACACCTCCAGCGTTCCAAACACCAAAACTTTGACCCGCAGTGCCGTTAAAGTTAAGCGAAATAGGATCAGCAACAAGACCTTGGTCACCATATTTTTTGGCAATATAGCCAGATAAACTAGTACCTACAGAGCGATCGGTATTTTGTATATCAAAATAGAGGCTTTGGCTTTGGCGATTATCAACAAATTGTTGTGCTTGTGTGATGATCTCTTTATTTAGCACACCTTTATCAAATGGTTTATTGTCTTCAATACAATAAACTGGTTTGCCATCAATAGGTTTTGCTGTTTCAAGCAGTCCTGATAGGTCAAGTTTTTGTTGTTTTGCCGTGATGCCATCAAGTTCTAATAACAGATCGGTGCGTCCTATCAAATCGACGATACGACTGACACCTAGCTCGGCCATAATTTCTCGCGTGTTACGCGCAATAAAGCGGAAATAGTTTATCGCTTTTTCTGGCAGGCCATGATAATGTTCGCTACGCAGTTTGTCGTCTTGCGTTGCAACACCCGTTGCACAGTTATTAAGGTGGCAAATACGCAGATATTTACAACCTAAGGCAACCATTGGTCCTGTTCCAAATCCAAAACTCTCAGCACCTAAAATAGCTGCTTTGACAATGTCGGTACCCGTTTTTAAACCACCGTCTACTTGTAAACGTATTTTGTGACGTAACCCATTGGCGACTAATGATTGCTGAGTTTCAACCAACCCTAATTCCCATGGAGAACCAGCATATTTGACTGAAGTTAATGGGCTGGCGCCTGTTCCACCATCATAGCCTGAAATGGTAATTAAGTCGGCATAGGCTTTAGCAACTCCAGTTGCGATTGTGCCAACGCCTGGCTCTGATACTAATTTAACCGAAATCATGGCATTAGGGTTAATCTGTTTTAGGTCAAATATTAATTGTGCCAAATCCTCAATCGAGTAAATGTCGTGATGAGGTGGTGGTGAAATAAGTGTGACACCCGGTACAGAAAAACGCAATTTAGCAATATATGGTGTGACTTTGTCGCCAGGTAACTGACCACCTTCCCCCGGTTTTGCTCCTTGTGCTACTTTGATTTGAATAACATCGGCACTCATTAAGTAACTTGGTGTTACACCAAAACGACCTGATGCAACTTGTTTTATGCGTGATACTTTTATGGTGTTGTAGCGAGCTGGATCTTCACCGCCTTCGCCTGAATTTGAAAAACCACCGAGCGTGTTCATTGCTTCGGCAAGGGATTCATGTGCTTCAGGGCTTAGCGCACCAATTGACATGGCTGCCGAGTCAAAGCGTTTGAACAGTGATTCTTCTGGTTCGACTTGATCAAGTGGAATAGCTGTGTTTTCAGGTGGATTGAGCTTTAATAAATCACGCAAGGTGGCAATAGGGCGGTTGTTGACGATATCAGCATAGCGTTTGTAATCTTCATAATTGCCATTATTGACTGCTTTTTGTAGTGACTGTACTACATCAGGATTATAAGCATGATATTCACCACCATGAACATATTTAAGTAACCCACCTTGTTCTAATGGTTTTCTTTTCAGCCATGCACTTTTTGATAAGTTAAATTGATCTTGTGCAAAATCATCAAAATTGGCACCATTAATACGGTTAGTAACTCCTTGGAAACAAAGTTCAACAACCTCTTTATTTAAACCAACTGCTTCAAATAGTTTTGAACAGCGGTAAGAGGCGACGGTTGAAATGCCCATTTTTGACATAATTTTATATAAGCCTTTGTTAATTCCATTACGATAATTAAGAATGGCTTCACGGTAAGATTTTTTTATTGTGCTATTATCGATCATTTGGCCTAAGATTTCGTAGGCTAAATAAGGGTAAATTGCGGTTGCACCAAAACCAAGAAGTACCGCAAATTGATGTGGATCACGGCAGCCTGCGGTTTCGACAATGATATTAGCATCGCAACGTAAGTTTTTTTCAACTAAGCGTTGCTGAACAGCTCCAACTGCCATAGGCGCAGGAATTGGTAAGCGATCAGGTGCTATATTTTTATCTGATAAAATCAATAATACCGTGCCATTGCGAACTTTTGCTTCAGCATCACCACATAATTGTTCAATGGCATCGCGCAGGCTACCATCGATTTCATAAGTGATATCTAAGGATTCTGATTTGTAATAACGTGATTCTAATGCTGTTAATTGTTTAAAATCTGAATAGACCAAAACAGGGGATTTGAACGCAACACGATGCGCCTGACCTTCTGCTTCGGCAAACACGTTCATTTCACGGCCAATACTGGTTGAAAGTGACATAACGTGTGATTCGCGTAGTGGGTCGATAGGCGGATTTGTTACCTGAGCAAATTTTTGACGAAAATAATCATAAATTGAGCGAGGCCTTGTTGATAGTACCGCAAATGGTGTGTCATCGCCCATTGAGCCGGTGGCTTCTTGACCGTTTTCACCTAGCACTCGAATACATTGGTCTAGCTCTTCAACACTATAACCAAATTGTTTTTGATAAGTTGCTAGCAAGATATCGTCATAATATCGAGAGCCAATGTTATCATCAGGTAGGTTTTCAAAAGGGATCAGTCTTTTAACATTTTTTTCCATCCATTCTTTATATGGATGACGTTTTTGTAAATCGTTGTCTGTTTCAGACGATTGTAAAATGCGACCTTCTTCAGTGTCTATAACTAACAATTCACCTGGACCAACGCGTCCTTTAGTGACGACTTCGTCAGGTTGATAATCCCAAATACCGATTTCGGATGCACAGGTAATGAGTTTGTCTGTCGTTATTACATAACGTGCAGGACGTAATCCGTTACGGTCTAAGTTACATGCGGCATAACGACCGTCAGACATTACAATACCGGCAGGACCATCCCAAGGTTCCATATGCATTGAGTTGAAGTCGAAAAAAGCACGCAGATCTTCGTTCATGTTAGGATTATTTTGCCATGCAGGTGGAACCAATAAGCGCATAGCTCGTACAATATCCATTCCTCCTACAAGAAATAGCTCAAGCATGTTATCTAATGAACTTGAATCAGAACCTGTGACATTAACAAAAGGTGCCGCATCTTGTAAGTCCGGAATGAGTGGAGTTTTAAATTTATAGGAACGTGCTTGTGCCCATTGTCTATTACCTTCAATAGTATTGATTTCACCATTATGAGCTAAATGCCGAAAAGGTTGCGCTAATGGCCAACGAGGAACAGTATTGGTTGAAAAACGTTGATGAAATAAACAAATTGCTGTTTCCATTCGGATGTCAGCCAAATCTAGATAGAATCGAGGTAAATCTTTAGGCATACATAAGCCTTTATAGATATTGACCTGATTTGAGAAGCTACAAACGTAAAATGTATCGTCTTGTACCCGTTTTTCAATTCGACGGCGCACCATGTATAGGCGGCGTTCTAAATCAATTTTTGTCCATCCAGCGGGTGCATTAACAAAGACTTGTTCAATTTTAGGCAATGATGATAGGGCAATTTCACCAAGCACACTTTTATCAATTGGTACTTCACGCCAACCTAAAATAGATAAGGTTTCATTGGCTAATTCTTCTTCGACAATATCACGGCTAATTTGAGCTTCTTTTTCATCTTGGCTCAAAAACAACATACCAACGGCATAATTACTTGCTAAACGCCAGCCCGCATCTTGTGCCACTAATCTAAAAAATCGATCGGGTTTTTGTAATAAAAGTCCACAGCCATCACCAGTTTTACCGTCTGATAAAATAGCACCACGGTGTTGCATTCTGGCAAGTCCGTGAATTGCAGTACGCACCACTTTATGACTTGGTTGTCCTTCAATGTGAGCAATTAAACCAAATCCACAGTTATCTTTTTCATGATACTGGTTATATAACATATCATTGCCTCTAATTCATCGTTTTATAATTTAAGAAGGAATAGGCTTTAATTCCATATTGCGTGTGAAGTTAATCAAAAATTAGTTTTTGGTCAAATAAATATTACTTATAAGTTAATCTTCCAATATAGCGTTATTAATGAAGCTAATTTTATTTGATGTAAAATGAATAATTGTATAAAACATTAGCAATTAATTATATGTTTACTATAATAGTTATAAATAATAATAGTTATTTAGGATAGAGGAAAACACTATGAAATATTTTGCTTGGTGCATTTCACTTTTAGTTGGATTAATGAGCTTAGGTCAAGAAATGCTATGGTTTAGAATCGTTAGCTTTATGTTAGGTGGTGCTCCTTATGCTTTTGCACTTGTACTGTTCTTTTTTCTATTAGGTATTGCTTTTGGTGCAAGTCGAGGTAAAGCAATTTGTACACGCTATTCGAACCTACTATTGGTCGGAGGAATGGTTTTAATTTTTGCTGGTTTTATTGATATATTGATTCCATTTATTATTCAAAGCATAAATCAACCAAATAGCTTAACTCAATGTATACGTATATGTAGTATTTTAATATTTGTCGTTGCAGCTTTAAAGGCAATATTATTTCCAATTGTGCACCATTTAGGTACGAATATTGGCAATGGAAAAGTAGGTGCTTCAGTTTCTAAAGTCTATTTTTTTAATATTATTGGCTCAACACTTGGTAGTTTATTAATTGGCGGAGTTCTCCTTGATTATATTTCTATTTCATCAATGTTTATTTTAATAGGTATTGTTTGTATCTTATTAGGTGGCTTGATGATAATTAAAAAATCGGCAGTTTCTGTTTCTGCCTTTGCTATACTTGGTATTAGTTGCTTTTATTTTGTAGATAAACACTCTGATTATATTTTTAGAGATAGCTTCGAACAAGACATATCTATTAATTCTTATATTGAAAATCGCTATGGTATAATTCATATTGCCAATGACAATAGGGATGGAAGGAAAAATATTGTATTAGGAAATCGAATGTATGATGGTATTTTAAATATAGATCCTGATAATGATATAAATGACTTAAACCGGCTTTATCTATTAGCGGCAATTCATCCAAATCCTAAAAAAGTGCTGGTTATTGGTGTTAGTGGTGGGGCTTGGACGCGTGCTCTATCAAGTTTCCCTACATTAGAAACGATTGACGGCATTGAAATTAATAAAGGTTACTTGGATATTATTAAACAATACCCAGTTGTTTCTCCAATACTAGATGATCATCGAATTAATATCTATATTGATGACGGTCGACGTTGGCTTAAACGAAATAGTGATAAAAAATATGATTTAATTATCATGAATACCACTTATCATTGGCGTTCAGGTACAACCAATCTATTATCGCAAGAGATGATGAATATATTACATAATTCATTAAATCCTAATGGTATTTTGGCATTTAATAGTACTCGTTCGCTAGATACATTAAAAACGGCACAATCGGTATTTAAACATGCTTATTGGGGCACTATGGGTTTTATTTATGCTTCTGATTCAATGATTAAAATAGATGAAGGTGTAGCGAAAGAGAGTCTCGATAAGTTAGTTTTAGATGGTAAGCTATTGTTTAATGAAGCTTCCAAACAACTTAAAAATGGCGCTTACCAAAAAACATTAGCAACCAAACTGTTAAGTCTAGATGAAGTTGAAAAGCTTTATAACTTAGGAAGAGATACAGAAATTATTACCGATAGTAATATGATAACTGAATATAAATATGGTTTTTGGAAAAATAATTAAGGACGCTTTTATGTTAAGTAAGAAACAATCACTACTATTAAGCACGCTATTTTTTATTTCTGGAATGAGTGGTTTAACTTATCAAGTTGCTTGGCAACGAGCTCTTTATTCGGCTTTTGGTTCTGATGTTGATTCTGTGGCAATCATTGTATCGGCATTTATGTTAGGACTTGGTTTAGGCGCTCTTGGAGGAGGAAAAATTGTTGATAAATACCCAAATAAAGCACTACAGTTTTTTTGTTTTAGTGAATTTGGAATTGGTTTATTTGGAATAATTAGTTATCAACTTATTTTATTTGTCGGTGATATCTTTATTGTTTACAATTTAATTGTTGTTGCAATTGTTAATTTCTTATTGGTGCTTATTCCAGCTCTTTTGATGGGAGCAACACTTCCAATTTTAATTACTTATATAGCACAGTTTTGGAAAAATATTGGTCAAACAACTGGACATCTTTATGCGATTAATACTTTTGGTGCGGCAATTGGTGCAATTTTGACAGGATTTATTTTATTTAACTATTTTGCTCTTAATGTTGTAACAATATTTGCTGCACTAGAAAATTTTGTTGTTGCTATATCTGCTTATCTATTTTTAAATAAAATACGAATAAAAAAGAGCGGATAAGAAGATAGAATAGTACTATAAAGATATTAAAAATGATAAATCGGTGATAGTTGTCGCTGGTTTATCAATATATTATTAAAATCAATTAGTTAATTATTTTAATAATACAAGCTTTTTACTACTAATTAAGTTTAAATAAGTAATAAAGATTATTTTGATATATTTACCCTCCTTTTATAAAAATTGCATAATCATACCTTTATAATTGTATGAAGAATAAAAAGAATGCTGACTTAATAAATATTATTTATAAGTCGATCTTTTAATAAGTTATATAAACGTTATTAATAAAGCTAATAGTAGTATTTACCTTTATGATTTATTTTGTTTTTTATAAGTTAAGGCGTTGATTTTAAATTTGGCTTTAGAAAATGGGATATAAGTTCTTTTTCTTTCTTGTTAAAAAGTTTCCGGTAACTAGGTGTTTGAGTATAAAATCTGCTGTTAGATTCAATAACTATGAGTGACAATTGTATACTGTTATAATTTGTTATCTTTTATTTTTGATCTATTAATAATGCAAACTAAAATTACGATTGTGGGTGCTGGCGCCGCTGGGCTTTTTTGCGCAGGTTTACTGGGGCAAAAGGGGTATGATGTTACTGTGATTGATAATGGTAAAAAGTTAGGACGTAAAATTCTAATGTCTGGTGGTGGTAAATGTAATTTTACTAATTTAATGGTTGAACCTAGTAATTATATTTCTTGCAATCCTCATTTTTGTAAGTCAGCTTTGAAACAATTTACTCAGTGGGACTTTATCCAATTAGTAAATCAGTATGGTATTGCTTACCATGAAAAAGATCATGGGCAATTATTTTGTGATAATTCAGCGCAAGATATTGTTGATATGCTATTAAACGAGTGTCAAAAAGGGCATGTTCATTTTATGATGCAGACACAGGTTGAAGATATTAGCAGTGATAAAATAGGATTTAAATTACATACTTCTCAAGGCATTATTGATAGTGATAATCTTATTATTGCTACGGGAGGCTTATCGATGCCTGCCCTTGGTATGACTTCAATTGGCTATAAAATTGCCGAAAAATTGGCTATTCCAGTTATACCAGTCAAAGCAGGATTAGTACCGTTCACGTTACATAAACCTTTACTTGATATATTATCAACCTTGTCTGGTATTGCTGTTGCTGTTGAAGTTTCTAATGAAAGAGTTAGTTTTAAGGAGAATCTATTATTTACTCATCGAGGAATTTCAGGACCAGCTATTTTGCAAATATCAAGCTATTGGCAGGCTGGAGAGTCAATTACTATTAATTTATTACCTGATTTCACATTCGAATCATCGTTTAAACCATTATTAGAGCAGAATCGTAATCAAACTATAAAAAATTGTTTAGCACAGGTTTTACCTAAAAGGCTTGTTGAGGTGTTAATACAGCTCAATTTGATAAACGATATAATAGTTAAGCAAATTAATCCCAAACAACAGCAAGACTTGTATAATGCTTTAACACATTGGCATATTACTCCAAATGGGACTGAGGGTTATCGTACTGCGGAGGTGACTCTTGGTGGTATAAGTACTGATGCGTTGTCTTCCAAAACTATGGCAGTTAAAACACACCCCAACCTCTATTTTATTGGTGAGGTTGTCGATGTGTCAGGCTGGTTAGGTGGCTATAATTTTCAATGGGCATGGAGTAGTGCATTTGCTTGTGCTCGATCGTTTAATTAATTACGCCCATTTGAATATGGTATTTTTTTACTTTGTATTGTAACGTTGTGCGTGAAATGTTTAATAGTTTTGCCGCCGTTATAATTTTGCCGTTGGCTTGATTTAATGCGTTAATGATAAGTTGTCGTTCATAGTTTTCAACTTGTTCAATTAAGTTGTTTCCATCAGTAGATGTGTTGATAGGTAAATTTTCTGGTTTATTGATATCATCGTTTTGAGAAGATGAACTATTAAGATCGAATAGATCTTCATCAAGGACAATATTCTGTAATTCACCCGGTTCGTTTTGTAATACCATACTTCTGACAATTGTATTTTCAAGCATACGGACATTACCGGGCCAAGGAGCTGATATTAATTGTTGTAGTGCATATTCACTGATACCGCTAATTACAACATTGACGTCGTTTTTATGTTTATCAATAAAATAGCGTGCTAACACCGGAATATCTTCTGTTCTGTCGCGTAAAGCGGGGAGTTTTATTAAACCAACGTTTAAGCGAAAAAACAGATCACTTCTCATTTTTCCTGTTTTTAATAGTTCTGTAGGTGGTTCATTCATGGCAGCAACAATACGAACATCTGAATGCATTTCTTTATTACCACCTAATTGCCAGTAGGTTTTTTCTTGTAAGAATCGTAATAATTTACTTTGCATTTCAAGAGGCATAGCATTTAATTCATCAAGGAATAATGTGCCTCCGTTAGCCAGTTCTAAATAACCTTGTCGGTTTTCAGCACCCGTAAATGCGCCTTTGACCGTACCAAATAGGGTGCTTTCAATCAGTGTGGTTGGTAGTGCACTACAGTTGAGCGAGATAAATGCTTTGTCACGGCGTTGGCTTGTTTGGTGGATTAAACGAGCAAATAGCTCTTTACCTGTTCCTGTTTCGCCAACTATTAATACAGGAACATCATTTGCTCCCAAGATGTTAGTTTGATCGATAACCTCTTGCATTGTTTTTGATACAAAAACAATTTCTGGTAATGGTTGTTCTTTATTTTGATATAACTTGCTATTGAGCTTGAATACTTGGTCTTGTAATTGCCTAACAGTAGATAAATTTCGACCTATTTCTATTGCGCCGATAATTTTTTGATTTTTATTATAAAGAGGAACTGTTGTGTGCATATAATCTACAAGTTTACCTACATGGTTATAATAGCTTTGGTAATTGTTTTGATATTCTTTCCCATGTTGTAGGGCTTGCAACATCGTGCTGTCTTCTTTTCGCATCTTGGGATAAACTTTAAGCATTGGTTTTCCTATAGCTTGTTCTATAGGGTAACCATCAAGTTCAGCACTTTCCTGATTGTAATAAACATATTTGCCTTCTTTATCAATAATCGCCATTGGTTGATGGATTAAATCAAAAAAATGTTTAAATATTTCCAATGATTGTAATAATTCAGGGTCGATTGTCATGATATTCGTGCCTTTTGAACTAGGGTGATTTGTTATATTTAGCTTTGTTTAATTTAAACGCCTGTTAATTATCATATAAAAATGACAAATTTTTGTCATAAAAATGGATTTTATACTAAATGACTAAATTTTTACTTGCGCTTTGTTTATTAATATATTGATTATTTTTGTTTTTAAAGTTGGCATGCTGATTGCACAACAAGTGAGAAACCATTTTACTTATTTTTTATGTAATCATTAACTGGAGGCTATATGTCCGACAAAATTATGTCAAATTATAACAAATTACGTACTGATCTTGTAACTAAAGATCGTCGTTTTAGCGCTGAAAGTGGCAAACTTTGTTTTGATGGTGTTAATTTAGAAGAGTTAGCCAAAAAATATCCAACGCCTTTTTATGTGTTTTCTGAAAAGGAGATTGATCGTAATGTGCAAGAAATTAAAGAGGCATTTAAAGCTCATCCAAAAACAAAAATTTTCTATGCATCAAAAACTTGTTCAGTAATGGGCGTTCTTAAAGCGATTAAAGATGCAGGAATTTATGCCGAAGCGAACTCAATGTTTGAAGTGCGTAAATGTTTAGATATCGGTTTCCCTGGTAGCCAAATTGTATTTAATGGTGTTGTTAAAAAACCAGTGGATTTAGAGTTTGCTATCCAAAATGATCTGTATATTATCAACGTAGATAGCTTATATGAGCTTGATATTATTGATGAGATTTCAAGACGTTTGAAAAAGGTAGCAAATGTTTGTGTGCGTGTTGAACCAAATGTTCCGTCAGCAACTCACGCAGAATTAGTCACTGCTTATCATGCTAAATCAGGTATCGATTTAGAACAAGCAGAAGAAACATGTCGTCGTATTTTAGAAATGCCATATGTTCATTTACGCGGTTTACATATGCACGTTGGTGATCAGGTTCCAGAATCAGAGCCTTTTGCTAAAGCTACGAAAGTTTTAGTTGATGAATCACGTCGCTTAGAAGAAGTGCTTGGTATTAAATTTGATTTAATCAACGTAGGTGGGGGGATCCCTGTTCCTTATAAATATGATGAAGAAAATGGTAATCCATTAGAAGATAATATGTATGCAGGTATTACTGCAAAAGATTTTGCTGATGCTGTTATTAGTGAAGTACACAAATGGCGCACTGATGTTGAAATCTGTATTGAGCCAGGCCGTAAAGTAACAGGCTCAGCAGGTGTGCTTGTAACTGAAGTTGCCTGTGAAAAACGTAAAACCAATTATGATTTAGATGGCAATATTGAAGAGCATGTTGAGTGGAAATTTGTTGATGCTGGTTATAGTGTGCTATCTGATAGTCAACATTTTGATTGGTTCTTCTATGTTTATAATGCTTCAAAAATCAATGAAACACATGATGAATACATCAAATTGGCAGGTCCTTTATGTGATGGTGGTGACTATTTCCATGTCGGTGTTAAAGGTGAAGAATTCTTAATGCCAAAAGACACTCAAATCGGTGATATTGTTGCTTTCCTTGATGCTGGTGCTTATACCATCGAAAGCCAAACTGTTTATAACAATCGTCCTCGTACTTCTGTTGTAATGATAGATAAAGAAGGCAAGGATAGATTGATTCGCCGTGAGGACACTTACGAAGATATGGTTGGATACGACATATATTAATCATCAATATCTGGAGCATTTGATGCTCCAGATATGATAAAGTGAGGTTATTATGAGTGATTCTAAAGATTCAAGTTTACTTGGTATTAAAGACATTGTTTTTATGAATGTCATTGCAATACTAAGTTTGCGTCAAATTCCTAATGTTGCTCCTTATGGGGCGTCAGCAATGGTACTTTGGTTACTTGCTGCATTTTGTCTTTTCTTCCCATTAGCTATGGTTTGTGGCGAACTTTCAACAGGTTGGCCAAAAGATGGTGGAATTTTTGTTTGGGTAAAAGAAGCATTTGGTAAACGTATCGGTTGGATAGTTGTTGTTTGCTTTTTGTTCTCTTGCGTCCTTTTCTTCCCGTTAATGTTGCAATTTGGTTTTACTGCAATTGGGTATATGTTTAGCGCTGAGTTAGCTCAAAATCAAGTATTTATTGGTGTTGGCTCTATGGTGGTATTCTGGATTTTAACACTGATGAATATTAAAGGGATGCAATGGACTAAAATTATTAATAGTGTGAGTGCATGGCTTGGTGTATTTATTCCAGCCGCTATTATTGTGCTATTAGCTGTTGTATGGTTATTCACAGGGCATCCTATGGCTACAAGCTATAGTCATGTTAGTGATTGGTTACCTGATTTAAGTAGTTGGGATACTATTGTTTTTCTATCTAGCATGATGTTCGCATTTGCTGGTCTTGAGGTGGCTCCAATGATTGCAGGGCGTACACGAGATCCACAACGAGACTTTCCAAAAGCAATGTTGGTTTCTGCAGTGGTAATTGTTGGTATTTATATGGTCGGAACATGGGCTATTAATACTTTATTGCCAGCAGCGGATACTGATATCGTAGCGGGTGTTATGCAAGCAATGGAAGCCGCAGCTAAAGAATTGCATATGCCTTGGTTATTACCAGTAATGGCAATTTGTTTGTTTTTTGGTGCGTTAGGACAAATAAACTCATGGTTAGTTGGTCCGATTTATATGCTACAAGAAGCATCAAAAGAAGATAATTTGCTTGGAGAACGCATCGGTCGTTTACATCCAGTATATAAAACACCAGCCTTTGCGTTAATTATTCAAGCTATTATTGTTACAGTACTTTGTTTTTCAACTTTTGTGTCGCCAAGTATTGCAGCAGCATATTGGATGTTAACAGCGTTAACGACAATTTGTTACTTTATTCCGTACTTAGTGATGTTTATTGCATATTATCGTTTACGTATTACTCAACCAGATGTTGCTCGTAGTTTTAAAATTCCGGGTAAGGTGTTGCCAATTGTGTTACCAGCACTTGGTTTCTTATCTACTCTATTTGCTGTGGTATTAGTGTTTATTCCACCTGCGCAAATAGATATGGGGGGGTATGTCGAATATATTGCTAAAATTGTTGGTGGTGCAGTACTTGCCATTGGTTTAGCTGAATGGATTTATTATCGAGCCCAAAAACGTAACCGTTTGCAGTAGTAAAATATATAGAGGAGTAAAATTATGTACAAACCTATATTAGAAATTGATTTACGCAAATTAAGAAATAATGCTCGTGTTGAAAAAGATCTATTAGCTAAACACGGTATTGAGGTTATGGCTGTTAATAAAGTTTTTGATGGTTGTGTTGAAACGGCCAAAGCAGTACTTGAAGGCGGTATTGATGTGATTGCTGAATCAAGAACATACAATTTAAAGAAATTAAAAGATGCTTTAAATTGTAAAACCTGCTTATTACGGAGCCCTTGTTTAAGTGAAATTAGTGATGTTGTTAGATATGCTGATATTAGCTTAAACAGCGAAAAAGCAGTAATTCAGACACTTTCTGATGAAGCCGTTAAACAACAAAAAGTACATCAAGTTTTATTAATGGTTGATATGGGGGATTTACGCGAAGGTATTTGGTTTGAACATATTGATGAAATCATTGATACGGTTAAACTTATTCTTTCTTTACCCGGTGTTGAGCTCTATGGGCTCGGCACCAATTTTAATTGCTATGGTACTGTACTACCTACAGTTAAAAATGGAGTAGACTTTTTAAAAATAGCGCGTAAAGTAGAGCAAGTTTGTAATATTAAAATAAAGTATTTATCGGCCGGTAATTGTACCAGTTACCACTTATTGGATAAAGGTATTTGGCCAGAAGGATTAAATCATTTGAGAATTGGTGGTTTACACGAGTTTGGTATTGAATATGTGGATATGAAATATCTTGACGAGTTTCATCATTCAAATAAACCCGTTGATAAAGCATGTAGTAATATTTACAAATTATATGCGCAAATCATTGAACTCAATAGTAAACCAACAGTTCCTGTTGGTGAATTAGGTGTAGATGCTTTTTTAAACAGTAAAACCTTTGTTGATAGCGGTACACGCAAACGAGCACTTCTTGCCTTTGGACGTCAAGATGTGCCAGCAGAAAGCTGTATACCCATCAATGATGATATTACTGTATTGGGTCAAACCAGTGATCATACCTTGGTTGATATTGAAGATGTTACTCAAACACTTCGTGTTGGCGATGTTATTGGATTTGAGCTTGATTACACTGCTTTACTAATGGCTTGTCAAACTAATGGTGTAGAAAAACGGTTTATTTATTAATTTGTGTTAACTGCTGGGTAACCAGCAGTTTTTATTAATTACTAGGCGGTTTATATGACAACATCTGAATCACAAGAAAACCCTTATCCCAGTAGTAATTTAAAGAAAAACCTAAAAAATCGTCATTTATTGATGATTTCATTAGGTGGATCAATTGGTACTGGATTATTTATTGGTATTGCAGCTCCACTTAGCACAGTTGGTCCGTTAGGAACAATTATTGCTTATTTAATGGCAGGAAGCATAATGCTTTCAACTATGTTATGTTTAGGTGAACTTTCTTGTGCATTCCCTCATGCAGGTTCATTTCAACACTATGCGTTGATGTTTATACCCAATCCGATTTGGAGTTATACCATCGGTTGGTTGTATTGGCTTAGTTGGGTACTGTCTATGGCGGCAGATTTAAC
Organism: Gilliamella sp. BG7; assembly: GCF_046635565.1. Taxonomy (NCBI): domain Bacteria; kingdom Pseudomonadati; phylum Pseudomonadota; class Gammaproteobacteria; order Orbales; family Orbaceae; genus Gilliamella; species Gilliamella sp. BG7. Next base: position 180,162 of record NZ_JBIDFB010000001.1, on the reverse strand, counting down.
TGCTGCTTCAATGATTGCTCACCAAACCTTCCCTTCGATTCCTATTTATCTTTTTAGTCTATTAATTCTAATTGTTCTTACTTCAGTGCATTTAACCTCTGTTCGTGCATTTGGAGAAAGTGAGTATTGGTTTTCAACTATTAAGGTTCTTGCGATTATTGCATTTATTGGGGTGGGGATTTATTTACTTAATCACCAGTATACCCAAACGCATATTTTACCAACATTTAAAACCGAAAAAGGGTGGTTTCCTAATGGTTTTTTAGCCATATTTGTTTGTATGACTATCGTGACCTATTCCTTTCAGGGCGTCGAATTAATTGGTAGTGCAGCTGGTGAGGCGCAATCTCCACAGTCTGTGTTACCCAAAATTATTACTGGTGTTGCTTTTCGCATTATTCTATTTTATGTTCTGGCTATTGCTGTTTTAGCCCTTGTTTATCCATATGGAACGGTTCATTCTGAAATTAGCCCATTTGTGTGGGTATTTAATAAAGCAGGAATTTCAATAGCTTCGTATTTAATGCTTTTTGTTATTTTTTGTGCGGCAATATCGGCGGCTAATTCTGCAATTTATGCCAGTTCAAGAATGCTGTGGTCTATGGCTCAAGATAAACTCGCACCTCAATATTTTTCAGACGTAAATAAGCGTGGAGTGCCCACAAAAGGTATTTTATTTATTGCTATTATTGCGCTAGTTTCACTATTTTCGAAATATATTGCCGCTGAAAAATTGTATATTTATTTAGTAGCGGGAACAGGGCAAGTGGGATGTTTTGCATGGATTATTATTGCTTGGTGTCAATATCAGTTCCGTAAGGGAGTAAATAACGGTAAATATCCCAAAGAGATGGTAAAGTTCAAATCGCCATTATTTCCTTGGCTGGCAGGGGTTTCTATTATTGTTAATATTGTGATTATTATTGGTGTTTGGTTTGGGGAGTCAGGGCATTTTATTTTATTATCAGAAGTTGTTTTAGTAATAATTATTTTGGTTTCTTACTTTTTCTATAAGAAACGAAATTCTTTAATAATAAAAACGTTAGATTAATTTTATTGACCTATTAATTTGTTTGTAATCACCTAATAAATCGGTTTAGGTGATTACATTTAATTTTTAAAATCAGATTATTAATGTTTTTACTATTTGTGATTTATCTTTATTTTAAGGCACTAAGTTAAGTGCGTTTGCTTGGTATAATCTTGATGAAATCCTTTCTGATACAAGTTATTTTAGAAAAGCTGATACACCCGTAAAAACGACTTGCGCAGCAATAGCTGATATTAGTAACCCAGTAAGTTTTGATAAGATAGCAATACCTGTGTTTTTTAATACTTTAGCAATACTTTTTGCACATAATAGCATTGCATAAATTCCTGAAGATGCAATGAATAAAGAAACAGCGCCAATCATATTGGCTGCAAAGCCTACGGAGCTTGTTCCCATAACAATGATAGTACCAATGGAAGCGGGTCCCATACAAAGTGGAATTGCAAGGGGTACAACACTGATATCGTCATCACTGTTAATTTTGTTCTTTTCTGGAGAATCATTCATTAGTGACACTGCAGTGATAAATAGCAACGCTCCAGAACCAATTCGGAATGCATCAAGAGTAAAACCAAAGACACTAAACATGGTATTACCAAAAAAGAATAGCACTATACCGATGATAAATACGGCACAGGATGTTTTGAGTGCTGTTTTGCGTCTAAGCTGTTCGTCGTATTGTTTTGTGCCACTTAAAAATGCACTTAAAACAGCAGGAGGTGTCATTAATGCAAATAGCTTTACAGTTGTGGCAAGGATATTAACAAGATAGTCATGCATAGTGTTACCTTTCAAAGAATAACAATTAAATTCCCTTTAATTTTGTTAACATTATTAGTTGCTAGGGAATGATTTTTGTTAGATACAAAAACGGTCACCAAAAAGGTGACCATGTTTAATCTGATATTTTTTAATTGGTTTTAGACAATTAAACCAATAAAATTTAGTTAAGGCGCTCTTTGATACGAGCTGCTTTACCACGAAGTTCGCGTAAGTAGTAAAGTTTAGCTTGACGTACTTGACCACGACGTTTCACAGTAATTGAATCAACAATTGGTGAGTGAGTTTGGAATACTCGTTCAACACCTTCACCATTCGAAATCTTACGTACGGTAAATGCAGAGTGCAAACCACGATTACGAATGCCAATAACAACACCTTCATAAGCCTGAAGACGTTTTTTGTTACCTTCAACAACCCATACTTTTACTTCAACCGTGTCACCAGGGCGAAAAGACGGGATGTCTTTTTTCATTTGTTCTTGTTCTAATTGCTGAATAATTGCATTTTTCATAATATTATCTCTTACTAGTTATACTGAAATATTAATTGCTTAGTTTGTCACTATATTCTTGTTGGAATTCAGCGAGTAAACATTGCTCTTCATCAGTCAGAGCTAGATTTGCAAGAAGATCTTCTCTTCTTAACCAAGTTCGTCCTAGTGATTGTTTTAATCGCCAGCGACGAATCGCTTCATGGTGACCAGACATTAATACGTCAGGTACCGCCATTCCATCTAACACCTCAGGACGAGTATAGTGTGGACAGTCAAGTAAACCATTAGCAAAAGAGTCTTCTTTTGCCGATGATTGGTGATTTAGCACGCCAGGAATAAACCTTGCTAATGCATCAATCATGGTCATCGCAGGTATTTCACCACCACTTAACACGTAGTCCCCAATTGACCATTCTTCGTCAATTTCGGTTTGAATAACGCGTTCATCTATACCTTCGTATCGTCCACAAATCAAAATTAAATTTTGATTTTGTGACAATTCACAAACACCTTGTTGGTCTAATTTGCGCCCTTGTGGAGAAAGATAGATTACTTTTGTATTGTTACCTGACACTGTTTTTGCCGCATGAATTGCATCTTTAAGTGGTTGAACCATCATTAACATGCCGGGACCACCACCATAAGGCCTATCATCGACAGTTTTATGCTTATCATGCGCAAAATCGCGAGGGTTCCAATATTCTACTGTTAACAGCCCGTTTTTAACGGCTCGACCAGTTACGCCATAACAGGTAATAGCTTGAAACATTTCTGGAAAAAGGCTAATTACGCCAATCCACATAGTTTTACCTTACCAATTAAAAAGCAGGATCCCAATCGACCACAATCATTTTTGTTGTTAAATCAACTTGTTTTATAAATTGATTATCAACAAAAGGGATTAAACGTTCTGTTGCTCCAAATGCATCTTTTAGATTTGCTTTAACCACTAATACATCGTTAGATCCGGTTTCCATCAAATCAGTTACCAGTCCTAAATCATAGTTATTAACTGTTTTAACTCGGCACCCAATGAGATCTTTCCAGTAAAAATCACCATTGCTAAGTGCTGGTAATTTTTCTGCATCAACAAACACTTCAATATTGGTTAATGCAATGGCTTGATCACGATCATCAATGCCTTCAAGTTTTACAATCATATCATGATTATGCGGTTTAAAACTCTCTACAATTACCTCTTGCCATTGCCCAGCACGCTGGATATACCAAGGAGTGTAATCAAAAATGCTATCTGGGAATTCTGTAAACGAAAAAATTCTGAGCCATCCGCGAATGCCGTAGCTTGAACCAAGTTTACCAACAACAATAAGATTCTCAGTATTCATCATTACAGTGATTATCAATTACTAAATTAAGCAGCTTTTTGTGCTTGTTTAATTAGTGCATTAACACGATCAGAAACAGTTGCACCTAAACCAACCCAATGATTTACGCGATCAAGATCTAAACGTAATTCTTCTGCTTTACCTTGTGCAATTGGATTAAAAAAGCCAACGCGCTCAATAAAACGGCCATCACGTGGGTTACGGCTATCAGTGACAACTACTTGATAAAAAGGGCGCTTTTTAGAGCCACCACGAGCTAAACGAATAGTTACCATAACATCCTCTTAAATTAAAAAATAATCTTTTTCCTGCCCAACACGGACAAATCAAAGCCCCAGAATTATACTCTTTCTAGCAAAAAGTGCAATGACTGTTTGTTGATGAAGCGGTGTTATATTGATTGACTTAAACTAACTTAAAAAAGAGTGGAAAAAATGATACTAACTATAATTTATTTAATTTAAGTGGAAATCGATAAATATAATAAAATAGTGATTTTTATTTTTTGTTCTTTTTGTGAAAGAAAGCTCTCTTTAAAACATCAAAAAAGCCAAGTGAGCGTACCATTTTTTGCCCGTCAACATAAACTCGAATGGCTTTTAATACCTTCTTGGGCTCTTTAGATGCAAAGGTGAATGTGCCATTTTTTTTTGTTTGTATAGAATAACGAGGGATCCATCTACCACCTAATAATACAGAAGCAATCACATAATCAATTTCATTCCATGGTATTTGGATATATTTGCGTGGATCGTGTTGATGATAAAACTCGAAGGCTTTGTCACCAATTATTATATTGCCGTATTCAGATAAGCCTGTAAATGCGGTTGCTTTCATTGTTAAATCAATTTTAGTATTTAATGATTGAACCATCTACCCTATATCCATGCAAAGTTCGAATGATTAATGATACCTTTTCATCACATGGTGTGATGAAAAGGTTAATGTAATATTAAATAGAAAGTTGGCGTTATTTTAAAATATCATACTTTCTAAATATATATAGGCATAGCTATATGTTTAGAAAAGACCGATTACATGGCCAACAATACCTACTATAAATAATCCCAAAATAATTAGGATTGGTGATACTTTTTTACGAAGTAACCACATGCAAAAGAAAGTCAATAGTAAGGGGACAAGTCCAGGTATTAATTGATCTAAGTTATTTTGTAAGGTGGTTACCTTTTGTTGAGTCAGTGATAATCCGCTTTGCATTTGAATTAATGCTTGTTGAATGCCTTCAGCACCTGCTGGTAATGTATTCCAATCAATAAAAGCACCATTGTCTAGCTTGACGCTAGATACGACTGGTTTAAATTTTATTGATACCCATCTTTGTACTAAGGCTGCCAGTACAAACATCCCTAAAATAGAAGCTCCTTTGGTGATTTTTTGTAGTAATCCGCCTGATAAATTATCGGTTATTTTAGAGCCTGTACGGTAACCAAATTCTTGGGTATACCACATGAATCCCCAACGAATAATATTCCATAATAAGAAGAATAAAATTGGTCCCATAATATTACCGCTTAGTGCAAGTGAAGCACCAAGAGCGCCGAGCATTGGACGTACGGTAAACCAAAATACAGGATCACCCACACCCGCTAGTGGTCCCATCATCCCAACTTTTACCCCTTGAATTGCTACGTCATCAACAGCAGCTCCATTAGCCCGTTCCTCTTCAAGTGCAAGAGTTACCCCAAGTACTGGAGAAGCTAAATAGGGGTGAGTATTAAAAAATTCTAGGTGACGCTTAAGAGCTGCAGAGCGAGCCTCTTTGGTGGTATATAATTTTTTGATAGCAGGGATCATTGAATAGACCCATCCACCATTTTGCATACGTTCATAGTTCCAAGACCCTTGGAGGAAGGTTGAACGCCAAGCAACCGCTAAACGATCTTTTTTGTTTAATTGGATTCTATCAGTCATTTTCTTCTCCAAGTTTCTAGTAATCATTTAAAATATCATCAAGTGGGTCACCTTTGCTACCACCATTGGATGAATTACCACGTTCTGAAAGATTGAGGTAAATTAGTGCTAATGCTATACCTAAAGCGCCAAGTGCAATCAGTGTTAATTGTGATATCGCTGCAACGACAAAACCAATAATAAAAAATGGCCATACTTCGCGGTTTGCCATCATATTGATTACCATTGCATAACCAACAGCAACGACCATTCCACCACCAATAGCCATTCCTGTTGTTAGCCATTCTGGCATTGCTTCTAATGTACTTCTAACAACTTCAGCAGGAATAAAGAGTAACGCAGCAGCTGGGATTGCGATACGTAAACCTTGTAAACAGATACCTAAAATTTGTAACCATTCAATTTTATGAATATTGCCTTCTTCCGCTGCCGCATCCATCAGGTGTACTAATGGAACAGCAATAGTTCGTACAATCATGGTTAAGAATAGCCCTGCAACTGCAAGTGGAATAGCAACAGCTATAGCAGTAGATACGCCAGCTATACCTTGGCCGCCTAATACTAAAATAATTGATGAAGCAACCGATGCTAAAGCTGCATCAGGCGCTACTGCCGCCCCGATATTGGCCCAACCGAGTGCAATCATTTGCAACGAACCGCCCAATACAACACCAGCTTCTAAATTACCTGTTACAAGTCCAATTAAAGAACAAGCCACTAAAGGTTGGTGGAATTGAAACTGATCTAAAATACCTTCCATACCAGCTAGAAAGGCAATAACTATCACTAAAATGATAGTAATAATCGACAATGTCATAATATAACCCCTTAAATAAACTAATTCTTTTGTTGCGCCAATTCTTCTTTCGCTTTTTTCAATAATTCGTCCATATTACTGCTAGAGTCATTAGGCACTTTGCGAACATCAAATTTCACATTTTTTGCTTTTAATTTTTCAAATGTATTAACATCATCAGCATTCATTGACAGCACTTTATTAACCATAACCTTTCCTACGGAATGGGCCATCGAACCAATATTAAGTTCATTGATATTGACACCGCCCTCTATGGTTCGTAGCACATCTTTTGGATTTTCAAATAGAAGTAGCGCTTTGGTATTACCAAAACGAGGATCGCGTGAAACTTCAATAATTTTTTTAACTGGAACAACATTTGCTTTTACACCAGGAGGTGCTGCTTCTTGGATGAGTTTTTTTCTTAATTCATCTTTTGCAACCGAATCAGAAACAACAATAATACGGTTAGGATTGGTTGATTTTGTCCATGCTGTTGCCACTTGCCCATGTAATAGACGTGAGTCAACACGAGCTAACACGATTTTCATTTTACCATCTCCAAGTACTGTTCCATCGGGGATAGTATTTGCGTTTTTAGTAGAAACAGAAGATTGTGTTGGTATTTCGACTGTTGTTCGAACACCTTCTTTGCTTGGTTCAATAATTGCGGCAGCAATTTCTTTCGCCGTTTCCATTGAAAAACGAGAAGAATAGGCTTCAATTAACATTGGTAAATTTAAACCAGCAACAATAGCCCAATTACTATGTTCACCACATAAATTGTTAGCCTGATTAAATGGTGTTCCTCCCCATAAATCTACTAAAAACAGGATTTGTTCTTGATTAGCAAATGTTGCAATCGCTTCAAGCATTCGTTCTTTTAAACTTTCAGGACTATCACTTGGATGCAAGGTAACAGCTTTAACATTTTCTTGTTCTCCAAATATCATTGATCCTGATTGTAGAATACCTTCCGCAAACTCACCATGAGTTGCTAGGATAATTCCAACCATATAACGACCTCCTAATTTTTATATTAATTGCATAATATAAAGTATGTAAAATAAAATTATCTTGTTATTTTATAGAGAAAAATAAGTAGTTAACCATGTAGCTATCACGTTTTGATAAAAAACTCAAATTTTCTATTATTTATTAATAGTAAAATTAGTTTATGTTATAGTATTTGACGAATAAAACCATTTTCTTTTTTTAGTTTCAGTCTGGCTTGCTCTGCATTTAAACTTGAAAGAATCATCAAAATAGCAGTTTTACAATGCTTATTACTTTCGGTTAATGCGGCAATGGCTTTTTCTCGGCTGCAATCGGTAGCCTGCATAACAATGGATATCTGTCGTTCAACAAGTTTGGCGTTGGTAGCTTGTACGTCAACCATTAAATTACTATAGACTTTGCCGATTTTTATCATGCTAGCAGTAGTTAACATGTTGAGGACTAATTTTTGTGCTGTACCTGCTTTCATTCTGGAGGATCCTGTAATTACTTCTGCACCAACAATTGGTGTAATAGCAATATTGGCTAAATTAATCATTGGTGCTGATGGGTTACAGCATAAGCTGATCACTATTGCTCCAATTGATTTAGCATATTGCATAGCACCTATTACATAAGGTGTGCGTCCACTAGCTGCAATGCCAACTAAAACATCATTTGAGTTAAAATTAATGTTTTTTAAGTCAGTAATTGCCAATTCTGGGTTATCTTCGGCGTTTTCAATTGCCTTAAAAATAGCTGTTTTGCCTCCAGCAATTAAGCCAATAACTTGTTCTGGTGATGTGCCGTAAGTTGGTGGACATTCACTTGCATCTAAAATACCTAGTCGGCCTGAAGTGCCAGCCCCTATATAGATTAGTCTACCTTGATTTGACAATGTCAAACTAATTGCATCAACGGCTTTTGCGATATTGGGTAATTCTTTTTCAATAGCCAATGCGACTTTTTTATCTTCATTATTGATAATTTGTAGCATTTCTAATGTTGAACAGTTATCTATTTTTTCGCTATTTGGATTACGATTTTCTGTTAGCATTGCTGATAGATTAATGTGATTCATTATTTTTTAATCCTAACCATAATAAAAATATAACTAAAGCAAATAAACTCCCAAAACAAAAACCGATAGCAGTAACCGATAAATTTAAAGTAACGGCTAACGTATAAAGCCCTAACATTATCATCATCGCTGAGTATTCACTTAGGTTTTGTACCGAAATAACACCGCCGGCACCAACTAAATCTTTACCAGTTTTTTGAATAAAAGCATTTAATGGTACCAAAAAGAAGCCACCTAATGCTCCGATAACAATGAGTAAAATATAAGACAAAATTATGTTGCTTTGCAAAGTGAAGGCAATTACCGCTATGCCCATCATTATACCAGCAGGAATACAACGTAAAGTGTTGTTAATTGAAATAAATGTACTAGCTAGGCCTGCACCAATAACAATGCCGATAGCAACTACTGCATAAAGGTTTGTTGGCGTTGCATTGTCATGAATGTTTAATACATCAGGAACCCAGCTAATTAACAGCAAACGTAAAGTAATTCCAGCTCCCCAAAACAAACTAGTACCTAAAAATGCAAATGCGTTCTGCTTATTGGTGAAGATAATTTTAATTATATTAACAAAATTTTTTAGCATGCCTATAAATTGCCATGAAATATTCTGTCGTACAGCAGGTAATTTAGGAATAAAAAAGTTAGTAATAAGTGCCAGTCCATACATTAATACGCAAGCAAGTAAGGAAACACCTACATTAAAATCGGCAATATGACCACCTGCTAGTGAACCAAGTAAAATAGCTGCAATAGTTGATGCTTCTATTAACCCATTTGCTTTAACCAAATTATCACCTGTAGTAAGTTCACCTAAAATTCCATATTTAGCAGGGGAGTATGCTGCAGCGCCTACTCCAATTAAAAAATAGCCTACAAAAGGATTAATGTTTAAACAGATACAACTAGCGCCCAGTAATTTTATACTATTTGAAATCATCATTGCCTTACCTTTTGATATGCTGTCAGCAATTTGACCAACAAAAGGGCAAAGAATGATAAACGGAACTACAAAACTAATCTGTAATACCGATTGACTCCATGCTGGATAATGTAAATTTTTTATGAAAGCTAAGATAGCAAAAAAGATTGCGTTATCGGCAAATGCTGAAAAGAATTGTGCCAGCATGGTTGTAACCATGCCTTTGTTTAACAGTGAATGTTGCTTCATGTAGCAGCCTCTGGCTTATTCGTCAGCCATTTTTCGTAAGGTAATAAAATCAATTTTCCCCGTACCTAGTAGCGGTAACTCTTTTACTATACGAATATCACGAGGAATAGCTAGTGCTGGAATGCCCAATTCTTGAGATGCCTGATTAAGCTGCTCTCGATTTAAATTTGTCGAGGTAGTAAATAAAACAATTGCTTCACCTTTATTCGCATCGGCTTTAACTGTTGCGCCGTGCATTGCATCAGAATCGATTTTTTTTGCTAAGGATTCTACACTTTCTAATGAAACCATTTCTCCAGCAATTTTGGCAAATCGTTTTAAACGTCCTTTAATTGTTACAAATCCCTCACTATCAATAGCAACGATATCGCCGGTATCATACCAACCTTTTTCGGCTTGTCCATTTTCATCAACTGCTACTGGTTCTTCAAGTTTGCCCGGATTTTCCACCCGTAAATAGCCTTTCATCACATTAGGTCCTTTAACTTGCAATTGACCTCCATCGCTAATGCCAGGAATGTGAATTAATCTTGATGCCATGCCTGGCAATAATCGACCTACTGTACCTGTTTTAAACGCCATAGGAACATTCAGAGCCACAGCTGGCGCACACTCAGTAACGCCATAACCTTCTAAAATACGTATACCATATTTGTCTCTCCACTGTTCACGCACTATGTCTGATAATTTTTCTGCTCCAGCAACAACATAGCGTAAACGCATAAAATCATATGGGTGTGCGTAAATGGCATAGTTTGCTAAGAAAGTTGGCGTACCAAATAAAACCGTACAATCTTGATCATAAATAATTTCAGGTACCATCCGATAATGTAATGGATTTGGATATAAAAATGTACGACTACCAGAAAATAGTGGTAGAAATAATCCTGCTGTAATACCAAAAGCATGGAATAATGGTAGTGCTGACATAAATCGATCGGCTGGCGTTGGATCAATAACGGTTCGAATTTGTTCAACATTTGCAAGTAAGCTAGCATGGCTATGGACAACACCTTTAGGATTACCCTCTGAGCCCGAGGTGAATAGTACTAGTGCTTCGTCATCACTTGATTGGGGGCATTTAACTAAACGAGGAATATATTGATGAACTGCGACATAAAGTTTATCTTTAAAATTTAAACTATTACGTAGATCTTCAAGGAAACACCATTTAACATTTTTTATTTCTTCAAGAAGATAATCTAATTTTCCCTTTTTAATAAATTTGCGCGAAGTAATAATAATTTTAATTTCAGCAGCTTTAACTGCACAAGTAAGACCTTTGGTTCCGGCGGTATAATTTAGCATAGCAGGAATTCGATTTTTAACTGATAGACCGAAAATTGTCGCAACAGTAATGGTTGCATTAGGTAATAAAACTCCTACACGCTCTTTATTCTTAGTGATTTTAGCAATAATACGGCTAACCCCTATAATTTGTTTTAACAAATTACGATAAGATGCTTCGTTAGTTGTAGGGTCTTGCACCATTCTTGATTTTACACCATAGCGGACTTGTGCTTCCAATAGTGCTTCAAATAGAGTTAACTTTGGACGACTTGCCATGCGTGCATTCATCATAATTTGATGAAGTTTTTCACCTGCAATATAACGTTTTTCATTAGATTTAAGCGCATCAGGCATTTTTATAGATGTCGGTTTAAGTACATGAATGGTTATTTTAGGAAATAAACGACGTTTAAATAATCCTTTTAAACGACTAGTTAATGTAAATTCAGCGCCCTCGATCCACACTGGTACAATTGCGGACTGAGAACGAGCAGCAACAAAAGCAGCGCCATCATAAATTTTCATTAATGAGCCTGTTACAGTAATTCTTCCTTCAGGAAATATCACTATCGGCCTACCTTTTTCAACTTCTCTAACTAATCGCTTTATTGCCATTGGACTAAGTGGATCCATTGGCACAAAATCAACATAGCGTTTTGCTAAACGGACTAACCAATGATTAATATAGCTAGGATAAATAGCAAAGACCGTTCTTACTGGCAAAAACACACCAATTAAAATACCATCAAGGAAAGATACATGGTTAGGTGTAATAATAATTCTGTCTTGTTTTAAATTTTCTAGATCACCATTAATTTTAACTTGGAATAAAATCTTTAAGAAAAATTTTAATATTTTAAATAACATCTGATTTCTCAATTACCGTGAAAAATTACACGGCGTAATAATAGTGAAAATATACAGAATAAACAAGAACTGTGTTTTTTCTTAATTTTTGTTATATAAGACAGCTTTTTATGGTTTAATTGACAATGAATCTTGATTAAAAAAATAGATAATAGATACTAAAAATCTAAATAAACATAGAAAATCAATAAGGAATTAATATGCTCATTTTAACGGCCAATGATATTGAAAGATTTTATACTATGAAAGATGCGATAGCTGCAGATAAACAAGCTTTGAAAATCTATAGTCAAGGAAACAGTGATGTGCCGTTACGAATAAATTTTGATATGCAAAAGGGGCAATGTTTGTTTATGCCCGCACATATTAAAGGTAGCGATATTGTGGGTATAAAAATAGTTTCGGTATTTCCTGACAATCCTAAATTGGGTAAACCATCAGTACCGGCTCAAGTTTTAATGTTAGATCCGCAAACAGGTGAAGTCTGTGCTATGTTAGATGGCACTTTTGTCACTCAGCTTCGTACGGGAGCCGTTCAAGGTGCTGCAACCGATTTGCTAGCTCGTAAAAATGCTAGTCGAGCTGTGTTGATAGGTACAGGTGGGCAATCAGTATCTCAATTAGAGGCAATGTTAACTGTTCGTTCGCTTACTGACGTCGCTATTTTTGATATTGATACACAAAAAGCGAAACAATTTACAGAAGAGATGAAACATCGTTTTGCTCATTTTTCTACTAATCTTTATTTTTCAAAAAATTTGGATGAAGACATTAGCCAAGCCGATATCATTACTTCGGTTACAACGTCAAAAGTTGTGACATTTAATGGCGAAAAAGTAAAACTTGGCACGCACATTAATGGTGTAGGTGCTTATACACCATTAATGCATGAAATTCCTGAATGTGTAGTTGAAAAGGCTAATATTCGGGTAGTTGATACTAAAGAAGGCGTATTTGCTGAAGCAGGTGATATTATTGATACAATTAAACAAAAATTGGTATCAGAAGATGATTTTTTAGAGTTAGGAGATTTAGTGATAGATCCAACCCAATGCCGTCTAAATGATCAGCAAGTCACGCTGTTTAAAACTGTTGGTACAGCCGTATTAGACGTGTATATTGGCTATGATATCTATCTTAAAGCAAAAGAAAAAGGAATTGGTACGTTTTTGTAATACTTAGACATCAAGTTCGTATGATTTTTTGTCAAAAAGTTTCAGATAAATAGGTGGTTGAGTGTAAAAACTAGCTTTTTAATTCTTCTTTTTGTGAACGTCTAAGTAATGCCATCGCTGCCTGTTTTGGGTCTTTATGCTCATAAAGAACTTGGTAAATTTGTTCAGTGATTGGCATATCTACATGATATTTTTGGGCTAATAACCAGACTTCTTTTGTATTGTTGCGCCCTTCAACAACTTGGCCAATAGCATCTTGAGCTTCTTGAATGGATTTATTTTGGCCAAGTAACATTCCAAAACGGCGATTGCGGGATTGATCATCGGTACAAGTTAAAACCAAATCACCTAGTCCTGCCATTCCCATAAAGGTTGCTGGATCTGCACCTAACACTGCACCTAAACGCATCATTTCAGCAAGTCCACGTGTAATTAATGCTGTTCTGGCATTGGCTCCAAAGCCAAGACCATCAGATAATCCAGCACCAATAGCGATAACATTTTTGATTGCACCACCAAGTTGTACTCCAATAAAATCTGTGCTGCTATAGACACGGAAGCTTTTGCTACAATGAAACAAAGTTTGCAGTTGATTCAAAAAATGCTCATCAGTTGACGCTACAGTTACCGCTGTTGGTAATCCAGATGCAACTTCTTTAGCAAAAGTTGGGCCAGAAATGACCGCTAATGGAATCTTATCGCCCAAAATCTCTTTCGCAACATCTTGTAATAATCGACCAGTATCAACTTCAAGGCCTTTTGTAGCCCAGACAATTTTTGTATCTTGGTTTAAAAAAGGTTTAATTTGAGTCAAAATGCAAGCAAAAGCGTGACTTGGTACTACAATAAGTAAAATTGGTGCTGCTGAAACTGCCGTTTTTAAATCAGTTTCAATTTGTAACAGATCTGGGAAAGGAATATTCGGTAGAAACTGTTTATTTTGCCTATCATGCTGCAAAATGGTCATTTTATCAGGATTGTGCCCCCATAATAAAGTTGAGTGACCATTTCTTGCCAGTAAAATAGCTAAAGAGGTTCCATAAGATCCAGCGCCAATTACTGTTACTGCAGCATCTTTTTTCATAATCATCTAATAAATTTATTATCAGTTAATTGCAATACAATGACTATTGTAGTGTTTCTTTTGATTCAGCTTCAGCTTGTTGTTGCTGAATATAGTTCATAAATAATGCTTCAAAATTTACTGGTTCTAAATTCACTTGTGGGAATGTACCTTTATTCACTAAACTTGAAATTACTTCACGAGCATAAGGGAACAAAATATTTGGGCAATAAGCACCAACACAATGTTGAATTTGGCCTTCATCAAATCCGACAAGTGAGAAAATACCAGCTTGAGTAACTTCACAGATATATACAACTTCGTTTTGTTGTTTTACTGTTACAGTGACACGAAGTGCAACTTCATATACATTTTCGCTTAAAACTTGCGAAGATGAATTTAATTCAAGATTCAACTCTGGTTGCCATTGTTTAGTAAAAATTTCTGGAACATTGTTAGTTTCAAATGAAACATCTTTAGTATAAATACGTTGAATAGCAAACTGTGTTTCTGGTTGTTGTGTATTGTTTTGTTCTGTCATGATAAAACCTTATTTTTTATAATATTATTTTCTAACTAATGGTAAATTCTCGCCGTTCCATCCAGCAATGCCGTCTTTTAATACAAAGACATTTGAAAAACCTTGTTTGACAAGTATTTCACCTATATTCGTTGATGATAAACCATTCTCATCAATTAAAATAACAATATTTTCTTTAAATTTTTCAATTGTTTTTGCACTTGCATTTTTAATATCGGTAGGCAAAATATTGTGAGAATCTGTTATATGCCCTTTTTTAAAACTATCAGCAGAGCGAGTATCAATAATAACTGCATCTTGCTTATTAATCATATGGATTGCTTGAGCATTATTGATAATTTTAACTTTAGACAGTTTACATTTGATGGTTAGTACAATGATTGCAATAAACAGTACAACCCAACCTAAGGAAAGTAAAAGATGATTTTTTACAAAAGGTAGAATTTCGAGTGTTATAAAGTCCATACTTGTATAATTACCTAGTTTCTTCAATATAAGGAGTGATTATAGCGATAATGTGTAATGAAATATAGTGCCAATAATTGAAAAATTACTCTATAGTGAGCTGTTTTATTTTAAGAGGTATAGGAATGACTCACTTTGATTACAGTAATTCAAGAAACTATTGTAATGAATATATATAAAAATACAAAACTAACGCCGTATCACGTACAAGAAATATATATGGCGTTTATATCATAAAAAAATAATCGTTACCGGTTTAGCTAAACTTTTTATGGTCAGTGGTTCGACTATTTATAACGTATTAAAGAAAACATGATTGAATTTATTTACCCCTTTAACTAGTAAAAATGCGTTTTATAAAACCATCAGTCATGGAATTAAATATTTAGTTAAAGTTAATAAATTAATTAAAGATAAATTAAGGCGACAAATTAAGGACTATAACAAGAGCTATCTAGGCGAACTGCTATATGTCAATACCAAACATCCATTTTGGGTATTCCATTTATAACACCGGAAGACCTTATGAGTATTGAATAATATGATTTTCGTTGAACATAAAGCCTAAAAAGCAGGCAACAAAATTTCTACGTAAACTTTGTAATCACTATGGGCTATTTACAGAACTGTTCACTTTTAAAATTATATTTTTTGTAAAAAATATTCAGGAGTCTATACCGTTTGGTGATTAATTGAGAATTAGCGAAATCTATTTATTAAAAAGAATGATAACCATCGTATCAATCAAAACTCAAGAGACCATCCCCCCACGAACTAATGGGAAAAATGAAAGAAGTGATACGAACTTTTAATCCAGATGTGGCATAATCAACCAATATTAAGCGATTTATTCACCTTTATAATACTATTAAACTGATTCTCGCCAAAAAAGTGGACAGAAGTCTCATTTATTAAAAATTATTTAACTGCCTATCCTATAATCAAGGTGTGTCAATTAATTGGTGTCAGTACATCGGGTTATTTAGCCTAGCTAAAAAGACCCAACAAATCCATTAAACTCAGCGAGTATATCAAAAAGTAGTATTGGTACCATAAGGCACGTTTGGGTGTACCAAGCCTGCTTCATGATGTTAGAGATGCAAGCTATCCAGTTTCAGAAAGAACAGTTAGCCGTGTTTTGCAACAATGGGGATTACGCAGTTTAAAATTGCATAGTAAAGTAGCACGTAAATTCAAGCATAACATAGATACTGATATCCATCATCATATCGCACCCCAATACGTTAGATAGGCAATTTAACCCTGATAAGCCCAACATCATATGGGTAATCGATATTACTTACTGGGTTATATCTGTCGGTGATTATCGATTATAATCGTATCCGTCGTCATTCAGCCAACGGCTGGATATCGCCTGAACAATATGAACAACAATATTATCAAAACAATAAAATGATAGAGGCGAGCACTGTCTAATATTTTGGCGAAGATCAAACTCATAAAGTGAGTTCGGGGGAAAACGCCTTATGAGTTTTTAGAGGATTATTTTTATCATGAGGTGTAAACAACTCGGCGTTTTCCTACAGCTAACCATATATATTAAATTTGAATTTTTTTGAACGAATTTAACTTACTAATACTTAGAGGATAATGAAATGGTCTTCAAGACTTATGATTGTTGTGTTTAAAAGAATGTTACTGTTTATTGATTTGGTGCCGTGGGCGGGACTTGAACCCGCATGCTCTTAGAGCACTACCCCCTCAAGATAGCGTGTCTACCAATTTCACCACCACGGCGCCGTTGTTATTCAGGTATATCTGAAGTTGAATTTTGCTGTACAGGTTGAGTAATTGGAGCTGTAGTAGGTGCGGTATTACCTTCATTCAGCTGTGTTGTTACTGGTACAGTATCTTCAATATTCTCAAATTCGCTAGATGAAGCTATTCGTGGTTTGCTACCTAAATTTGAAAGTAAAATGCTTATTACAAAAAACAGAATACCTAATAAAGTGGTAGCGCGAGTTAAAAAATTCCCACTACCTGAAGAGCCAAATAAAGTTGCGGATGCACCAGCGCCAAATGATGAACCCATGTCAGCCCCTTTACCTCGTTGTATTAAAACTAACGCAACTATTATAACCGCGATAATTAAATAGCTTATAATTAAAAATTCGTACATTTCAACCTGTCAATTTATATGTTATACAACAGAATTTATTGATGCGAGATATTAGCGAAAGACAGTCCAACAAGCAAGTAAAATTTAAGATATGATTGATATATTTTAAGCATTTATACTTTTCAGGTAGTAAAAATACTTATTTTATCTGTAGATGATGTATTATTGTGTATTCACTAATTTTATATCAAGCAATAAATTAAAACAGTCATTAGATATATTTATCATAATCAATTGTGAGTTTTTGAGTAAAACAAGTATAATGATGCATTTTTATAATAGTTCGCATTGATTTTATGAAATTTATTGTTAAGCTCTTTCCCGAAATTACCATCAAAAGTGATTCTGTTCGTTTACGATTTATTAAAATACTAACAAGTAACATTCGTAATATTTTAAAGCATCATATTGAAGATGTTGCAGTTATTCGTCATTGGGATTTTATTGAAGTTCGTACAAAAGTTGAAAATAGTGAAGCTAAGATACTTGAGTTATTAACGCGGATCCCCGGTATACATCATATTTTAGCCGTTGATGAAATCACTTTTGTTGATATGCATGATATTTTTGAAAAAGCATTGGATTATTATGCTCCATTAATTGAAAACAAAACGTTTTGTGTACGCGTGAAGCGTCGAGGTAAACATGAATTTACTTCAATTGATGTTGAACGTTATGTTGGTGGTGGGCTTAATCAACATGTGTCTTCGGCTAAGGTTAAATTAACTCATCCAGAAATCACCGTTCATCTTGAAATCGACAAAGAAAAGTTACTGCTGGTAAAAGGTCGACATGCTGGCATTGGCGGTTTTCCAACTGGTACACAAGAAGATGTTCTTTCGCTTATATCGGGTGGTTTTGATTCTGGTGTATCAAGTTATATGCTAATGCGACGCGGAAGCCGAGTGCATTATTGTTTCTTTAATCTTGGCGGAAAAACTCACGAAATTGGCGTTAAACATATGGCTCATTACCTATGGGAACGTTTTGGTAGTTCGCATAAAGTGCGTTTCATTGCTATTGATTTTTCAGATGTTGTTGGTGAAATTCTTGAAAAAATTGATGATGGGCAAATGGGAGTTATTCTAAAACGGATGATGATTCGTGCGGCATCAAAAATTGCGCAACGCTATAAAGTGGAAGCTCTTGTTACTGGAGAAGCATTGGGGCAAGTATCAAGCCAAACACTTACCAATTTACGTTTAATTGATAATGCCAGTGATACATTAGTTTTACGTCCTTTAATCACACATGACAAAGAAACCATTATCAATATTGCGCGTCAAATTGGTACTGAAGATATAGCTAAAACAATGCCAGAATTTTGTGGCGTAATATCTAAAAGCCCAACGGTTAAAGCCGTGAAAGAAAAAATTGAAGCAGAGGAAATGAATTTTAATTTCACGATTTTGGATAAAGCAGTTGCCGAGGCTGAAAATATTGATATTCGTGAGATAGCAAAACAAACTGATACAAAAATTGCTCATGTTGAAACTGTCACAACTCTAAGTGCCGAGCACATAGTTATTGATATTCGTTCTTCAGAAGAGCAGGAAGATAACCCACTTATATTGAGCGATATTGAAGTTAAGCATATTCCATTTTATAAGTTAGCAACGCAATTTGGGCGTTTGGAACAATCAAAGCAATATTTGCTATATTGTGATCGTGGCGTAATGAGTAAGTTACAAGCGCTTTATTTAATTGACCAAGGTTTTAGTAACGTAAAAATATTTTCTATATAAAACTTAACAATAATTTACTATATTATTAGTAAATTTTACATATAATGAGTTTTTTAGGATAAAAACTATATTTGTTATTGAAATAATATCAAGAGTGAATTAGATAAAGAGGATTGCAATGAGCAGCAAATTACTTGTAGTGGATGATGATCAGGAAATTACCTTATTATTACGAGAGCTGCTTGAGTTAGAAGGGTATCAAGTTGAAATAGCAAATAATGGAATTCAGGCTTTAGACAAATTTGATAAAACAATAGATCTCATTTTACTTGATATTATGATGCCTGAGATGAATGGATTTAGATTATTATCTCAGCTTAGAGGTAAATTTACTGTACCTGTTATTCTTTTAACAGCCAAAGATGATGAATATGATAAAGTGATTGGACTTGAACTCGGTGCTGATGATTACATTATAAAACCATTTAATGATAGAGAGCTTATTGCCCGAATTAATGCACTTTTACGTAGAACCTATTGGGATAATATAGCTAACTATGGATTTGAAAAACCAATTCAATATACAGTTGATAAACTCAATGTAAATCGAAAACAACAATCTGTTTTTTTTGATAATAAGTATATTGACTTAACAGGTACTGAGTTTCAAGTGTTGCTTACATTTCTTGAAAATGCAGGCAAAATAATTACACGTGAAACACTAAGTGAATCTGTTTTAGGTAAAGAATTTATTCCACTTGCTCGATCGATTGATGTACATGTATCTAATTTACGCAAAAAACTTCCTCCTAGGAGTGATGGTTTACCTTGGATTAAAACATTACGTTCAAAAGGTTACTTATTTGTTATTGATCAAAATAACAATTTGTTACACGAATAACATTATAATGAAAAATCAGATAACATAATATGTGGTTTTTTGACAAGCTAACAATCAGAATTTTCACAATATTTTTATTGACTATAGCTTTTTTCCTAATGTTAATAATGGTTTTGCCGAGTCTTGACTCTCGAAATTTAACCTATTTAGCAAACAAAGATAAACAAGCTGGTAATATGCTTGCACATCAGATTGAAAATGATCTTATTAATGTACCAAAAGATAGTTTTCGGTGGTGGATGCGTTTTATTGTTGTTATGGATAGTCATCAAAAACCAGGTCAATTTTTATTTATTGTTACTCCTAATGGGCAAATCATTACAGCTGAAACAAAAAATATTGCTTTAATCAAAAACTTTAGTGAAAAATCCCATGATGTCAAAGATCCTGCAAAAAAAATCTATGATTCTCAAGAAATTATAGGACCTTTTCTCATTCATTATGCTAATGCTGAATATCAATTATATATCCTACAACAAACTACAGATATTCAATCTCAATTAGTCAACTTTATATTTGATCATCCTTTTTTACTATTAACTTTGACCATGCTGGCAAGTTCTCCTTTTTTACTATGGTTATCTTGGAGTATTGCAAAACCAGCTCGCGGACTAAAAAAAGCAGCTGATCAGGTCGCAAAAGGAAATTTACAAGAGTGGCCTGAGCTAGAACAAATAGGATCGTCTGAATATAAAGCAACGGGGGCTAGTTTTAACCATATGCTAAGAGAGCTTAAACGAATGCAAAAAGTACAGCAGCGTTTGTTTTCAGATATTTCTCATGAATTACGCACTCCTTTGACTCGTTTGCAGCTTGCTACATCACTATTGCGGCGCAAACAAGGAGAAAGCAGTGAAGTTATACGTATTAATAATGAAGCGATGAAATTAGATTCTATGATTGGTGACTTATTGTCATTGGCAAGGCAACAATATGACAATAATGAAATTCGTGAGGCTAATAAAATTAATATTCTATTTAAACAGGTGCTTGATAATGCCACTTTTGAAGCAGAACAAATAGGTAAAACGTTGGTCGTTACAAATTTTCCAACTAACCATACTATATTATGCTATCCAATTGCTTTGTGTAGCGCACTTGAAAACGTTATACGCAACGCATTTCGCTATTCAAATAAACAGATCGATATTAATTTTGTAGCACAACAACAAAAGCTAACAATTACAATTGATGATGATGGTCCAGGAGTTGCTGAAAGTGAACTAGAACAAATTTTTAGACCTTTTTATCGTACAAGCGAAGCTCGAGATCGTGAATCTGGCGGAACTGGATTAGGGCTCGCTATTGTAGCTAATGCCATCATACGCGATCACGGTACTGTAAAAGCAGAAAAAAGTCATCTTGGTGGACTTAGAATTGTGATAATATTGCCAATTCATAAACATCAATAAATAATAAATGAGAAAAGTTGTGTCAAATTCAGCCTTAAACATCGTTTTATTTGAACCCGAAATTCCTGCTAATACAGGAAATATTATCCGCCTTTGTGCTAACACTGGTTTCAATTTACATATTATTGAACCAATGGGCTTTTTCTGGGATAACAAAAAATTAAGACGAGCAGGGCTTGATTATCAAGAATTTGTTGATGTAAAACGTTATAAAAATCTCAACCATTTTCTAGATGCCAATCAAATTGACCTGTTAACCCAAGTTTATGCTTTAACCACAAAAGGGCAAAAGCCGCATAGTGAAGTCAATTACCAGCAAAATGACTTCTTAATGTTTGGACCAGAAACCCGTGGCTTACCTAAAACCATACTTGATGCATTACCTCAAGATAAAAAAATTCGCATTCCTATGCTAGCTACTAGTCGTAGTATAAATTTATCTAATTCTGTAGCCGTTGTTGTTTATGAGTCATGGCGTCAGTTAAATTATGTGGGGGCAAAATAAAATTTAATTTTATTCAGTTATACCTGCGGTACTAAGTATTCTCTATTTATAGTGATCACCAGCAAGCTAAATCTGGATTAAATTACAAAAAATTTTATTGATTATAATCTATTTTGGTAAAAATTGATCTGCCGCATAATCAAAATAGAGTCTTTGCGCGACTTTGGTTTGTAACAAAAAGTTTTTCATTATATTTAATCCGCCTTTAGTTTGATAAATTGCTGACAGTTTGTTTTGCCCCATATTCCATTAAAGAAAGGTAATGTATTGTTACCTTTTCTTTAAATAATGCATTGTTCGGCAAATCTAAACCAAAGACAGCCTCTAGACGTAATAGAGCATTCACTCGTTCAACGCCATCGTTGCTCGTTTTAACAATAGTTTGTAGTTGCTCACTCATTGGATCTCGTAAATCTATTGGCTGGTTATTATCATCGATGCCGCCAATATAGCGCATCCAACTCGCAACCCCTAAAGCTAGCAATGAAAAATCTGAACCATTTTTGATATGCCAACGGATTGAATCGAGCATTCTTTGAGGCAATTTTTGAGTACCATCCATCGCAATCTGCCATGTTTTATGTTTTAATGATGGATTACTAAAACGTTCGATAAGTTTGTTTGCATATTGTTGCAAATTAACATGACTAGGGACGTGAAGTGTTGGTGCTTGTTGTTGTATCATCAATGTTAAAGTTGCTTTTTTATAATTAACATCATTCATGCAATCATTAATGTGCTCGTAACCGGCCAAATAGCCTAGGTAGGCTAAAAAAGAATGGCTACCGTTTAGCATACGAAGTTTCATTTCTTCATATGGAACAACATTATCCACAAATTCAGCACCGACTTCATTCCAATTAGGGCGGTTAGTGACAAAATTATCTTCTATAACCCACTGAATAAAAGGTTCACAAGCAATACCACATGGATCAAACATACCGCCTAATGTATCTTCTATTTCAGTTAATGTTTCGGATGTTGCGGCAGGGACAATACGGTCAACCATAGTGCATGGGAATGTTGTATTAGACTCAATCCAATTTGCTAATTGTGGATCTCGAGCGTTAGCTAATCCTAATATTGCTTTTTTTAAGACCAATCCATTTTCAGGAATATTATCGCATGATAAAGCAGTAAAGGATTTTAACCCTCGTTGCATTCTTCTATAAAGCGCCTCAACAATAACACCTGGGGCAGACATAGGCTTTGTTGGATTTGCTAAGTCAGTTTTAATTAATGCATTATTCAAATCTAATCCAGCTCCACTAGGTAACATGCAATATCCTTTTTCTGTTACTGTTAATGAAACAATTTCAATTACTGGATCCGTCATCTTTTCTAAAATTGCATCTATGCCATCTGTTGGTGTTAATAATGATTCTTTTACGCTACCAATAATAAATGCTTCTTTTGATGTTGCACCTTTTTCTAACACAGTATACAAATGGTCTTGTTTACGAATTTCATTAATTAATTCTTCACCACCAACAATATTAACTTCACAAATACCCCAGTCACAGCTTCCCTTGTTAAGTAAACGATCGGTCAATAACGCTTGATGAGCACGGTGAAAAGCACCGAATCCCAAATGAACAATTCGTGAGGTTATTTTTTGCCGATCATATAAAGGTCTATGTTGGATTGATTTAGGAAGATTTAATAAATTTAACATTTTATTCACCGTGATTATCTGTTTAATTACTTTATTGGTTAGACATGTTTTCATTTGTTGGCAAACATTTCATCCCAATTTTTTCTTTTTTGCGATATAAATCACATTTTTTGGTTTATTTTATATATGATGTTCAAAAAAAATCTATAATACGAAACTATATTGGCATGCCAATTATGAAATTAAATCAATTTATCCCATAATTGACTTATAGTACTTGTAATAATTAGCGTATAATTACTCAAATTAGACCGAAATTAGAATAAGGATTATAAATAATGCTAACAATTAATCGGCTATATCAAGAAATTGGTAATGAACTTAAATCACTATTAAAAGGTGGTACCTATAAAATTGGTGACCGATTACCGCCAGAAAGAGATATTGCAGAGGCATTTAATGTAAGTAGAACCGTAGTAAGAGAAGCGTTAATTATGCTAGAATTAGAAAATCTAGTCACTGTCAAAAAAGGTTCTGGTGTATATATAATTGGTTTACCAAATGAAATATTATCAGAAACAGATAAAAAAATTGAAGAAGATGATTTTGGCCCTTTTGAACTATTACAAGCTAGACAATTAATTGAAAGTAATATTGCCGCTTTTGCCGCTTCGCAAATTGTAAAATCAGATATTATTGAGTTAAAAGCTATTTTAGAAAAAGAACGACAAATTTTAGAACAAGATATTTTAGATGATTATAGTGCAGATGAAATGTTTCATATTGCAATAGCAAGAGCGACCAAGAATTCAATACTTGAAAGTCTGTTAAATGATTTGTGGCAAAAACGTACTGCTAGCAAAATGTGGGGTCAACTACACAGCCGAATTACTGATTATAGTTATCGAAAAAAATGGCTTTATGATCATGAAAAAATTTTACAAGCGTTACAGGTAAAAGATGCAATGGCCGCACGTCATGCTATGTGGCAACATTTAGAAAATGTTAAACAAACATTAATGGCAGTTTCGGATAGCGAAGATCCAAATTTTGATGGTTATTTATTTGACTCAATTCCGGTTAACATTGTTAATCAATAGATAATAATCAGCATTGTTTATAGATCTTTATTATTTTAGAAAAACAAAATGAAATCGTGAAGGAAATTTATATGGAACAAACGATGCGTTGGTTTGGACCAAATGACCCAGTATCATTAGATGATATTAAACAAGCTGGAGCAACTGGAATTGTTACAGCTTTACACCATATTCCCAATGGAGAAGTTTGGACTATTGAAGAAATTCAAAAACGAAAAAATATTATTGAAGAAAAAGGATTAACATGGTCTGTTGTAGAAAGTATTCCTGTCCATGAAGAAATAAAAAACCATACAGGAAACGTTTTGCAGCATATTGAAAATTACAAACAGTCTATTAGAAATTTAGCAGCTTGTGGCATTGATACTGTTTGTTACAATTTTATGCCAGTTTTAGATTGGACTCGTACTGATCTAGCTTATGAGTTGCCTGATGGTTCAAAAGCATTACGTTTTGACCAAACAGCGTTTGCAGCATTTGATATCTTTATATTACAAAGACCCAATGCAGAAAAAGATTACTCAAAAGAGGATATAGCTTCAGCTAAATCTTATTTTGAAAAAATGACACAATCAGACAAAGATAAGCTTATCGCTAACATTATCGCTGGCTTACCTGGTGCAGAAGAAGGTTATTCTCTTGATCAATTTAGGGCACACCTTGCAACCTATGATGGTATTGATAAAAACAAATTACGTGAAAATTATGCCTATTTTTTAAAAGCTATTGTACCTGTTGCAGAAGAAGTTGGTGTGGTATTAACAGTACATCCTGATGATCCTCCTCGACCTATCTTGGGTTTACCTCGTATAGTTTCAACTATCGAAGATATGCAATGGATTAAAGATACAGTTGACAGTATTCATAATGGCTTTTGTTTCTGTACAGGATCTTATGGCGTTCGTAACGATAATGATTTGGCAACAATGGCTGAAAAATTTGCTGATCGTGTTCATTTCATTCACTTACGGGCAACAGTTCGAGAAGAAAATCCATTATCTTTTCATGAAGGCGATCATTTAGCTGGTGATGTTGACATGTATGCCGTGATAAAGGCGCTCATTACAGAAGAACAGAGACGTAAAAAAGCAGGAATCAAACGCTCAATCCCTGTTCGTCCAGATCATGGACATCAAATGTTGGACGATCTGAAGAAAAAGACAAATCCAGGTTATTCCGCTATAGGTCGCTTACGAGGTTTAGCCGAAATTCGTGGTGTTGAGTATGCTATTTTTCGAACTTTTTTTAACTAATTGAAATAAATTAATCAATTATAATTAATTAGTCAAAATTCTAATGCCCTTTTAAGGGCATTTTTTTGATATAAAATAATTTTTTAATATATTGATAAACAGTTTATCGTAATACAGAAAATGCTATTAATGTGTAATAATTTTGACATTACATTCTTCTAAGCGCTATATTGAATGTGATCTTTTCTACATCTATATCGTTAAGCAGTTTTTTTAAAGCAGTTTAAATTTAAAGGAGATGTAATATGAACATTTTAAATAACATTTTTTCCAAAGTATTTCCAAGTGCTCAAGCAACAGTAGATAATGCAGTTGATGCTGTGAAGGATAAAGTTGAAAATATCACCGCATCTGTTAAAAATACAGTATCGAGTGGTTCAGAGAAAGTCCAAGATAAAGTAGAGCAAAGCGCATCCGCAACTAATGTTGATGTTTCCTCTATTCTCGATAATTTAGCTAAAAAGCATCCTGAAACGCTTAATTGGAAAACATCTATCGTTGATCTATTGAAATTATTAGGTATAGATAGCAGTTTAGATGCACGAAAAAATCTAGCGAAAGAACTGAATTATCCAGGCAATACTGATGATACCACAGCAATGAATACATGGTTAATTAAAGAAGTAATGAAAAAAATTGCTGAAAAAGGTGGTAATGTAACCCATCTTTTCTCTTAAAAGAGAATATTAAGACAATTAAATCCGCCTAATATTTTAGGTGGATTTTTTTTATTAAAGTGGATATTTATTGATTTTTACGTTATTGAAACATTCAATAATTTAACTAAGCTTTAAAAGCATGTAACTTGTTCATAGCAACGTCTATCCCATCAGACAATAAGATATCTGTACAACGCAAAGATTCGTCAATAGCTTTATCAATTAATTCCTGTTCAGGTTTAGATGGCTTATTTAGAACATAACCAACAACTTTATTTTTATCGCCAGGATGTCCAATACCAATTCTTAACCGATAAAAATTTAAATTATTTCCCAAGTTACTAGCAATATCTTTTAGCCCATTATGCCCACCATGACTACCACCAAACTTAAGTTTAGCTATTCCGGGATTTAAGTCGAGTTCATCATGTGCAACTAAGATCTCTTCTGGCTTTATTTGGTAAAATGTCGCCATAGCTTGAACAGCTTTACCACTTAAATTCATGAAAGTAGTTGGAACTAATAAACGTACATCATGACCTGAAATGTTGATTCGTGATGTGTAACCAAAAAATTTTTGTTCATTTTTTAATGATTTATTATAACGTTCAGCCAATTGCTCAACAAACCACGCACCTGCATTGTGCCTTGTTGTTGCATATTCATTTCCGGGATTGGCGAGTCCTACAATCAGTTTTATCTTTGTCATAATATTTTTATTGTCACTAGATTTTATCGATAAAAATGCCCCAAAAAAGGGGCATTATACCAATGATAAAATAGGTTATTGATGGAACATTGCTGAAATTGATTCTTCGTTACTAATTCGACGAATTGCTTCAGCAAGCATACCTGATAATGTTAATTGGCGAACATTTTTCAATGCTTTTACTTCAGCCGTTAATGGAATTGTGTCACAAACAACAATTTCATCAATAGCACAGTTTTTAATGTTACTTACTGCTTTACCTGAAAATATCGGGTGGGTAGCATAAGCAAATACTCTTTTGGCACCTCGCGCTTTTAAAGCATCAGCTGCTTTACAAAGTGTTCCTGCAGTATCAATCATATCATCAACTAAGATACAATCTCTATCAGCAACATCGCCAATAATATTCATCACTTCTGCTTCATTGGCACGTTGACGACGTTTATCAATAATTGCCATATCAGTATCATTAAGTAGTTTAGCTATCGCACGAGCACGCACCACTCCGCCAATATCAGGGGAAACAACAATTGGGCGATCAAACTCACGTTGTAGCATATCTTCTAAAATAACAGGGCTACCAAATACATTATCAACAGGCACATCAAAGAAGCCTTGAATTTGTTCGGCATGAAGATCAACGGTTAATACCCTATCGACACCAACAGTTGATAGAAAATCAGCAACAACTTTAGCAGTGATAGGTACACGAGCCGAACGAACTCGACGATCTTGCCTTGCATAACCAAAATAAGGAATAACAGCAGTAATACGACCAGCAGATGCTCGGCGCATTGCATCGATCATAACTAATAATTCCATTAAATTGTCATTGGTAGGAGCACAAGTTGATTGAATAATAAAAACATCTTCACCACGGACATTTTCATTGATTTGGACATTAACTTCACCATCACTAAAACGGCTTACCACAATGTCACCAAGAGAAGTATAAAGACGATTAGCTATACGCTTTGCTAGTTCAGGTGTGGCATTACCAGCAAAAAGCTTCATATCAGGCACGAGAAATCCTCAAGCATGTATTCATGATTACTTTATTCGTAATCGGTTAATTTGGGGCTATAATTATATAATCATTTATCGATTATGCTCAACTACAATATAAAAATATATTGAAAATATTTGATATATTTTTATAAATCATTAAATAAAACAATTTGGCCATAAGATGCTTTTGCTGTGAACTCAAAATCGAGTAAACTAACTAACAAGCCATTCTTTGGCTTTAATAAATTCCACAACAAAAGTAGATAACGTGATGAACGAACAATTAAACTCAGATAACGAAAATATCAAATCTAAAAGAACCATTCGTAGTTTTGTTTTGCGGCAAGGTCGTTTAACAAAAGGTCAAGAACAGGCATTAATAAGTTTATGGCCGGTATTTGGTATTGAATATGATGTAAATTCACCAATGGTTTTTGACTCTAATAAACCGACTGTTCTTGAAATTGGATTTGGTATGGGTGCTTCGTTAATTGAAATGGCTAAAAATGCACCTAATAAGAATTTTTTAGGAATAGAAGTACACAAACCCGGTGTTGGTGCTTGTTTGATGGCAATTGAAGAAAATCAATTATCAAACTTAAAAGTGATGTGTCACGATGCTGTTGAAGTATTAGAAAATATGATCCCTAATCATACATTAGACAAAGTACAAATTTTTTTCCCTGATCCTTGGCATAAAGCAAGACATAACAAGCGCCGCATTATTCAACCCCAATTTGTACAGTTAATTCGACAAAAATTAAAATTAGGTGGAATTTTGCACCTAGCTACCGATTGGCAACATTATGCAGAACATATGTTAGAGGTTTTAACCCAAGCTGAAGGTTTTGAAAATTTATCACCAAGCGATGACTATATTCCGAGACCTGATGATAGACCAATTACTAAATTTGAAAAACGAGGTCAAAATTTAGGTCATGGCGTTTGGGATCTTCAATTTGTAAACAAATAATTATGCTAAGGAGCCACTATGCAAAATCAAACTATCGATCTACTTTGTCGACACCGCTCTATTCGTGCTTATAAAACAACTAGTTTAACTCAAGAACAAATAACGTCTATAGTTCGATCAGCACAGTCGGCTTCTAGTTCTAACTTTATTCAATGTTCGACAATTATTCGTATTACAGATCCTAAAAAACGCGAAAAACTAGCTCATTATGCTAGT
Organism: Gilliamella sp. BG7; assembly: GCF_046635565.1. NCBI lineage: Bacteria > Pseudomonadati > Pseudomonadota > Gammaproteobacteria > Orbales > Orbaceae > Gilliamella > Gilliamella sp. BG7. The sequence goes on along the minus strand of NZ_JBIDFB010000001.1, from coordinate 150,933 downwards.
GATCAAAAATATATTAACCAACCCCCTGAATTTTGGGTATTTTGCGCCGATTTTAATCGTCATTTTCAAATAGATCCAACACTTAATCTTGGCAAAGCAGAGCAGTTATTATTGGGCTGTGTTGATACAGCAATTATGGCTCAAAATGCAGTAATAGCGGCTGAATCCTTAGGACTTGGTGCTGTGTATATTGGTGGACTGCGAAATGATCTTGATAAAGTAACCCAATTACTTGAGTTACCAAAATATGTTCTTCCTCTTTTTGGGCTTTGCCTTGGTTACCCCGATCATAATCCAGAAATAAAACCGAGGTTACCTAAAGAGCTTCTCTTTTTTGAAAACCAATATCAACCACTTGATCATGCAACTTTAGCAAAATATGATACCCAAATAGGTGATTACTATCAAAACCGTAGTACTAATCAAAAAACCGGTGGTTGGAGTGATAAAATTGCAAATACAATAAATAATGAACAACGTGATTTTATTTTAGATTATTTACATAAACAAGGATGGATCACAAAATGAAAAATAACCATTACCAATTAGATAAAGTCGTTATACTTAGCCGTCATGGTATTCGTACGCCATTGCAAAATACTTTGCAGTTTTTAGAAAAAGTTACTCCCTTTAAATGGCCTAAATGGGATCATCCATATGGTTATTTGACCACTCGTGGTGGAATATTAGAAGTTTATTTTGGCAGCTATTTATCGACTTGGCTTGAAAAACACAATATAAAATTATCAAAACATGATACTGAATTATTCGTGTATTCTAATAGTCTGCAAAGAACTGTCGCGACCGCTCAATTTATGACAGCTGGTGCCTTTGCTGGGTATGATATTCCTATTCATCATAAATATGCCATTGAAAAAATGGATCCGATTTTCGATCCTAGCTTGCAAGACGATTCAACTGAGTTTAAAAATGCGGTATTGCGTGATATTGAAGAAGCTGACAAAGCAGCTAATATTTTTAAAAGCCTAGCACCAGCTTATGAAACCCTTTCCGATATTTTGGATTATAAGCATTCAAAATTATATGCTGAATATAAATGCGATTTAGCCGATATTCCATCCGAACTTTATTTTAAAAAACATGAAGAACCAGCACTCCTCGGACCACTTGCGATAGGTATTTCAGCTGTTGATGCATTCTTATTGCAATACTATTCAGCCTTTCCAAAAGAACAAATTGCATGGGGTAGACTGACTAGCCAAGAGCAGTGGCAACAAATTAGCGCAATTCGTAATCAATATATAAATTTAGTTTGCCATTCTAAGACGCTTGCCAAACACTCAGCTGCACTTATTATCAACATGATAAACGATCTTATGCTAAGAGATAGTAAAGTCAATTTACTTGTTGGTCACGATAGTACCATCGCTTCATTACTGGGTGCATTAGACTTTAAAGACTACCAACTACCAAATCAATTTGAAATAACCCCAATTGGTGGAAAAGTAGCTTTACAGCGTTTTCGTCACCTATCTACAGGCGAATACTTTTTTAAAGCCGAATATATTTATCAAAGTTTTGAACAACTCCATAACGGGCTAGCACTTGATGACAATAATTTACCACAACATTATCAACTTCATTTGGAAAATGCTTCTGTTAATAATGATGGTTATTATTATTGGTCAGATTTTGAGGAACGAATAAAATCAATTAAAACTAGTTAATTAATCATTAGATTATCTAATTTTTCCTATCTAACTGAGATTAAACAAGTTAATAATAAAAAGTTAAGCTAATTCTAATTAATAAAAAGTTCCTTGTAAAAAAGTTTCAGGTAGACATACGTTTCAGTATAAATGTTAATTGTTTAGCTTACTTAAATCATAGTCAATTACAATAGGCTAAATAAAGCACAAATAGTTATATGTAATCGATTTCAATTTTTAATTGCATTTTCTTTATTTAATTCTATTTTTATCTCAAGTAATTGCTTTTGAACTTTATTATTAATAAATAACTGATTATTAATCAGTACTTTTATTCATCATAAAACACAAAATTTATACTGAAACGTATATCTGCCTGAAACTTTTTAACAAAAATTAATTTAACATCAAATGTAATCGATTTCATAAAATGTTATCTAGATCACTTTTTCAAAATTATTTTAGTGCTATTATCGCCTCAACAAATAACTTACCTGTTCATATACATACAGAAGTTTTTTAAATGATTGAGCGATCATTTAAGACCTAACAAAGGAAGTTCATTATGAATCAAAAAATAAAGTCATCACTAAGTAATAAGAATTATTGGATATTCAGTCTCTACTTCTTTCTGTACTTTTTTATTATGGGAGCATACTGCCCTTTTTTCCCCGTTTGGCTAAAAATGAACGGACTTGATGAGGCAAATACTGGGTACGTTTTTTCATTTATTTCACTATTTGCACTTTTTTTTCAACCCTTGTTTGGGTTAATTTCTGATAAACTAGGATTAAAAAAACATCTTCTTTGGGTTATCACACTTCTTCTTGTACTATTTGGTCCATTTTTTATCTTCGTTTTAGGGCCATTACTTAAATTAAATGTCACCTTGGGCGCAATTGTTGGTGGATTTTATCTTGGTATGGTATTTAGTGGGGGGGCACCAGCTATTGAAGCACTTGTCGAAAAAATAAGTCGACGTAGTGGTTTTGAATTTGGTCGATGTCGCATGTTTGGCTGTTTTGGTTGGGCTATATGTGCTTCGTTTGTTGGAATTATGATTTCTAAAGATGTCAATGCCGTTTTTTGGTTATGTTCTGGATTTGCATTGATTCTTTTAGTTTTAGTTAAAATCGCCGATCCTGCAAGAACCACGACGACTGAAGTCGTTGAGCAGATGGGATTAAATAAACCAAAACCATTCAATCTAAAACTTGCCCTTGATTTACTTAGTATGCGTAAAACATGGTTCTTCATGCTTTACATAGTTGGGGTTGCTTGTACTTATGATGTATTTGATCAACAGTTTGCAAACTTTTTTACATCATTTTTTGTTAACGAACAAGTGGGTCGTGAAGCTTTTGGTTATGTAACAACACTTGGTGAATTTTTAAATGCCACTGTGATGTTTTTTGCTCCTCTGATTGTAATGAAAATAGGCAGTAAAAATACATTACTTATTGCTGGTGCTATCATGTCTATTCGTATTACAGGTTCAGCATTTGCCAGTACAGCAGTTGAAGTGGTGATATTAAAAACGCTACATATGTTCGAAGCACCTTTATTACTTGTCGGTGCATTTAAATATATTACTAAACACTTCTCTATTCACTTATCAGCAACTGTTTACTTAATTGCATTTTGTTTTGCAAAACAATTATCTATCATGTTTATGTCCACTTTTGCAGGGTTAATGTATGTTAAAATAGGTTTTGAAGGAGCATATTTAATCCTTGGCTTAATCGCATTGAGTTTTACGCTTATTTCATCCTTTACATTATCAGGGAGTGGGCCATGGGATCTGTGGAAACATAACAACAGTAAAGGGTCTGAAGATTAGCAGACACTCATTGTAACTATTATTGAACTAGATGAAGGTTTTATTATGAAAATATTAGTAACTGGTGGTTGTGGATATATAGGAAGTCACACATGTGTTCAACTAATTAAATTTGGCTACACACCAATTATTATTGATAATTTGTTTAACAGTAAAGCATCAGTACTAGATAGAATACAAAAAATTACTGGGCAATCCGTCATTTTTTATCAAGGCGATGTATGCGATGAAAAACTATTAACTAAGATTTTTTCAGAGCATGACATTAAAGCGGTGATCCATTTTGCTGGTTTAAAAGCAGTCGGTGAATCAGTTCACAAACCGCTAGAATATTATGAAAACAATGTCTACGGCAGTATCGTACTGATGAAAGCAATGCGAGCTGCAGGTGTTAAACAGTTAGTATTTAGTTCGTCGGCCACTGTCTATGGCGAATTAGCCCCTGTTCCTTATGTTGAAACATTACCACAAGGTTTACCTACCAGTCCGTATGGAAAAAGTAAATTAATGGTTGAGCAATGTATTATGGACTTAGCCGTTGCTGAGCCCGATTGGTCACTAACTTTACTACGTTATTTTAATCCTGTTGGAGCCCATCCAAGTGGATTAATGGGCGAAGACCCACTTGGTGTTCCTAATAATCTTATGCCTTATATTACCCAAGTTGCTGTAGGCAAAAGAGAGTCATTAGCTGTTTTTGGTAATGATTATCCAACAGTAGATGGAACTTGCGTTCGTGATTTTATACATGTTGTTGATTTGGCGGATGGGCATATCGCTGCACTCAAAACCGATCAAAACAAAGCTGGTGTGCATATTTACAATTTAGGCTCAGGTGTTGGTTATAGCGTATTACAAGTTATTAAAGCTTTTGAAAAAGCATCAGGAAAACCTCTTAATTGGCACTTTGCCCCGAGACGAGCAGGTGATTTACCAGCATTCTGGGCTGATGCTAATAAAGCTGAGCAAATATTAGGTTGGAAAACCAAACTCACGCTTGATGACATGGTAAAAGATTCATGGAATTGGCAATCAAATAACCCTCAAGGCTATCCTGATTAATAATACATTTTATAAAATATACAAAATTAACAGAAGAGGCAAAAATGGATATTTTTAACCCAGTTGACCATCCTCATCGTCGTTACAACCCATTGACCAATCAATGGGTACTTGTTTCACCACATAGGGCAAAACGCCCATGGCAAGGACAACAAGAAGTATTAAACGAAGAACAAAAAGCAAGTTATGATCCAACTTGCTTTTTGTGCCCAGGAAATAAACGGGTAACAGGAGATATCAACCCCCAATATAAGGGAACATTTGTTTTTACTAATGATTTTGCAGCATTAATGGAAAATACTCCAGAATCACCAAAAAACGCCGATCCTTTATTCCAAATGCAAAGCGCAAAAGGTACTAGTCGAGTTATCTGTTTTTCACCCGATCACAGTAAAACATTACCTGAACTTGATTTACCTGCAATTGAAGGAGTAATTAAAACTTGGATAGAACAGCAGCAAGAGTTGGGCGAAAACTATCCTTGGGTACAAGTGTTTGAAAACAAAGGATCAGCAATGGGGTGCTCTAACCCTCATCTACATGGACAAGTTTGGGCAAATAGCTTTTTACCGAATGAAATTGCGCGCGAAGATCTAAATATGCTTAATTACTTTGAAAAATATCATCGCAATTTATTGGTTGATTATGCTGAAAAGGAACTTATTAATCGTGAGAGAATCGTTGTAGAAACTAAGTATTGGCTTGCCGTTGTTCCTTTTTGGGCAATATGGCCATTTGAAACATTATTATTACCAAAAATTCACATTCCACAATTAACCGAATTAAATGACGAACAACAAAGTGATTTAGCTATTGCGCTCAAAAAATTAACGAGTCGCTACGATAATTTATTTCATTGCTCTTTCCCATACTCTATGGGCTGGCACGGTGCGCCATTTATGCAAGATAAAAATGATTATTGGCAAGTACATGCACATTTTTATCCCCCTTTATTACGTTCCGCCACAGTAAAAAAATTTATGGTAGGTTACGAAATGTTAGCCGAAGTACAACGTGATTTAACCCCAGAGCAAGCAGCTGAAAGGTTACGTAACGTTAGTGATGTGCATTATAAAGACAAAAAGGATAAATAGATGAACGCATTAATCAAAGCAACTACACAATCATTTGAATCTAAATTTGATTATAAACCCGATACACTGATACAAGCCCCCGGTCGTGTAAATTTAATTGGCGAGCATACCGATTATAATGATGGTTTTGTTTTACCTTGTGCTATCGATTATCAAACGATAATAAGTTGTCACAAACGTTCAGATAATCTTGTTCGAGTTATTGCGATTGATTATGATAATCAACAAGATGAATTTTCTTTAGATTCTCCTATTGAAAAACATCCGGATTATATGTGGGCTAACTACATACGTGGGATGGTAAAACACTTAAAAAAATATGCAAATAATATCCATGGCGTCGATTTTGCTATTAGAGGAAACGTTCCTCAAGGAGTAGGACTAAGTTCATCAGCATCTTTAGAGGTTGCCGTAGCTAAAATGTTCCAAGTTCTTTATAACTTGGCTTTAGATGGCACCAAGTTAGCCCTAATTGGTCAAGAGGCCGAAAACCAATTTGTTGGTTGCAATTGTGGCATCATGGATCAACTAATATCTGCCCTTGGACAAAGCCAACATGCATTATTAATTGACTGTCGTTCATTAGAAGTTAAACCAGTGTCAATTCCTAAAGATTTTGCTGTGGTTATCATCAATTCAAATATCAAACGAGGATTAGTTGATAGTGAATATAATACTCGACGTAAACAGTGTGAAGCAGCAGCTCAAGCTCTTGGGGTAAAAGCCTTAAGAGACGCGTCCTTAACTGAATTACAACATATTGAAAACACGCTCGATCCAATTGTCTTTAAACGAGCTCATCATGTAATCACTGAAAATGAGCGCACACTAAAAGCAGCACAAGCTCTTACAGATGGTGATTATAAATTATTATCAAAACTCATGGCACAGAGTCACAATTCAATGCGTGATGATTTTGAAATTACAGTCCCCGCTATTGATTATCTAGTTGAAATAATTCACGGTGTAATTGGTGAACAAGGCGGTGTTCGCATGACAGGCGGTGGCTTTGGTGGTTGTGTTGTGGCAATAGTACCAAAAGATAAAGTTGATGCTGTTAAAACCGTTGTTAGCGATAGTTATGCTAAAAAATTCGGTATTAAAGAAGATTTTTATGTCTGTAAACCAAGTGAAGGAGCACACGCGATATGCCTATAGCGCAAATTATTGAACTGTGCAATAAACAAGGAATGCGAATAAAACTTTCAAACTGGGGAGCTACATGGCTCTCCTGTGAATTGCCCGTTAATGGACAGAATCGTGAAGTGCTACTCGGCTGTCGCTCACTTGAACAATACCAACAACAGGATGCCTATTTAGGTGCTACAATAGGCCGATATGCTAATCGTATTGCCAATGCTACTATTAATATTGACAATAAACAATATTATCTCACTGCGAATCAAGGTGTAAATCAGTTACACGGCGGAAAATTAGGCTTCGATAAAAAATTATGGTTAATTCAATCTTGCTCCGATCAGCAAGTGACCTTCCATCTAATTTCACTTGATGGTGATCAAGGTTTTCCTGGTGAGCTGAATGTAACAGTAACGTATAAACTAACCGATGACAATCAAGTAATTATATTGTTTAATGCAACTACTACAAAAACTACGCCAGTAAATTTGACTAATCATGCTTACTTTAATCTAGATGGCGAAATAAGCAAAGATGTACTTAATCACAGATTAAAAGTAAATGCTAACTGTTATTTGCCAGTTAATGCCAATGGTATCCCTAATAAGGATTTAGTTAGTGTTGCCATGCACGATATGGATTTACGTCAACCAAAACTTTTATCGGAAAAACTACTTGAAAGCGCAGAAAGGCAAATAACTGGTGGTTATGATCATGCTTATTTATTAGATAAAACCAAAGTGATAGCCGCTCAGCTCATTTCATCTGATAAGAAAGTAACAATGAATGTTACTACAACCAAACCGTCATTACAGATTTATACAGGTAACTTTTTACAACATACACCAAACCGGCATAATAGTGAATATGGAAATTTTGCTGGCATAGCATTAGAAAGCCAATTTTTACCAGACAGCCCTAATCATCCTAACTGGCCACAACCAAGCTGCTTTTTACAACCAGAACAAATATATGAACATCACACTGCTTACCAATTTTTTATAAATTAATAAGTTATTTATCTTAATTATGTCCGTATATTAATAACATCTAGTTTCTTCATATTTACATTACTAGAAATCCAGTAAATTGAGCAAAAGAATTTTGCACGGTTAAACTAACAATCCTAAATAAAATTAGGTATGATACAGTTATCATACCTAATGGATAATATTAAATATGAAAAGCAAAAGTTTAACTGCTATTTTCCCGGGTACTTTTGACCCCATTACTAATGGTCATATTGATCTTGTTACACGAGCTTCATTACTGTTTCCTCGATTAATTGTCGCTATTGCCGAAAATCCTAATAAAAAAACACTCTTTACTCTAGAAGAACGCGTAAATTTAGCGTCAACAGCAGTTGAACATTTACTCAATGTAGAAGTTATTGGCTTTGACAATTTAATGGCTAATTTTGCACAAACCCATAATGCCACAGTTATCGTTCGAGGCGTTCGTACAACACATGATTTTGAATACGAAAGGCAAATTGCCGAAATGAATTGTGCATTAAAATCTGATTTAGACACTATTTTTTTAATGCCATCAATTGCAATGGGATTTATTTCATCGACAATAGTAAAAGATGTTGCCTACCATGGCGGTGATATAACAAATTTAGTACCACTGCATGTCAAAACAGCTTTATTAAAGCGCTTAACATAAATAAAAACGTCTATGGTTAATTTTTATACTCCACAAAGAAAAAAGTTCACACTACAAAAATTGACAGTAACTATCTCATCTTTAGATGCTTTTGGGCAAGGCGTGACCAATCATAAAGGTAAAACAATTTTTGTAAAATCAGCCTTGCCTGATGAAACCGTTGATATTGAGTTAACTGAAAATAAGAAAAATTACGCTAAAGCTAAAGTCATTAGATATCATAATCAAAGCAAATACCGCGTTAAACCTCTATGTGAATATTATCAACAATGTGGAGGTTGTGAGCTACAACATATTGCACCACAGATGCAACAACAAGCAAAATATGATGCGTTGATAAATCTATTACAAAAAGAAACAGGACAACCTTTAACAAATATCGTTAAAAATTCACCGCAAATTATTGCCGATCAATCTTACCATTATCGTCGACGTGCAAGACTTTCAATTAATATCGTTAAAGGCCAATTAGCAATTGGGTTCCGCCAAGCAGAATCCAATCAAATAATCAATATCAAACATTGTCCGATATTAGTTGACGAATTAGATTCATTGCTAGCGCCATTACAAAGCATGCTCAATAACATAAAACAGAAAAAAGCACTGGGTCACGTTGAACTAATTTCGGTCGATAGCGGTATTATTCTTGTTTTAAGGCACACTATGCCTCTAAGCAATCATAATGTTAACCTATTAAAAGAATTCGCCGAAAATAACAATATTTCACTTTATTTTCACGGCGACGATTTAATACATATTGCCGGTAATACTGAGCATTTTTATTTAATTAATCATTTAAAATTAACTTTCAGCCCTCTAGATTTTATTCAGGTAAATTGTAAAATTAATCAAAAGATGATCGAACAGGCGCTTAACTGGCTAACTTTACAACCAACAGATCGGGTTTTAGATCTGTTTTGCGGAATGGGCAATTTTTCGTTACCTATAGCAAAATTAAGTAAAACTGTAACGGGAGTTGAAGGTGTTGATGCTCTAGTTGAAAAAGCAAAATTTAACACTATATTAAATAATACTGAGATTTGTGCGGAAACCAATTTTTTAACTAGCAACTTAGACGATACTCAACAATTTTCGATATGGAGTCAATCACAATATAATTATAATAAAGTATTATTAGATCCAGCAAGAGCAGGAGCGTTTAATGCAACAATTGAAATCGCAAAATTAGCCCCTTCAAAAATTGTTTATATATCGTGTAATCCTGCTACGCTAGCACGAGATAGTAAACAACTTATCGATGCAGGATATCAAATTGCTCAAGTTGCTATTTTAGATATGTTTCCGCAAACCAAACACATTGAATCAATGTTGTTGTTAATAAAATCAGGGACATAAGTTATGGTATCGATTAGAGGAGCACACCAACATAGTGAGGAACACTATTGTCTGGCTCAATTTGATGTAGAACAATGGGTAAAACAAGAATTGTTATTAACTAATCCTGCATCTTATAAGAAGTTTAGAGAAGTTTGGGATTTTTGTTTTGAAAACAGTGCAGGTGCATCAGAGCAAATTTTCTGTTTCCAAAATGCGATAGAAATGGTCGAAATTCTATCCACACTTAATATGGATATTAATAGTTTATGTGCCGCTTTATTGCTTCCTTTTGTTGATAGCAAAATTATTCGCCGAGAAGATATTCCAGAAGATTTTGATCGTGAAATTTCTCATATTATTTCTAGCATTGTTAGAATGAAAGAAATTCGCCAATTACGAGCGATTCGTAACGGTAGTGCTACTTCTGAACAAATTGATAGCATTCGCCGAATGCTACTAGCTATGGTAAATGACTTCAGAAGTGTAGTGATTAAATTGGCAGAACGCATTACCTACTTACGTAACTTAATTAATGCACCTCAAGAAGAACAAATACTTGTAGCTAAAGAATGTTTTAACATCTATGCGCCTTTAGCCAACCGTTTAGGCATAGGTCAATTAAAATGGGAGCTAGAAGATTTCTGCTTCCGCTATTTATATCCAGATGAATATCGATTAATTGCCAAAAAACTGCAAGAAAAACGATTAGATCGTGAATTGTACATCAAACAATTTGTTAGCCATTTACAAAATTTGATGAATCAAGATCATATTCGTGCTGAAGTTTACGGTCGTCCTAAACATATTTATAGTATATGGCGAAAAATGGAGTGTAAACACCTTCAATTCGAAGATTTATATGACATTCGTGCTGTGCGTATTATCTGCGATCGTATTGAAGATTGTTATAATGCATTAGGTATTGTCCACAGCCATTATAAACATATCGCAAAAGAATTTGATGATTATGTAGCAAATCCCAAACCAAATGGTTATCAATCGATCCATACTGTTGTTTATGCTCCACAAGATAAAGCAATCGAAATTCAAATTCGTACTAAACAAATGCACAATGAAGCTGAATTAGGTATTGCTGCACATTGGAAATATAAAGAAGGCAGTACCGACAAAATGACAGCTTATGATCAACGAATTTCTTGGTTGCGTAAATTATTAACATGGCAACAAGAAATGTCGGAAAGTGGCGAAATACAAGAAGCTGTTCGTAGCCAAATTTTTGATGACCGCGTTTATGTTTTTACGCCTAAAGGCGATGTTGTTGACTTGCCAGCGGGATCAACTTCGCTTGATTTTGCTTATCATATACACAGCGATGTGGGTCACCGCTGTATTGGAGCCAAAGTAGGCGGGCGAATTGTACCATTTACTTATAATTTAAAAATGGGCGATCAAGTTGAAGTCATTACCCAAAAACAGCCAAATCCTAGCCGTGATTGGCTAAATCCGAACACAGGATTTGTTAACAGTAGTCGCGCCAGAGCTAAAATTCAAGCTTGGTTTAAAAAGCAAGATCGCGATAAAAATATTGTCACAGGTGAGCAAATTTTACAAAGCGAACTTGAACCTTTAAACATTAATTTAAAAAGCATCGAAAAAATCTTAATTAATAAATATAACGCTCATTCATTTGATGAGGTACTAGCAGGTATTGGAAGTGGTGATGTAAGAATTAACCAATTAGTCAACTTCATCAATACACAATTTAACAAACTAACAGCTGAAGAAGAAGATGAAGCAGCATTAAAACAGATTGCTCAAAAAACGATCGCTCAAGCTAAAAATACCAATAAGTTCGGCAACAAAAAAGGCAGTGAAATTATTATTGAGGGGGTGGGTAACTTAATGTATACCATTGCAAACTGCTGCCGCCCTATACCTGGAGATCTAATTGGCGGGTTTGTAACTCAAGGACGTGGTATCTCGATTCATAGAGCTGATTGTGAACAATTGCAAGAACTTAAGAACCATGCTCCCGAACGGATTACTCAAGCTGTTTGGAATAACAATACCCACTCAAGCTACACAATGATTGTACAAATTACAGCCAACGATCGAAGTGGATTATTGCGAGATGTCACTACAATTTTGGCTAATGAAAAGGTTAATGTAATTAGTTTAATGAGCCGCTCTGATATAAAGCAACAATTAGCAACCATTGACGTAGATATAGAAATTTTTGATCAGGCTTCATTAAATCGAGTGCTCAATAAAATAAAACAACTACCTGATATTATTGAAGCTAAACGTTTTTAATGTTAATTAATATGTTAAATTGCCCCCTTTTAGTGGCAATTAGTTCAATATTTATAGCTTTCTTTCTAAGATTTCAAATCGATATGAATAGCCATTTTTATCATCCTGTTGATGCCTTTCTTGATAAATAACTTGCCATTGCTCAGGAGAATAATCTGGAAAATGGGTATCGCCCGGTAGTTCCGCATCTATATGCGTCAAATAAAGTCGATCTGCTAAAGGTAATGTTTGCTTATAAATATTACCGCCACCAATAATAAATGCTTCATCAATATTCTGTTTTTGAGCTAACAATATGGCTGCTTCAATTGATTGAATCCAACTTACATTTTGAATTAAATTAGATTCACTTGGTGCTTGTTTTGAAATAATAATATTATGACGAGCTGGTAATGGATAACCAATAGACTCAAATGTTTTTCTTCCCATAATAACAGGTTTATTAAGGGTGTTTTTTTTAAACCACGCCAAATCTGCCGGTAAATGCCAAGGCATTTTATTATTTAAGCCGATAACACGATTATCAGCCATGGCTACAATAATACTTAATATCATATTGGTTCCTTTACACATACCCTAAAGACTTTATTCTTTGATTGACATTTTCAGGAAAGATAGTTTGACTCCAAAGCCGTTTACTTAAAGAAAGTAACGACTCCTTTTGTCCTGCAACAATCCAGTTAGACAACTCTGTAGCGACATCTGGGTAAATTATTGGTTTTGGCGAAGGTAAATTTAGCCAATACTTAAGCTTGATACAGTTTAAATTTTCCATAACTGTTGCCATATCAAGAGATCGCAAACATTGAGCATTATAAATTTGTTCAAATTGACCTGAAACAGGCTTAGTAAGAATTTTTTTACCAAGCATTAATGCTTCAGATATCAGTGCAAAGCCCGTATTTGAAATAATACCAGAGCAATTGACTAAAGTTTGTGTAAAATTATCACGACTAAGTGGTTGAAAATTAATATTACCTCGTTGCGATTCTTGCTTTATATCCGGGTGAAAACAGATAAATTGATGATCTCGAAATTGTTTCAACATATCAATGATTTCATCTATGCCTTCAAACGGCAAATAAACCACAATACAACCATCTTCTGTGTGTGTGACATGAAAAGAATCAATCATCGGTGGCAATAGCTTATGCCCAAAATGAAACCAATGTAAACCAATAGGTTTAGTAACAGGTGCATAATATTTCATAATCACATTGGCGACTAATCCATATTCTTTAGGTTTAAGATATTGGCATACAGCCTGATTGCTTATACCTAAACAGTCACGTTGCTGATGATGTGCTGCCCAAGCACTGACTGGCTCAAAATCACTAATAATACAATCATACTTTGATAAATCGAGTTCACGTACATCTTTAATAAGTCGAAATGCACGAATTCGTTGTACGGTTTTATGAAAGTTAATTTTACCATTGAGTGTGGCAAAGGTAACGCCACGATAGGTCTTATAATCACCAAAAGCTTGCATATCAAAATAGTCTTTAGGATCACGCCCACTAAAAATATAATCAACATCAGCACCGGCTTTTTTTAGTGCTTTAGCTAATGTTCGACAACGACTGACATGGCCATTTCCTGTTCCTTGAACACCAAAGAGAATTTTCATATCTTTATGATTCGTCAATTTAAGTAATGCAAATATAATAGCAGAACAACTTATCATTATGTAGATTATTTTCTATATCACTGAAAGTAAATGATTTATTTACATTAATTTGAGTGATGACTGTAATAAATTTACATAAAATAAAACTACGGCTTTAGCATTTTACTAAAACGTGTGATAACAATCGTATAAATCAAATATTAACAAAATTTGCATGCCCACAAACGAATGGAAAAACAGAAAGAGTAATATGAACTTTATTGGAGATGTGGCATTACTCGCAAATATTCAAAAATTAAAGAGATAGAGAAAAAATAAATGATTTATTAATATTTATTATACAGTTAAACGCATGAAGTAATTTTCGTCAAAACGCGTTATGAAATTTTAGAATATTATTTTAATTATAGAAGTGTAAACAATCTAGCGTTTTCCTAAAGTCAAAATAACGCTAAAATCATTATGATTTTTTTGTGCATCAAATTGGCACTTATTTTAACCATTATGGTGCAAAACTAAGTTCCATGTTACTATCTATAGCACTTGCTTCATAAATGCACCGTTAAAAATTTGGCATTAAATTTGCATTCATTATAGCAATTTGGTAATAATGCCTTAAAAACTGAACAATTATTATTTGTCCTCAATGGAGAAGATACATGTCTACACAAAAAGTTTTAACACTAATTAAAGAAAATGATGTTAAGTTTGTTGATTTACGTTTTACTGATACAAAAGGTAAGGAGCAACACGTCACAATTCCTGTTAGTCAAATTGATGCTGATTTTTTTGAAGATGGTAAGATGTTTGACGGTTCATCAATTGCAGGTTGGAAAGGTATTAATGAATCAGATATGGTATTAATGCCAGATGCATCAAGTGCTGTTATCGATCCTTTTTTTGAAGATGTGACATTAAATCTCCGCTGTGATGTCTTAGAACCTGCGACGTTACAAGGGTATGATCGTGACCCGCGTTCAATTGCTAAACGTGCCGAAGAATTCCTAAAATCATCAGGTATTGCTGATACTGTTATTTTCGGTCCTGAACCAGAATTTTTCTTATTTGATGATATTCGTTTTGGTTCGCCAATGTCAGGTAGCTTTGTACATATTGATGATATTGAAGCGGCTTGGAACTCAGGTACTAAATATGAAGAAGGCAATAAAGGTCATCGTCCAAGTATAAAAGGTGGTTATTTCCCACTTCCTCCGGTTGATTCATCACAAGATATCCGTTCTCAAATGTGCTTAATTATGGAGCAACTTGGCTTAGTGGTTGAAGCTCACCACCATGAAGTTGCAACAGCAGGTCAAAATGAAATTGCCTGTCGTTTTAATACGTTAACTAAAAAAGCTGATGAAGTACAAATTTATAAATATGTTGTACAAAATGTAGCACATGCATATGGTAAAACGGCGACATTTATGCCAAAACCAATATTTGGTGATAATGGTTCTGGTATGCACTGTCACCAATCATTGGCAAAAGATGGCGTAAATTTATTTGCTGGTGATAAATATGCGGGTCTTTCTGAAATGGCATTATTCTATATTGGCGGTATTATTAAACATGCGAAAGCAATTAATGCATTTACAAATCCTGCAACTAACTCTTATAAACGTCTTGTCCCGGGATATGAAGCACCAGTTATGCTTGCTTACTCGGCTCGTAACCGTTCTGCGTCAATACGTATCCCAGTAGTAGCTAGTCCTAAAGCTCGCCGTATTGAAGTTCGCTTCCCAGATCCAGCAGGTAATCCATACTTATCTTTTGCTGCGCAGTTAATGGCTGGTTTAGATGGTATTATCAATAAAATTCACCCTGGTGATGCAATGGATAAAAACTTATATGACTTACCACCAGAAGAGTCTAAATTAATTCCTCAAGTTGCGGGTTCACTTGAAGAAGCACTTAATGCATTAGATGCAGATCGTGAATTTTTAACACGTGGTAACGTATTTACTAACGATACTATTGATGCATACATTGATTTAAAACGTCAAGACGTTGATCGTGTACGTATGACACCACACCCAGTTGAGTTTGAAATGTACTATAGCCTATAAGCTGTATAGTAATTTAACCTATCAAACCACCGTTAATTTGCGGTGGTTTCTAATCAGGACGGAAAACCAACGATGACATTTGATAATGAATCTGATGCTAATCTTGTTCTCAATTCAATGATTACAAGTATTTTATTACTTGATACCAAACTCAATATTCTTTATGTCAATATTGCTGCTCAGCAATTATTAGCACAAAGTTCTAAAAAATTATTTGGAAGTTATCTTATTGAATTATTGGAATATTTTTCTTTAGATGTTGATTTAATGCTTAGTGCATTAAAGCAAAATCAAGGTTTTACAGATAATGAAGTCAATTTAGTTATTAATAATGAATTACATGTTTTAACGTTAACAGCTCAATTATTAAGCAATGGAAGAATTTTAATTGAAATGGTACCGTTAAATAACCATAAACGTCTTAGTCAAGAACAATTACAACAAGCGCAACAAAGTGCTGCTCGTGAATTAGTACGTGGACTTGCTCATGAAATTAAAAATCCACTAGGTGGACTTCGAGGTGCCGCTCAATTATTATCACGTGAATTACCTAAAAATGAATTGCAAGATTATACAAAAATTATTATTGAACAAGCAGATAGACTGCGAAATTTGGTAGATAGATTATTAGGTCCACAACAACGATTGCAACAAAAAGAACAAAGTATTCATCAAGCAATAGAACGTATCTGTGCTTTAATGTGTTTGGAAAAACCAATCAATATTGAGATTCTACGTGATTATGACCCAAGCCTACCTGATTTTATTCATGACTCAGAACAAATAGAGCAGGTAATTTTAAATATTGTTCGCAATGCTTTACAGGCTATCGGATCCAATACTGGCACAATTATTATCAGGACAAGAACTGCTTTTCAGATTACTTTACATGGACAGCGCTATCGTTTGTGTGCTCGTATTGATATTGAAGATACTGGACCGGGTGTGCCTGTTCATATACAAGATACTTTGTTTTATCCTATGGTGAGCGGTCGTGAAGGGGGCACAGGTATTGGTCTTTCGATTGCAAATAATATTGTTGATCAACACCATGGTAAAATTGAATTTAATAGTTGGCCTGGGCATACTCAATTTTCTGTCTATTTGCCAATTAGGCAGTGAGGTAAATAAAATGAATGTGTGGATTGTCGATGATGATAGCTCTATTCGATGGGTATTAGAAAAAGCATTAACTAATGCTCATTTTAACTGTGTTAGTTTTGATAGTGGTCAGCAAGTTATTGATGCATTAAATACATATGTACAAAAACCAGCTGTACTAATTTCTGATATCAAAATGCCAGGACTTGATGGTTTGACATTGCTTCATCATATTAAAGAGCAAATGCCGAATTTGCCAGTTATTATTATGACTGCTCATTCCGATCTAGATGCAGCAGTAAATGCCTATCAAAAAGGTGCTTATGATTATATTCCTAAACCTTTTGATGTGGACGAAGTTATTCAATTGGTTGAACGTGCGATTTCACAAACTCAAAGTAATAAAACCAATAATAATACAACAAGTAAAGCATCGACCGGCATTATTGGTGAAGCACCTTCAATGCAGGAAGTTTTTCGTATTATTGGTAGGCTTTCCAAATCATCAATTAGTGTATTGATTAATGGTGAATCAGGAACGGGGAAAGAATTAGTTGCAAAAGCATTACATATCCATAGCCCTCGCTCACAATCCCCTTTTATTGCACTAAATATGGCAGCCATCCCTAAAGATCTTATTGAGTCAGAACTTTTTGGACATGAAAAAGGGGCGTTTACTGGAGCGGCTCAAATTAGGCACGGGAGGTTTGAACAAGCGAATGGTGGTACATTATTCCTCGATGAAATTGGTGATATGCCACTTGATGTTCAAACTAGATTATTAAGGGTGCTTGCCGATGGGGAATTTTATCGTATTGGCGGTTATTCTCCCGTCAAAGTAGATGTCCGTATTATTGCAGCTACTCATCAAGATTTACAAGCTAGGGTTCATGAGGGTAAATTTAGAGAAGATCTTTTTCATCGTCTAAATGTAATTCGTATCTTATTACCACCACTACGCGATCGAATTGAAGATATACCAAAACTATCAGAACATTTTTTACATACAACAGCGAAAGAATTGGGGGTAGAAAGTAAAGTGTTCAGTTCAGAAGCTTTAAATGTTTTATATCGCTTTAATTGGCCAGGTAATGTTCGTCAACTTGAAAATATTTGTCGCTGGGTTACGGTAATGTCTTCAAATAAAGAAGTTATAGTTCAGGACTTACCGCCAGAATTATTGCAATTATCGTCAACTAAAACAGTTGTTGCAAATGAAAAAACTACATTGCCTACAAGCCACTTTTCTCAACAAGAAGTTGATTGGAAGGTATTGCTGGAACAATGGGCAAAGCAAGCATTAGTAGATGGTAAAACAGGAATTTTGACTGAAGCAATAAATGATGTTGAACGAATCTTACTAAGAAGTGCACTTAATTTTACTCGAGGTCACAAACAAGATGCTTCTCATCTGTTAGGCTGGGGGCGAAATACATTAACTAGAAAACTTAAAGATTTATCGCTTGATCCCACTAAACACCCCTAATCACCAATATTAATTATGCTATCGAACAAATCGATAGCTTTTTAATCCATCCATTTGAGTGCTATTTAATCTACCTTTTATCACATATTAAATTTTTAAATATTTAAAGTGCATTGAATAGAGCAAATTTTTTGGTTACAATCTTAATGTAAATGATAATTATTATAATTATCGTTTTTTTGTTTTTTATTGGTTGATAATTAGGAGTTACAATGTATTCATATATCAAAGTGAAATTTTTAGTTTTGCTTGCTGTTTTGCTTGTTTTGGTTGGATGTGACAATAAAAAAGAACAGCAAACCTCTGCAAATACACTTACCATTGAACATGCTCAAGGTAAAACCGATGTGCCTGAAAATCCTAAAAAAGTTGTTGTTTTTAATACTGCAACACTTGATATCATGGACGCATTAAATATTCCTGTGACAGCATTGCCTCAATCAGATGTACATTATCCAACTTTCTTATCTAAATATGCACGCAAAGACTACACTAATGTGGGCACTTTATTTGAACCAAATTATGAAGTTTTAAGTTCAATTCAACCAGATGTTATTGTTGCTGGAGGTCGTGCTACTGATGCTTATAAAAAATTGAATGATATTGCTCCGACGATTTCTTTAGATATTGACCCAAATAATTTTTTAAGTAGTTTAACTCAAAGAACAGAACAATTAGGCTCAATCTTCAATAAACAAAATGAAGCTAAGAAACTTATTGCCGATTTTAATCAAAAAATCGAACAATTGAAAACTAAGACAACTACGGCTGGCACAGCACTTGTGATTATGGTTAATGGCGGTAAAATGTCGGCTTATGGTTCAAAATCTCGTTTTGGTTTTGTGTTTGATGTACTTGGTTTTCAGCCTGCAACCACTTTCCAAGAAGCTGGTCGTCATGGTAATGCCGTTACCTCTGAATTTATTTTGAGTGTTAATCCGCAGTGGATATTTGTGTTAGATAGAGATAATGCAATTGGTAATAAAGAAGCTCAGTCTGCACAACAAGTACTTGACAATGAATTGATCCGAAAAACTGCGGCATGGCAACAAAACCATATCGTTTATTTAGATTCTTCTTCCATGTATATTGCTGGTGGTATTCAAACCTATAGTCGTTTGATGGATCAAATAGGTGTCGCTTTGCAAAGTGAACCAGCACATTAATGTAAAACATGATTAAATCATTTTATTTTATTGCAGGCATGTTCATTTTATTGATCATGACTGCAATAAGTTTATTTATTGGTGCAGGGCATGTGACACTATTTGATTTATGGTCAGATAGCAATATGCGTGAGATTTTTTTTGTAAGCCGTATTCCTCGAACTGTTGCCTTATTGTTAGCTGGTAGCGCCATGAGTGTTGCAGGTTTGATTATGCAATTATTAACACAAAATCGATTTGTTGAACCCTCTTTAGTTGGCACTACTCAATCGGCTAGTCTTGGCTTATTAGTTATGATGGTTTTAGCTCCTGGCGCTAGTGTTATGACTAAAATGGTTGTTGCTAGCCTATTTGCTATGATTGGCACAATGATATTTATGGCGATTTCTCGAAAGATTATTTTAAAGTCAGCAATAATGGTACCTCTTATTGGCATTATGTTAGGTGCAGTTATTAGCGCTATTACTACATTTTTTGCCATGTATTTTGATTTATTACAATCACTTGGTGGTTGGGAATCAGGTGATTTTTCAGCTATTTTAAAAGGCCGTTACGAATTATTATGGTTGGTGGGTGGTTTGACATTACTTGCTTGTTGGTGTGCGGATCAGTTTACTGTAGTTGGCTTGGGGCGTGATTTTTCTATTAATGTAGGGCTTAACTATCGTCGTGTTATGTTTACAGGGCTTATTGTTATTGCATTAATTGGCGGTATTGTCGTTGTAGTTGTTGGAGTTTTACCATTTTTAGGATTGATTGTACCAAATATTGTTAGTTTATTATTTGGAGACAATGTTCGTAAAACCATGCCATGGATCTGTTTGTTTGGTAGTGGATTAGTTTTAATTTGCGATATTATTGGGCGTGTAATTTGCTATCCTTTTGAGATCCCCGTGAGTGTTATTCTTGGCGTAGTTGGCGCTATTATTTTTTTAATATTGTTGAGTCGAAAACGTCATGTTAGTTAATCAAAAACGCCATATTTTGTGTCAAAAAAGAGTTCTTTTATTGTTAATTATTGCTCTAGTTTGCATAATATGTTTTATGACTTTCAACCTTAAAGGCAATATTAGCTATATTTTGAAGCATCGAACGTGGGTAATGCTAACTATGATTTTAGTCGCTTTTTCGGCTGCGACATCAACACTGCTTTTTCAAACAGTTACCAACAATCGAATATTAACACCTTCTATTATGGGATTTGAATCACTATTTGTACTTATTCAAACAGTTGTAATCTTTTGTATTGATTCACAAGGTATTCCTTATATTGGTATTATTGGTAAATTTGTATTCGAATCACTTTTATTAATTCTATTCTCTTTATTTTTATATCGAGGTTTGTTTACTAGACTCAAGAAAAATTTACATTTGGTATTATTAATAGGAATTATTTTAGGCACATTATTCCGTAGTTTTTCTAATCTATTGCAACGCTTGATGACCCCGTCTGAATTCGCTGTGCTTCAAAGTCGTATTTTTGCTACATTTACACGTGCAGAGCCTATATTGATTATCTTTTCGTTAGTAATAGTAGCTATTGTTGGTCTATTTTTATGGCAAATGCGATTTAAATTTGATGTGCTTGCGTTGGGTCGGGATAATGCAATCAATTTGGGTATCGATTATCAAAAAAGTGTCACTATTATATTATTGCTAGTTTCAGTTTTAGTGTCAGTGTCAACGGCATTAGTCGGTCCATTCACTTTTTTGGGGCTTTTAATTACTAATTTAGCTTATAGTATTAGTGGATCAAGCCAACATCGTTTTTTATTGCCTACTGCTTTTTTGTTAGGTGTTATTTTTTTGGTCGGTGGACAAATGTTCTTAGAGCGAGTATTAAATATGGTTGGTGCATTATCCATTGTCATTGAATTCATTGGTGGTTCTTTGTTTATCTTCTTATTATTAAAAAAGGTTCCAAAGTGATAAAAATTGATAATGTTAGTAAAAACTATCAAACAGTATCTGTATTAAAAAATGTCAATGCGACGATTTCACAAGGTGGAATTACTGCTATTATTGGTCCAAATGGGGCGGGGAAATCGACGCTATTATCAATTATAAGTCGTCTTCTATTAGCTGATGAAGGACAAGTTAAAATTCAAAATATGGATGTTGTTAATACGCCAAGTGATAAACTTGCCACTTATTTATCAGTATTGAGACAAGAAAACCGTTTTACCAGTAGATTGTCTGTTTTTGAACTAGTTGGATTTGGGCGTTATCCTTATACCAAAGGGCGTTTAAATGCTGATGATTATAACCATATTTATCGAGCGCTCGATTTTTTAGATCTTACTGAATATAAAGACCGCTTTTTAGATGAATTATCTGGTGGTCAACGGCAACGAGCTTATGTTGCTATGGTGTTATGTCAGGATACTGAATATGTATTACTTGATGAACCACTCAATAATCTTGATATGAAACATGCTGTTGCCATGATGAAACAATTGCGCCGTGCAGCCGATGAGCTGGGTAAAACCATTGTGATTGTTATTCATGATATCAACTTTGCATCCGTATATTCAGATTACATCTTAGCGATGAAAAATGGTGAATTAATATACCAAGGCAATCCACAACAGATTATGAAAGCCAATATTTTAGAAGATATATTTGATACACCGGTCAAAATTGAAAATATTCACAATCAAAATATTGCTATTTACTATTAACAAATACAATGGAAATTAATTAATCTTAATAGTAAAAAGTTACAATTATTTAATTAAGTAAATAAAAATTATTGTTTACTATTTATTTCTAACCATGTTAAATAATTGGCAATATTTTTGTTGAGATAATTATAATGAAATTACAGGAAATAGCACTTTTAGCTGGTGTATCAAGGACGACGGCCAGTTATGTGATCAATGGAAAAGCCAAAAAGTACCGCGTTAGTGATAAAACAGTCGAAAAAGTTATGTCGGTAGTGAAAAAACATAATTACCAACCCAATGCGGTAGCAGCGGGGCTTAGAGCAGGTAAAACCCGGACTATAGGCATTATTATTCCTGATTTAGAAAACAACAGTTACACTCGCATAGCTAATTATTTAGAACAATTGGTAAGAAAAGAAGGATATCAATTACTAATTGCATGTTCCGAAGATAATCCACAAGTCGAAAGAGAGTGTGTCAAACACCTTCAGCAGCGTCGCGTAGATGCCTTAATTGTTTCTTCTTCGTTTGTTTTTGCTCAAGATTATTTTTTTTATGATGACTGGCAAAACGAAAAGATTCCATTATTTGCACTTGATCGAATATTATCCATCTCTAAATTTAGAAATATTGTAGGTGCAGATAAACAAGATTCTAAATCACTTGCTCAAGCATTTAATAACTTTGTACAAGATTCAGTGGTTTATATAGGAGCCTTACCAAACTTATCTGTTAGTCAACTTCGTTTAGATGGTTTTAAAAATATCAAACTTGATAATTGTAATAAAGTTGATTTTTTATATGCAAATAACTATAGTCGTCGAGATGCTGATTTAGCCTTTAGTCAATGGCTAGAAAGTCATGAGATGCCTAATGGTATATTTACTACTTCTTTTTCGTTATTACAAGGAAGCATTGATGCAATTTTAAGAAAATTTGGGCATTTACCCGAGAGTTTAACTATTGCTACCTTTGGAGATAATGAATTGTTAGATTTTTTACCATGTAAAGTTATATCACTTTCACAAGATCATAAAGAAGTTGCTGATGTAACAATAAAACTGTTTTTAAACTACCTGCATAACAATAATTACCAATCGGGCACTACAATAATTCCAAGACGATTGATCTATCGAGGTAGCTTAAGTCGTTAAGGTATTAATAGGCATAAAAAATATGTTAATTCTAAAACAGTTTAAATTAAAAAATAAGATCCAGATCACAAATTACTTATTAATAGACATAATTTATTTGATAATTAATGTTTATTTATTCATTATTGCTGAAACGATTCAATTGATTAAAGGATTTGTTTTTTCTAAGTCATTTTAGTCGACCCAATATTATTAATCCAGAGGTATTTATTATATGTTTCATTTAGTTAAAGAAAACATTCATTTAAATGAACAAGCTACCAATAAGACTGAAGCGATAAAAAAAATTGCTACGGCATTAACCAATGCAGGATTTGTTGAAGATGGTTATGTCGATGGAATGTTAGAACGAGAAGCACAAGCAGCCACATATCTGGGTATAGGTCTTGCTATTCCCCATGGAACTACTAAAACTCGTCATTTAGTCAAAAAAACAGGGGTACAAGTATTTTGTTTTCCTAATGGTGTTCAATGGGGGGATGATGGTGAAAAGGCTTATCTTGCAATTGGTATTGCAGCAA
Organism: Gilliamella sp. BG7; assembly: GCF_046635565.1. Taxonomy (NCBI): domain Bacteria; kingdom Pseudomonadati; phylum Pseudomonadota; class Gammaproteobacteria; order Orbales; family Orbaceae; genus Gilliamella; species Gilliamella sp. BG7. The sequence continues at coordinate 127,057 of NZ_JBIDFB010000001.1, read as the reverse complement.
GCTCTGATGAGCATTTAGAATTACTCCGTCAACTAACTCACGTACTTGGAGCTGAAGGGGTAGAGGAGCGAATTAAAAAAATTCAGTCTGCCGACGAAGCAATTGCTATTTTAACAGGTAAAACAATCTCTGAAGATAGCCAATTTACTGTAAGTGAATCTGCATTATTATTGGATATTCCTGCTGATAGTTTATCTATATTACAAGCATTAAATGCATCACGTTTAAAACAGCAAAATGCTGTAAATACAAACTTTATTGCAGAGGTGTTAGACAATAAACCTACATATTTAGGTGATGGTGTTTGGTTAAATGATAGCAAACAAGGTAATTTAAAAAATGCTATGGCGGTTAGTCGCACCATCAGTAATATCAATGAAGATGGTAAGCCTGTTAAATTACTCATCACCATATCAGCAGTTGATGATTCTATTTCTGATATTGTAAATAATATTGCAACTTTAGTTTTTAACCAAAAATTACAATTACTATTATCAGCAAATACAAATAATCTTAGCAGCCTTCTGCTAGCTGGCTCTGAGACAATAGAATCTAATAAATCAGAAATCCAATCGACATCTTCAAATGAGTCGACTGTTGCTGAATCGAATAATGAATCATTAAGTCGTGAATTTATTATTCCAAATGAAAATGGCTTACATACACGGCCATCATCAGTACTAGTAAAATTAGTTAAAGAGTTTAATTGTAAGGTTACTGTTGCTAATTTAGATGGTAAAGGTGAGCCGGTAAGTGCAACGAGTTTAATGAAAATTGTTGCGCTAGGCGCTAAAAAAGGTAGTCGATTAAGATTTACTGCAGTAGGTGAAGATGCAGCTCAAGCGCTTGATGCAATTGGTAAAGCAATTGAGGATGGTTTAGGTGAGGGGACTGAATAATGGCTTATCATGTCGCAACAATAACCTTAAACCCAGCTTATGATCTTTTGGGTTTTTGCCCCAAAGTTGAGCTTGGTGATGTTAATTTAGTCCAAACCAATGCATTACTTGCTGCAGGCAAAGGTATCAACGTTGCTAAAGTTTTGTCAGATTTAGATGTCCAATTAACTATTGGCGGTTTTTTAGGTAAAGAAAATCGTGATGGTTTTAACTTATTATTCAAATCATTAAATGTGATTGATAAATTTGAAACAATTGAAGGTCGTACTCGCATTAATGTTAAATTAACCGAGGAAAATAGTGAAGTGACTGACCTTAATTTTTCAGGCTTCACGATTAGCGAGCAAGATTGGCAACATTTTGTTACAAATTCTCTTGAATGGTTAAAAAATATTGATATGGTGGCTATCAGCGGTAGTTTACCAGCTGGAGTATCACTTGATAAATTTACTAAGTGGATGGAACAAGTTAAAGCGATTTGCCCAAAGATCGTATTTGATAGTAGCCGAGATGCATTAGTTGCAGGATTAAAAGCAAAACCGTGGTTAATTAAACCCAATAACAAAGAGCTAGAAATGTGGGTAGGTCGCAAATTATCAACATTAGAAGATGTTAAAGCAGCTGCTATGGAGTTAGTTAACGACGGCATTGAAAATGTAGTGATCTCGCTAGGAAATAAAGGCGCTTTGTGGGTAACTAAAAATGAAGCATGGCTTGCAAAACCACCAAAATGCCATGTAGTTAGTACTGTTGGTGCCGGTGATTCAATGGTTGCAGGTTTGATGTATGGCTTAATGAATAATCGTTCAATTAAAGATACTTTAGTCTTTGCATCAAGTGTTGCAGCTTTATCAGTTGGGCAAGCTGGTGTTGGTATATCTGATTGCCAAGCTGTAAATAACATGCTAGAAAAAATTGAAATAATTTCTGGATAGGAGTATTCATGAATATATATATTATTGAAGGTAGTAATACAGGCCCAGTAAATGGACGTTTGGCTAAAGCAGAGTTAGCTTTAGTTGCGAACGTATTAAATCTAAATGTAGTTAATAATGTAACATTAGCTGATGTTATAGTTGCTGTAGGCTCTGGAACTATTAACGATAAAGCAGTTGTTGGTAAAAAGGTTTATGTTGTTGATGATTTAAATCAAATTTTTGCTAACCCAAAACAAATTTTAGCTGATGCGCAAAGTAAAGCGAGAGTTTATCAACAAACAGCCGAGGCTATGCCTTCACCAGGCAATAATACCAGTGTAAAACGTATTGTTGCGGTAACCGCATGCCCAACAGGTGTTGCTCACACCTTTATGGCGGCAGAAGCGATTGAAGAGGAAGCCAAAAAACGTGGATGGTGGTGTAAGGTTGAAACACGTGGCTCAGTTGGTGTCGGTAATGAATTAACACCAGAAGAAGTGGCTTCAGCCGATGTTGTAATTGCGGCTTGTGATATTGATGTTGATTTGAGTAAATTTGCAGGTAAAAAACTTTATCGCACCAAAACAGGTCCAGCTCTGAAAAAAACAGCGCAAGAATTTGATAAAGTATTTGAAGAAGCAACTGTATATCAACCGTCATCAAATACTTCAACAGCTAAATCAAGCAACGAGAAAAAAGGTATTTATCAGCACCTTCTAACAGGTGTATCTTATATGTTACCAATGGTTGTTGCAGGTGGTTTGATTATTGCGCTTTCATTCGCTTTTGGTTCCTTTGAAATGGTTGATGGAGTGCAAAAATTAATTGGAGAATCGCACCTAGCCGAAATTGGTGGTCTTGCTTTCTCACTTATGGTGCCATTGCTTTCAGGTTATATTGCTTATTCTATTGCTGACAGACCTGGGCTAGCACCAGGACTTGTTGGTGGTTTACTAGCAGTTTCGACGGGAGCTGGCTTTTTAGGTGGAATTATTATTGGTTATTTTGCTGGTTATTTAGCTCTATTAATTACTAAATATTTACCATTACCAAAAAGTCTGGAGGCATTGAAACCAATATTAATCGTACCACTATTTGCAACGCTTATTACCGGTCTTGTGATGCAATTTATTGTTGGTACGCCTATTGCGTGGTTAATGAACGTTGTAACAGTATGGTTAAATTCAATGGGTACAGCCAATGCCGTTATATTGGGCGCTATATTAGGTGGCATGATGTGTACTGATATGGGTGGACCAATAAATAAGGTTGCTTATGCATTTGGTACAGGTTTAATTTCAGCGCAGGTTTATGCTCCAATGGCAGCGGTTATGGCTGGGGGCATGGTTCCACCTTTAGCAATGGGGATTGCAACATTGATTGCGCGCAAAAAATTTGCTAAAACTGAACAAGAAAGTGGTAAGGCTTCATTGGTATTAGGCTTATGCTTTATTTCAGAAGGAGCAATTCCATTTGCTGCGCGCGATCCATTACGTGTTATCCCATGTTGTATTGTTGGTGGTGCTATTACTGGTGGTATGGCGTTAGCCTTCGGTTCAACATTAATGACGCCGCATGGTGGTTTATTTGCTTTAGCAATTCCGGGCGTTGTTAAACCAGTAGTTGGTTACTTATTGTCTATTGTTGTTGGTGCCGTTATTGCTGGTGTAGCATATGCATTTATTAAACAACCAGAGTCAGAAGCTGTAACTGCTGCGTAATTTTAAACATATAAATAAAAGCGCCATCAAGTGATGGCGTTTTTATATAATATGACATTTAAGCTATTTTTTTACCCAGCGCTGTAAATCTTTAGGGATAAAATGATCCATTTGTTGTAGTATAGTTTGATGATCTTCCGAAACAATTAATGTTTTATAAAAACTATCTCGAACAAAACCTTCATTAACTGCATGTTGCAAAAAATTAAGCATCGGTTGCCAAAATTCTAACACATTAAATAATGCAACGGGCTTTTCATGATAACCTATTTGCATTGCTGTCCAAACTTCAAAAAGTTCTTCTAAAGTTCCAGTTCCTCCTGGCATTGCAATAAAACCATCAGCTAATTCCGAAAGTCTTGCTTTGCGTTGATGCATATTATCTACTACTTCTAAACGAGTGATACTGTGGTGTGCTGTTTCGGCTTTGACTAAACGTTCAGGAATAATACCAATCACCTCACCGCCGTGCGCAAGTACTGTATTAGCAATAATTCCCATTAAACCTTTATTACCACCACCATAAATTAGCCGTCGATTTTGTTCTGCTAAAGTTTTGCCTAATTGTTCTGCTTGTGTACGATATTCTAATTGGCTTCCTTCGCTTGCTCCACAAAAAATACAAATATTTTTTTTCATAAATGCTATTTTGCCTATTAATAATATATTTAATTATCTTAGCATATCTACAGATTAATTTGATTACAAGCTGAGCAGTTAATTCTATTTGCTGTTTTAGAGATTGACATTGGTGTTATAGATAGTTAATATTCATCTCGTTAAGTGTTCCTCCATAGTTCAGTCGGTAGAACGGCGGACTGTTAATCCGTATGTCACAGGTTCAAGTCCTGTTGGAGGAGCCAATTTAAGAATATATAAAACCTGCTTACGGCAGGTATTTTTATATCCCAAATATCTACTTATTCATTTTGTTGTTACAATAAATACACTTCAAACTGTATTTTCCTACCGTTTTTTTATCTATTTTTTATTATTTACTAATAAACTAATTGTCTTATCTTGTGAACTATTGTTGTATCGTTTCCAAAGGATATATAGCCTAAACTTTTTTATTAAACAATAAGGCAGTAAATTAAGATAAACACTTAAATAGCAACATAAAAACTTAAATAAAATAAGTACGTGATCGTTAATTTCTATAAAATACTCAAAAGCAAAGAGGTTATTTGCCTTACAACGTTTACTGTTGCAGTGGTATCGCTTTTTTAATAAATGGAAATAGATTTTTAATATCAATAAAAGGGGCAATGGATGATGTTGCCAATATTCAGAAAGTGGCATCACTCGGGAAAAAGTAAAAAACATTTCGTTAGAGCCTAACCATTTGCTGATAATGGTTAAACCGGCAATTACCCAACTTATTTATTGTAATTTTTTATAAAATATTTTATCAAAAAATAGGAAGATAATGTTCTAACTTATTTTCATAAATAAACAGTTGATTAATTGTTTTAATCTAATGCTTTTTGTTTATCTTGCTCATTAAATGATGAATTACCCTTTACATCTAATTCTAGTGGTTTGCCAGATATCCTGTAATAATTAATAATTAATAATTAATAACCAAATATCGTAAAAATTTTCTATTTTTCGATTGTATTGATTAAGTTAAATTTCTGATTTTTGTATTAACGAGTTACGCTATAACCAATAATCAAGTGAATCATTTCTGGAGATATATCTTTTAGCTGGATCTGCTGCAACAAGTTGCAGGTTATCGTGCTTAAGCAACTGTTGGAACCCATTGACAAATTTACCTATATCATGGCAATCCAAAAAATAGGCAAATCAGAGCGCTGCCTTTTCACTGTCTTGTGGAGTAAAAACGATTTGCATAAATAGCTCAGCTGAATTGAAAATAGTTGTGTTTAACAATTTGGTATCCACAAGCAGTTGCGTCTAAATTATGATAAGCCAGTCGGTGATAATTATCACTATTAAATTTTTGGCGATATTTCACCCCAATATTAATAAAACGATTCGCTCATTAAATTTTATTCTTTTTGGAAATAGACACTTTACACAAGGTAAGCTTGCTTCAAAAGCATATTAATTATTTTTTTATATTGAAAATATATGTAGATTTATTTTATATGCAATTGGTTTAATATAAAGAGGTAATATTCTTGCTAACATTATCATTTTATATAAACTTTACTAATTTAAGTTTTGCTCATTTCGTTGAAGTTTGGCAAAATAGATAAATAATTGAAGTAAATGTTATCGTCTTAAACGATTTTTGGATATGTTAATAAAAAAATAACATAAATATGCTATTATTAAGTAAAGCAGGAACGGAATTAGGATGATTAGCCAAATTAAACAATATGTAAAAACATTATCCATCTTGAGTTGCTTAGGTGGTATAGCCATTTGTTCTGTACCGGCTTTAGCCAATGAAGAACAACAAATTGATATCGTTATTCCTACTAAAAAACGTGAGGTAATTTACCACAAAACCATCTTTTCACTTTCAGGTCAACCAAAGTATCATGTTGACTTTCAACATGTTGATTATGTAAATCCTAATGCACCGAAAGGTGGCGTAATTAAATTGGCAGAAGTTGGCTCTTTTGATAATTTGAATCGCTATGCTAGCCGTGGAGCACCAGAGCGAAATTCGGGGGCGTTATATGACACGCTTTTTACCAATACGGCTGATGATATTACCAGTTTTTATCCACTTATTGCGACATCAATAACTTTTTCTGATAGTTATCGTTGGGCTGAGGTTACTATTAATTCCAACGCTCGTTTTCAAGATGAGAAACCAATAACTGCCCATGATGTTGAGTTTACCTTTCACAAATTTATGACCGAAGGTGTGCCTCTGTATCGTGTTTATAATAAAGGCATTACAGTTAAGGCAATAGATGATCACCATGTGCGTGTTGATATTCCCGATTCCGATCGGGAAAAACTCCTTTCATTCGTTGGTAGTATGCGAGTTATGCCGAAACATTTTTGGAAAGATCATGATCTTTCTGAACCATTAACTACACCACCAGTTGGTAGTGGTCCATACTACATTAGCGAATATAAATTAGGGCAATATGTTGTTTATCGACGTAATCCGAATTATTGGGCACGTAATTTACCTATTAATAAAGGCTTAGATAATTTTGACGAAAAACGTATTGATTATTATATGGATGATAACGTTTCGCTAGAAGCCTTTAAAGCAGGCGAATATGATTTGCGTGCTGAAGATCAACCTAAAAACTGGTTTACTCAATATCAAGGTAGATATTTTGATTCTAACCATATTATTAAACAAGAAAAACCAGTTCAAACAGCTACCGACACTAGATGGCTTGCGTTTAATTTACAAAAAGATCTATTTAAAGATATTAAAGTTCGTGAAGCCATTACCTTGGCATTTGATTTTGAATGGCTAAATCATGCCTTTTATTATGACAGTTACAAAAGACCTTATAGCTTTTTTGAAAATACCATTTATGCAGCAACTGGCATACCTAGAGAGCAAGAATTAAAATGGCTTAATGCTTATAAAGATATTATTCCAAAGCGTGCTTTCGGTAATGCCTATTATGTGCCCAAAAGTGATGGTCAGGGTTTTAATCGTAATAATTTATTAAAGGCAGCAGAATTACTAAAACAAGCTGGCTGGGAAGTTAAAGACGGTAAGCTGATTAACACTAAAACACAGCAACCATTTGAATTTGAACTGATCAGTTACCTTGGTAGTGATATTAAATATGCCATTCCCTTTCAACAAAATTTAGCACGTTTAGGGATCACCATGAATATTACCTTGCTAGATTCAGCACAACAATTACGACGTGTTCGTGAACGTGATTATGATATGGTTGCACGTGATTATTATGCCGTAAATTACCCAAGCTCTAATTTGCTAGTGCTTTGGGGCAGCGAGTATCTTAACTCATCATGGAATGCTTCGGGTTTGCATAATAAGGCTATTGATGCCATTATTGCTGAAATCACCAAACATGTGGATAATCAAGAAGAGTTAGTCCCGCTAGGACGAGCGCTTGATCGGATTTTAACGCAAGAATATCCAATGATTCCAATGTGGTATAACAGTAAAACATATTATGCATACTGGAATAAATTTGGGCAACCAGCTATACAACCTACTTATGCAATCGGTGTTGATAGTTGGTGGTATGATGCAAACAAAGCAGCTAGCCTACCTAAAAATCGGGAACATTAATATGATCAATTACCTTATTCGTCGACTGTTGCTGATTATTCCAACATTGTTTGTGATTTTAACTATCAACTTTTTTATTGTACAAGTTGCGCCAGGTGGACCCGTTGATCAGGCGCTTGCTATGATTGAAAACGGACCGCAAGCAGGGCAAGGGCTATTGCCAGGGAGCGGTAGCTCATCTGCGTCAGTGCAGCAGTATAAAAATGAATCAAATTATCGAGGTTCACGTGGTCTTGATCCCCAAGTTGTCGCAATGATAGAAAAGCAGTACGGCTTTGATAAACCGATATTTGAACGTTATATCGAAACACTAAAGAAATATATATTATTTGATTTTGGTAATAGTTTCTTTAAAAGTGAATCGGTACTGGGTTTAATTGCCAAAAGTTTACCTGTTTCAATTTCATTGGGATTATGGAGTACTTTGATTGTTTATCTCATTTCAATCCCGTTAGGCATTCGCAAAGCAGTGAAAGATGGTTCTGCATTTGATTTTTGGTCAAGTACATTAATTATTATTGGCTATGCAATACCTGCTTTTTTATTGGCAGTTTTATTTATTGTATTATTTGCTGGTGGTAGTTATTGGGATATTTTTCCTCTACGTGGGCTAATATCAAACCATTTTGATCAACTCGATTTTTGGGGCAAAATAAAAGACTACGCATGGCACATCTGTTTACCTACTATCGCAATGGTCATTGGCGGTTTTGCATCACTCACCATGCTAACTAAAAATTCATTTTTAGATGAAATCCGCAAACAATATGTAATAACCGCACGTGCTAAAGGGTTAAGTGAAAGAAAAATTTTATATAAACATGTTTTTCGCAATGCAACATTACTGATTGTATCGGGTTTTCCTGCGGCTTTTGTTGGTATTTTATTTACAGGTTCATTATTGATTGAAATTATCTTTTCGCTTAATGGACTTGGGCTATTGGGATATGAGGCAATTATACAACGTGATTACCCGGTGATTTTTGGTTCATTGTATATCTTTACATTAATCAGCCTTATTACTAAATTATTATCTGATTTATCTTATATGATGATTGACCCACGTATTGACTTTGAGGCTCGCAACTAATGACCACCCATTACTCTATTAATCAACAGCGTTGGCAACGATTTAAACAAAATCGTCGTGGTTATTATTCACTTTGGTTATTTATGATCTGTTTTTTGATTAGCCTATTTGCTGATTTTATTGTTAACGACAGACCAATTTTTGTTAAATATCAGGATAATTACTATTCGCCGATTTTTCATTTTTATCCAGAAACGGAATTTGGTGGACAATTAGCCACGCAAACTAACTTTCTTGATCCTGCTGTACAAAATAAAATAGAAGCTAATGGCTGGATTTTATGGGCACCTTTTCGTTATAGCTACAATACATTAATTTATGATACATCAAACACGTTTCCAACGCCGCCTTCGGCATCACATTGGTTAGGCACCACTGATGCAGGTTTCGATGTATTAGCCAATATTTTATATGGTTTTCGCATATCTATGTTTTTTGCGATTTTCTTGACGATTTTCACTTCAATTATTGGTATCATTTTTGGGGCAATACAAGGCTATTATGGAGGTAAAATTGATCTAATCGGTCAACGTCTCATAGAAATATGGAGTGGGTTACCAGAGCTATTTGTTATTATTCTATTAGCTAGTATTTTACCGCTTAATTTTTGGTGGTTATTAGGTATTACCGTATTATTTGGTTGGATGGCTTTAGTAGGTGTAGTGCGTACTGAATTTTTGCGTACTCGCAATTTTGATTATATTCGTGCAGCTAAAGCAATGGGAGTTAGTGACACTAAAATTATGTTTCGTCATATCTTGCCTAATGCCATGGTATCAACATTAACCTTTCTACCTTTTATACTTTGTGGTTCGATAACAACACTAACAGCGCTAGATTTTTTAGGTTTTGGTTTACCAATTGATTCGCCATCACTAGGACGATTATTACTACAAGGTAAAAACAATCTACAAGCTCCTTGGCTTGGCATCAGTTCATTTTTAGTTATTGCAACTTTACTGTCACTGCTTATTTTTATTGGTGAAGCGGTAAGAGATGCATTCAATCCAAACAAAGGAGTGTATCAATGAGTTCTCCTTTATTATCCGTTCAGGATTTAAGTGTTGCATTTAAACGCGGTACGCATTTATTATCGCAAGTAGTAAGTAATGTTAGTTTTGATATTAATGAGCAAGAAACACTTGCGTTAGTGGGGGAGTCAGGCTCAGGGAAAAGCATTACTGCATTATCAATTTTACGGCTACTACGTAAAGAACAAGTGGTATACCCAACTGGCGATATTTTGTTTGAAGGAAAATCATTATTACATGCGCCAGATAAAGAACTTTGTAAAGTTCGTGGCAATGAAATTAGCATGATCTTCCAAGAACCGATGGTGTCATTAAATCCTCTACATACAGTTGAAAAGCAACTTTATGAAGTGCTGGCGTTACATCGAGGAATAAGGCGTAACCAGGCTCGTGGAGACATTTTACTATATCTTGATCGTGTAGGCATTAAAGAATCAAAAAATAAATTATCAGCTTATCCTCATCAACTATCAGGGGGCGAAAGGCAGCGAGTAATGATTGCTATGGCAATTTTAACTCATCCTAAATTATTGATAGCAGATGAGCCAACCACTTCTTTAGATGTGTCAGTACAGGCACAAATTATTCAGTTATTAAGAGAGTTAAAAAAAGAACTGAATATGAGCATGCTATTTATTTCGCATAATCTTGGCATTGTCAAAAAACTAGCCGATAAAGTAGCAGTTATGCAACAAGGACAAATTGTTGAATACAATAGTAAGCAGCGTATTTTTTTACGTCCAGAATCTGAATATACTCAAACACTATTAAATTCAGAACCTAGTGGTGATCCAGTACCTTTGCCTGATACTTCTGGGATATTGCTTAATGTTAATTATCTTAGTGTTAAAGTTATTGCCAGAAAACGTTTATTTAGTAGTGCAAAAAAGAAAATTATCAATAATATTGGTTTTACGTTGCATCAAGGTGAAACTGTAGGAATTGTTGGTGAATCAGGATCGGGTAAAACTACTACTGCACTAGCTATTTTGCGCTTAATTGAATCACAGGGCGATATTGTATTTGATAGTCATCTTATACAAAAACTAACTGGCAAAAAACTGTTACCATTTAGAAGTCGTATTCAAGTAGTGTTCCAAGATTCATTTTCATCATTGAACCCTCGTCTTAATGTTGAGCAAATTATTAGTGAAGGGTTAATGACACACAAAAAATTCGGTAAAGCTCGACGAGACCAAGAGGTTACTAATATCATGCTCGAAGTCGGTCTTGATCCAAGTATGCGTTATCGTTATCCTAACGAGTTTTCGGGAGGGCAACGTCAACGAATAGCTATTGCTAGAGCTTTAATTTTACAGCCAGAATTATTGATTTTAGATGAACCTACGTCATCGTTAGATCACACCATTCAAAAACAAATTATTAATTTACTTAAGTCATTGCAAGAAAAGCATCAGCTTAGTTATTTGTTTATTAGCCATGATTTATCTTTGGTTTATACAATGTGTCACCAAGTTATTGTTATGCAAGATGGTAATATTATTGAACAAGGCTCGCGTGAAAAGATCTTCCATTCCCCTGAACATGAATATACCAAGACGTTACTTTCATTTTTAGATAAACCACCGCGAAAAATGAGTAGAACTATGATACATATAGATAAAATGGAAAAACCAGAGAAATTCACTCATAAAGATGAATCACAACAAGAACTACGGCGAGATAAGAAAAAAGAAAGGGAGGTCAATTGGGAAGATGCCCTGTTAATGCGTAAAAAATAAATATGCAAAGCAATAATTTAATAATGGTTTATTATAAACCATTATTAATAAATCAATATACCAATTTATTTATCAGGTTTATTATGCAAAAAAGAATACTACCTTTTTTATTAACTACTTGTTTATCAATAATTTCAATAGATGCTATGGCAATAAACTGTAGTGATAATCCTACTCAGAATATAGTTGCGGCAAATAACTATATCTTTCAAATCTTTGATTATATTGATTCACCAGTAAAAGATATCAAACAAGAGATTCGAACTTCAATTACCAAATTGGGAACTGATGCTAATGGTTCTACAGCTAAACACAAACTAGAATATGCTTCTAATGGACTTATCACACAAAGCCATTATGATCTTTATTCGGATAAAAATACCCGAGTTTATTCGGAATACCTACAGAAAAATAAATCTGGTTGGGAAAATATCATTGAAGATGTAGAAGATAAAACCAATAGCATTATCCAATTTAATACCGATGAACAAGGCAAAATTGTCGCATCACAGCAAACTAAAAAAGCTGTCGATTTTGTTTTTTTTGAAACGGATAATTATATGTACGACAGTAATAATTGTCTTATCAATAAAAATGTACAATGGCAACTTAAAGAAACTGATGAGAACGGCAACTACACTGGTAGAGACCAAAAAGGTGCTTCAATTTATACGTTTAGGTATCAAGAACAACAGTTAGCCAAAGTATTGTTCCAATTTAGCAATAATATGAAAAATGAGAGTGATTTTTTGTATCAATATGATAATGATCATCATCGATTAATAACCATTGAAACTTCTTATTATTTATCATCAGGCAAAGAGGCGGCTCATTATGTAACTAAATTTTTAACTTTTAATGAAAAAAACGATTGGCTAACAGCAATTAAAGTTAAAAATAATCAAGGTGGTAAACAGACAACTATTACCCGCGAACTTACTTATTATTAGCCTCTAGATTACACAAAACGTGATTTGGCTGATAACATTTTGTGTAATCTTACCATTGCCCTTATAACTGAAAAGACATCCCTTACATTCGAATAAACAATATATAAATAGCATGTAATGTCCATGCTAATGCTAATCCAAACGTCAGTAATTTTTCACGTTTGGGGTGAATTTTACGCTCGTGTAAAATAGTTAAAATTTGTTGTAATCCACACCAGATAGGTAATGAAATCATCAAAAATAAAAAGACTTTTCCGATTTCTTTATTGGCTATTTTAAGAATATAAGAACGCGTTACCACATCGCCAAAAGGAATGATAAATGTTAAAATTACAAGTACAGCAGGTAAAAAAATTGCAGCCCATGTACTACCTAAAGCAAATAACCCTTTTATAACTTTTCCATCAGTATTTTTAATTTGAATTTGTTGATTTTTCATTAATTCAATACCACTCACTTCAATACAAATAAAAATAAAGAAATCGAAACAGTTAGCATCACCATCCACAGTCCCGCAATCAATAATAATGTGTTAGATTTTTTATTAAATATTGTGCAAGGTAAACCTTTAGGTATTAAATTAAACCAAACCATTGAATGGTAAACACTAATAAATAATGCAATACAATTAAGTACTACTACAAAAGGACTACGCAAAAAAAAGATAAAACGGTAAAACTCATCTTGTCCAACAGCATTAGTGTACATACATATTACGCCATACATTAAAACTAAACTTACCCAAATCATCGAAAAAGGAACTAATTTATGCATAATTGAAATTATAAAAGGACGCTTTACATCGGTTTGAGTCGTATCAAGGCAATTATTGGTATTTTGTTGATTCATAAATCTCTCTAGGTTGCATTATGTTTTATTTTAGTAATAGTTTGGAGTTTTTTGCTTGGTTATTATAAGTGTTAATCAGCCCTATGTCGCTAATTTCTGGGCGATAGATAATACATGCTTTTGTTCACGCAATACTTGGTATCAGTGTATCGAAATCAACTATTAAACATTAAATATAGCATACTTGGAAGATCTGTTTTTTTACATCTAGTAAAAAATTAAATGCAGATCTCATTTTTTACAATAAATTCTAGCCAAAAGTATAAAGTTTTGTTTAACTAATATAATTATTTTGTTTAAAATTTGACAAAAAATAATTTAAGCCAAACGTATAAACGGAAAAACTAACTTTCTGCTTATATTAAAATCATAATAAGGAGTATAGTTTGTTCTCTTTATCGCTTTTGAATGAAAAATGGATTCCAGTTATTCATTTTGATGGGCATGTTAGTAAAATTAAACCTAGCCGAATTGTTGATGAAACTATTTTTGATTTCGCCTATTTTAGACCTGATTTTCAAGGTGCTGCTTACCAATTTCTTATCGGGTTGTTGCAAACAACCTTCTCTCCAGAAGACGATGATGAGTGGTTTGACTGTTGGCATGATGGCATTTTGCAATCTGATTTAGATGAAGCATTTGCCCAAGCTAAACCTGCCATGCAATTTGGGGCAACTAAACCAGCTTTTATGCAAGATTTCTCTAAATTAGATGGTACTAAAGTTTCCATATCTGGGTTATTAGTGGAAGCGCCTGGTGAAAATGCGTTAAAGAAGAATACAGATCATTTTATTAAACGTGATTTTGTCAATGCAATTTGTCCTCATTGTGCAGCAATAGCACTATTTACCTTACAAACTAATGCGCCATCAGGCGGTCAAGGACATCGAGTAAGTTTACGTGGTGGTGGACCAATAACGACTTTACTTATGCCTGAGCTGAATAAACCAACACCATTATGGAAAAAATTATGGCTAAATGTAATACCATTGGATGAAGATGATAAACCACGTCAGTTTGATGAGTCTATCTTTCCTTGGCTCAATACAACTAAAACCAGTGAACCACCAAAGAATTTTAGTTTATTTCCTGAGCAAGCCAATTATTGTCAAGCTTTTTGGGGGATGCCTCGAAGAATAGAACTTGATTTTGAACAGACTAAACAAGGTGAATGTGATCTGTGTGGAGAAGCCTCGTCACAATTAATTACGCAATACCAAACTAAAAATTACGGTATTCAATATCAACATTGGCGACACCCTTTAACACCATACCGAATCGATAGTAAAATTGGTGTGCCATTAGCTATTAAAGGTCAACCAGGTGGTTTAGTTTATCGCGATTGGTTAGGTATGATAACAAAACATGATAATATTGAAGCAGCAAAAGTTGTCATCATCAATGAAGCTCGTAGGTTAAAAAATGACGAAAAATATCGCTTATGGTGCTTTGGTTTTGATTTTGACAATATGAAGGCTCGTTGCTGGTATGAACATAACTTCCCTGTATATCCCGCTTTAACCGATCCTAATAGCGACGTAGGAAAATTCATATCACTCGCATTAAAATTAAGTAAAAATACCATACAAATACTACGTAAAGCCATGGCAACAATCAATAAACAATCAAGTGCACTAGATACCGCTTATTGGAAAGAAACTGAATTGGCATTTTACCAGTTTGTAAAACAACTTATTGAGCAAAAAGATAATCCAGATGGCCGATTCCATTTATTATCAAATTGGGCAAATACTTTACTAGAATATATTACACAAATCTATGATAAAGCCGCTTTTGCTAACCCAGATGATAAGATGGTTGTATCCCATGTTAATCTTAATGATAAGATGATTGTATCTAAAAAAATCAATGCTAGGGAAAAACTGCTCAGAGACTTTAATAAACTTAAATATATAAAAAGTATAAAAAATACCGAATACCTTGTTTGTGGATAAGAGGGAATAATATGTCAGGCAATGTTATGAAAAAAACGGTTATTTTAAATGAAAGCCATAGAAAATGTGTAAATGAATGGTTTTCAATGTTGCAACAAAGGTCATATAGTTTTAATGGTAACACTTATAGCGGGAGAAAATTACGCGCTGAACTACGTCGAGCTACATTACCTTTTGGGGTCATGTTACAAGAAGGGTATTATTGTTTAGCCAATGCACTATTTAATGATATTCACAGATTAACTCAATCCCCTTTTTATCAACAAGCATTGGCAATATTTGTTTCGGTTGCTGTTTTTGCTAATGCTAATAATGAACAAACCTCCTTTGCTGCACAATTAAGTGAAAAAGCAAAAGGTGGAGAACATAAAATTATATCTCCATTACGTTTTGAACAATTACAAAGTAGTAAAACACCAGAAGAGTTTTGCCATCGACTGATTCGTGCGGTCAAATTACGTGGTGAAAATGGTGTAAACCTCTTTTCACTTGCTGATGGAATCTTTTTGTGGGTACAAGAGGGGTATAATCGACTACAAAATTTATCTCTAGATATCAATCCATTTGAACGCCAATCTGTTCGTTGGGCAATGGATTACTATTCGACTAAATAAACCTCTAAGGAATAACAACAATGACAACATTTATTCAATTGCACTTGTTAACTGCTTATCCTCCTTCTAATTTAAATCGTGATGATCTTGGTCGACCAAAAACAGCGAAAATGGGTAATAGTGATCGTTTACGTATCTCTTCACAAAGTTTAAAAAGGGCATGGCGAAACTCTGATTGTTTTTATCAATCCTTAAGTAACAATATAGGAACACGCACTCGTCAATTTGCAAGACTATGGATTTATGAACCAATGGTTCAGCAAGGCGTTTCTGATAAAATTGCTAAAGCGAGTGCAATTAAAATTGCAGCACAATTTGGTAAAGTAAAAAATGAAAAATTCCCGAAAGATCCTCTGGATAATTTGGATATTGAGCAGTTGGTGCACATTAGTAGCAATGAAAAGCAGGCCATTTTGCAGTTAGTGGAAATATTAATTAATGAAAAACGTGAACCAACAGATGCTGAAGTTAAATTACTCCGTAAAGAAAATAGCAGCATTGATATTGCTTTATTTGGACGAATGTTAGCCGATAGCCCAGCATATAATATTGAAGCCGCTTGCCAAGTATCTCATGCTTTGGGAGTTAGCAGCGTTACAATTGAGGATGACTTTTTTACAGCGGTGGATGATTTAAATAATAAGGAAAAAGATGCAGGCTCAGCGCATTTAGGTGAACGAGGTTTTGCCTCTGCACTGTTTTATACCTACATTTGCATTAGCCGTGATTTATTACTTGAAAACCTAAATGGCGATGAAGTATTGGTTGAAAAAACATTGAAGGCTTTGACCGAAGCGTCAGCAAAAGTTGCACCAACTGGCATGCAAAATAGCTTTGCATCACGAGCTTATACCTCCTATTTATTAATTGAAAAAGGCGCTCAGCAACCTCGTTCTCTAGCCGTTGCTTATTTTAATCCAATCCGTAGCGAAAATATGTTGAATGATGCTATTGAACGTTTAGAACAACAACTCGATAAATTTGATAAAGTCTATGGTCAATGTGCCGACACTCGTTATGTGCTCAATACCGAAAAGGGAGAAGGAGACTTAACAGCTGCATTAGATTTTGTTGCGCAAAAATAAGGAGTAATCAAGATGATAAAACATCTTATTTTTCAAATTTATGCGCCACTAACATCATGGGGTGAACCCGCAGTTGGCGAGGTTCGCCACAGCAATGCTATTCCTTCTCGCTCAGCGTTACTAGGATTAGTGGCTGCAGCGCTTGGAATTCGGCGCAAAGACAAAAAACTTAATATTTTTAATCAGCATTATCAATTTGCTATACGTATATTTAGAGCAAAGAGCAGTTGGTTTAGTGATTACCAAACTGTTCAAGTCCCCAAAACTAATAAAAAAGCATCATTATATACTCGTTTTGATGAAATTTGTCGCAGTCCCAATGAGTTAGAAACTTTACTTTCACAGCGTGAGTATTATAACGATATTTATTATCAAATTGTGATGACAGAGACCGCAGGTGCACCGTATTGTGTTGAACAAATACGGCAGGCATTATTAACACCTGTTTTCCCATTATATATAGGTAGAAAAAACTCACCATTGGCATTAACTTTATCACCTGTTGTTTATAAAGGGAAACTTTGTGATGCTTTTATTTTTGCTGATAACCATTATCAACAATATCATCAACATGATCCTGTCATTAATAATTTATTAAATAGCGTTGCTGATGAATATTATTGGGAACATAAAGATCAATATGCCGATTTTGAAGTGATTAAAATTCAGTGTCGACAAGATCAACCAATAAACCGTAATCATTGGCATTTTAAACCTCGCCTACAATATTCAGGATATTTAAGAAGGAGCGAATAGATGTATTTTTCTCGAGTTACCTTGAAACTGGATGTGCTCCCTTATGTAATGCAACAAAAGATGCTGTATGCTGGTCAATATGCGATTCATCAATGGCTGTGGCAACTTTTTCCGAATCAAGAAAAACGAACTTTTTTGTTTCGTGAAGAACAAACAAAAAAAAGCAGGCAATATTATTTATTATCTCAAGTAGAGCCAGTGACCACTCATCCATTATTTTTTGTAGAAACAAAACCCTACTCACCGCAACTAACTAGTGGTATAAAATTAATTTTTTCACTGCGTGCAAACCCTGTTATTTTTAAAAATGGTAAACGATCTGACGTGATGACAAATGCGAGACTATTAGCTAAGCAACAAGGGTTATCATCGGTAAAAATGAACGTTTTACAAAATAAAGCTGCACTAAATTGGTTGATTAAACAAGGCGAGAAAAAAGGGTTTTCACTGATAAAAAATGCTGAACAGCAACTAAGCTGTAATATTTTAGGGTTTTATCAACATCAATTTAATAAGCGAAAAAATTTGAATCCAATTACTTATACTAGTGTTGATTTTAAAGGGATTTTAACAGTTACTGATCCTCACCTATTTTTAGATACACTTCATCAAGGAATTGGTAAAAGTAAAGGATTTGGTTGTGGATTATTTTTGATCAAACGTTATCAATAGGGGAAACTAAAATGGCGTATATTCCAATTAAACCTATTCCCTTAAAAATAGAATATTAATGATATTTTACAATATGGACAAATTGATGTTTTAGATGGTGTATTGTATTTTTTGATAAAAACGGTGTGAGAACTCATATACTCGTCAACTCTATTGCCTGTATGATGCAAGAACTGGGAACAAGAGTGTCTCATGCTGCTGTACAATTGGCAGCAATAGTTGGCACATTATTTGTTTGGGTGGGGGAAGCAGGCGTTCGGTAGATCAACTCCGAAGTATAAAAGGTTCTCGATTACGTGAAATCTACACATTACTAGCTAAACGTTATCATGTTAAATGGTATGGGAGAAATTACGATCCCAAAGCTTTTGAAATAGCAGCTAATAAATCCCAGATCCTGATTGTGAAGTACGTATTGCATGCCTTATAGAACCACCATTACCACCTGATGACATTTTGCCTCCAGCAATCCCAGAGTTTAAATCACTTGCCGATCCTCTAATGAGTATGTGTTGTTGCTGAGAATATACCACCTAGACTAAGGGGCGTTTAGCTATTTGGTTATTAGAAATTAGCGCGGGAGTTTACATCGAAGATATATCAAGACCGATTAGAGAAATGATATGGCAGCAACTAATTGAATTAATTAAATACGTTAATATTATTCTTGCTTGAGCGACTAATACCGAATCAGAATTTGACTTCCAAACCTATGGCGAAACAGAAGAGTTCTGGTAGATCTAGATAGATTAAGATTGGCCTTTTTTATCTTTTAAAAATCAATAAATTAATTTTCTTTAAAAAAATAAAAAATCTGGTAGAATTTGACAAAAAATATAAATGTAAATAAAACAATTATCTACATTTAGTATTCCCTGTGCCCACAGGGATAAACCGCCTACAAAGCTAATTTATTTAAATTTAAACAAGTATTCCCTGTACCCACAGGGATAAACCGAAAAATTGCACTTGGAACAAAAGGAAAAAGATGTATTCCCTGTACTCACAGGGATAAACCGTTATCTTTCACTTTATCATAATCTATGTGTTGGTATTCCCTGTACTCACAGGGATAAACCGAATAAGAAATATAACTCTTATCTCAGAACGATATGTTCTCTGTCCCCACAGGGGTAAACTGCTTGATGATATGAAGTTGATATTAGCAGATAGCTTTGTTCTTTTAGGAATATGCCGGATTATTTACATTTCATGGTTAAATAATCTTCTGAAAACTCATAAGGCATTTTTTCCTATGTCTTTTAACCGTATTATAAAAGTGAATAAATCTTTAAGCTTTTGTTTCTATCTTTTGAATCGCTAAATATTTACTGATTATATTTCACCTCTCCTTTAACATATGTATCATGCTTTTCAACTTTTCTATTTGTTTTTTTGTAGATTGGTTTAGTGAATTTTTGATTTATACGATGGTCCTTACAGGTTATTAACAAATAAAATACCGCAAAGTTTAAATTAATCATTAAACAGTATAGACTATTGAATGTTTTTTTACAAAAAAATAACGTAAAAAATAAATAGTTGAGAAAATCTCCTACAAGTGAACACACAATTCACGTAAAATTACTCTGCCTCTTTTGTAATAAAAAACATGTTATTTAATGTTTCATGAGGTTCTTTTGGGTATATTATAAAAAGTATTAATAATGCAGGTTAAAATAATCTGCAAAAATAGCGTACAATAGCGTGATATTAAAGAGGCTTATCATAAATAGATTAGGAATTTAGTATGACAGGCAAATTTATTGTCATCGAAGGGCTTGAAGGGGCCGGTAAAACTACGGCTATTAATACCGTTGCTCGTATTTTGAATCAACACAATATTGGCGATTTGCAGTTTACCCGAGAGCCTGGTGGAACGCCGATTGCTGAAGCGTTACGCAATATTATTAAAAATGGTTTGGATAATGATCCTTTGACCGACAAAGCCGAGTTACTGATGCTATATGCTGCACGTATTCAGCTAATTGATAATGTGATTAGGCCAGCAATTAAAGCTGGTAAGTGGGTTATTGGTGATCGTCATGACTTATCAACACAAGCTTATCAAGGTGGTGGGCGTCAGTTAGATAAAGTATTTATGCTAACATTGAAAGAACAAGTATTAGGTGATTTTAAACCTGATCTTACTTTATATCTGGATATTGAGCCTGAAACAGGATTAATGCGAGCAAGATCTCGAGGTAAACTCGATCGCATCGAGCAACAGTCATTGCCGTTTTTTGAACGAATTCGTCAATGTTATTTAGAACTTGCCGAACAAGATAAAACCATCATTACAGTTGATGCTGGAAAATCAATTGACAATGTGAATGGGCAAATTGAACAAATTTTAACAACATGGTTAACTAAACAGGTTGATATTGAATGATCTTAAATGACTATCCTTGGCTTTCGTTGCCTTATCAGCAATTAGCTTCTGGAATTATACATAAACGGGCTCATCATGCTTTATTAATTAATTATATTCAAGGCAGTGGTGAAGATGAGTTTGTTTCAATGCTTGCAAACCGTTTATTATGTCAATCTTCACAGCAATTGGAACCGTGCTTAAACTGCCATAGTTGCCAGTTATTTTTGTCTCACTATCATCCTGATTATTATGTAATAACCAATGAACAATCTAAACAGTCAATAGGTATTGATCAGATCCGTAAAATATCAAACAAAGTTTATGAAAAATCTCAGCAGGGTGGTAATAAAGTCATTTGGATAAAACGCGCAGCATTAATGACAGAAGCAGCCGCTAATGCATTGCTAAAAACTTTAGAAGAGCCACCAGAAAACACATATTTTATTTTAAGTGATGACCATAACAGCAAATTACTGCCAACAATTCATAGTCGTTGTTTTTCTTATTTTTTACCTGTTCCAAAATTGGAAATGTCTATTGAATGGTTAAAAAAACTACACCGTCAGCAATACAACGATAATGAACTTGCCTCGGCGTTATTATTGAGCGAAAATGCGCCGCTAAAAGCGGTTGCACTACTAATGCCAGAAAAGTGGCAACAACGAAAAAAATTCTGTGATCATCTATTAGATGTTGTACCACAAAATAACTATTGGCAACTGGCTAAAACCTTTGATAGCGAAGATTTTATTGAACGAATTATTTGGTTTTGTGCATTACTAAGTGATGCGCTTAAAGCAAAGCAAAAAGTGGGGCGTTTTATTGTTAATCGTGATCAAGTCCCATTAGTTCGGCTGCTTGCAACTAAAAGTAATGAAAAAATTTCATCGCTCTATGATTTATGGTTACAAGCAAGAACCCAGTTATTGGCTATTACTGGATTGAATAAGGAACTTATTGTTTATAATGTGCTTGCTCAATCCGAAGTAATAGGCTAAAACTTTCAGGAAAGTATACAGTTAAATAAAAAGGATTGCAGTGAGTTAGTTATCTATTGAATTTGGTTTACTCTTTATCGCTTTCTTTGCCTTATATTGGGGATGTCGAGTATCGCCCCAAAGTACAGAGCATCCTGCTTTTAACAGCAAGTTATCTTCTTGTTGGCAGCTATAGCTGGTAATTTTCGCTTATCCTTTTTATTTATACTTGTGTGATTGATTTGCTTGTAGGTCTTTATGCCTATGCAATACAAATTTATTTAAGTTTTTCAGGGTATACAGATTTAGTTACAGGTATTGCCTTTATTGCTAGGATTTCGCTTATCAATTAACTTTAATCTTCCTTATTTAGTATGAATTTGAGAAATCTTGGACTCGCTGGCATATAAGTTTATCTCGTTGGATCCGCGACTATATTTATATTCCTTTAGGAGGCAACCGCCGAGGGTTTATTCGGATACAAATTAATTTCATGCTGGCAATGTTACTATCTGGACCATGGTATGGTTCTGGCATTAATTTTATTATTTAAGGGGTGGCATGTCACGGTATTGGTATTGTGGCACTTAACATTGGTGATCGTTATTTAGGAAAAGGTTGGATAGCTATACGCTCGCCTTGGGTGGCGCGTTTATTGACATGGCATTATGTTTGTTTTACATGGCTATTTTTTAATAGCGATAGTTTACCTGATGCATTAGATTATATGACAGCATTAGTGCATAACTTCTTTATAGAACCACACTATGCAGAAGCATTTTTGGTTATTAGTTTCATCTACTTTACCTATCCAATAGTTAAAAATTTTACTGAGTGGTTTATTATACAGCTAACTAAAATACCGCATTTATATTTACCTTTGGTATTTATTGTAATTTTGTGGTTAGTTATTTATATTGCGCCATTAGGTATGCCAAATTTTATTTACGCTAATTTTTAATTATGATGATATATAAAAAATCTAAATCTAATTTGAAACGGCAACGTTATAAATCACTGAATAAAAACACGCATAAAAAAAGCTCAAAAGGATAATGACAAAGTAAAAAACACATGTTATTACTAGTAGTCTTTATCAGCAAGCTATATATTGTTGGTATTGTCGATTACCGCCATTACATTAATAGCGATTTATTACAAATCAATACTGACTTATTGTCAGCAGGCGTATTATATAGATTTATTTGACAGTAATACGATTTCTCCTGAAGAAATTTTGACAAAAGAGTTTGAAGAAAATAAAAGTGATAGTAAAAATTTCAAGAAAATGTAACAACCCTGTCCCCAGTTTTGCTTGCTCAACCGATTGATGATGTATTACCTGTTAATGAGAAAAAATCCAAGTTAGCAGTAGTCGAGCATAAAAAGGGCAACAAAATAAGAAAATTGAAGAAATTATAGAAACAAAGGGGCATGGAAATTAGCAAAAAATGAATATTAAGGTAGTAAAATGGATTCCAATTCAAATACATATTCTCATACTACCAATCGCAATCAACCAGAAACCAAGCCCATATTGTAAAATAATCCTGAAAAAATACAAGACAATATTAAATTACACCACGAGCTGCTACCTATCATATTAACAAGTAATGATAAAGTGTTTTTTGTTGATGATTCACTGATACAAGGTGTTGCACCATATGTTAAAAAATGCTCTTTTAAAACAGTATAAAATAAAAGCCTTGATTTGAGAAAACAGAGCACAGGACTTGCTTATCCAAATGCTTTTAATTGGCCAAAAACAATCAATGATAATTTAATTGCAGATTCTTCAATTAAATTACTTGTCGTTTTCTTGGTGCTAATGATCCTTGGGGTTTTCGTGTAAAAGGTTATATCAAACATGTTGAATTCAAATCTGAATTATGGGAAGAACAATACTGTTTGCGTATTGCATTTATTTTAAATAGTGCTATAGAGTATAATGTCCAAGTACTTTGGCTTGTAGCAGCTTGTATGCGTAAACCAAAATTAAGCAATGGAATGGCTTATCTAAATAATTTATATAGATCTGAACTAGAAAAAATTCAACAATATTTCTTAATAACAAATGAATTATTTGGTTGTACATATGAAAAGTTTAGTAATTTTATAGAAACAGATAAAGCAAAAATTAAAGTAAGAACTGATGATGGGATTCATTTTACAATAGCTGGTCAAAAAATTCTGGCTAAAGCCGCTATGGAACAAATATTTTATAAAGAATTATAGGATACTCATAGTGAATCTTTAAAATATATTGCAACCATAATAGCAATAATGATTACTGTTGGTTGTAATGTAGCTGAAAGTAAAACTACTACCATATCTGCTATTGTTGATTTTGGTGATCTTAACGTTAAACGTTTTTGCAAAACGTCTAAAATTGTTAGCGGAAAAAAACGAACTAATCAAGTGGTCAATATTACACAATTTGGTGATTTACATTCAGCAGCTGACTTTTTTACTGGTGAGTTTAGAAAGTTAATGCAACGAAAGTATGGTAACGCAAGTATTGGTTGGGTAACGCTCCTGTAGCTATAAAAGGGCAGAACCTTACAGCTGTTACATGGAGAGCTAAAAAATGGGATGTACTAAGTAGTCGAACTTTAAGTAATCTGGATTTTCCTATGAGGGGATTATTGCTAAGCCAAGTCATGATTTTGACACTATCCACATTGCTCCAAGAAGATCTTATAATAAATATTGGCAAGTTAAGTTAACCTTTAAAACACTTCAAACTTGCTAGCGCTTTATGATACAAATGATAAAAAAATTAATTTAAACTATAATTCTGCCTCAAATATTTGGCAAACAGCATCGGTTTTGTCTAAAATACTTTTAGTAATAAAGAGTGAAAAAGATATAGAGCTTGGGGAATTTGGTTAACTGGTTATCAATAATCAGGTGTTATTGTTTCATCTATTGCTACTAATGGTGCTAAACAGGCAATTTGGCAAAAGTGGAAGGAAAATTGGTTTAAAGAACTAACTATATCACAAAGTGATTTAATTATTCTTGAATACGGAACAAATAAAAGTTTTGATGAAACATTAGATGCCAGTTAGTATCGAAGAAACATAGTTAACAATATTAGACTGATTTGTAAAACATTACCTAATGCTATTATTTTAATAATGATACCGCCTGATACCATGGTAAATGGAGCCGATATGCCAAAATCTTTTGAAAAAATAATGAATATTTAAAAGCAAGTAGTCAAGTCGAAAAAAACATTATTTGGGAATTGGCGAGTAGCAATGGGCGGGTAAGTTTGCTATTAAGCAGTGGCGGCAAAGAGGACTTGCTCGTCCAGATTTAGTGCATCAAACTTTACAAGGATATAAAGAAATTGCTCGTATTTTTTATGCTGATTTAAATAAATTTGTTAGAAAAAATAGCTAAAATTTTGATTAAAAGGAATAAGTAAATTATGGTATCACCAATTATTGTTGCAGTTGATTTTGCCGATGTTAAATCAGCATGGAATTTTATTGATCGAGTTGATCCCAAAGATTGTCGCCTTAAAATAGGTAAAGAGCTTTTTACGCATGCTGGACCTGATTTTATCAAGCAGATTATGCAAAAAGGTTTTGATGTTTTTTTAGATCTTAAATTTCATGATATTCCAAATACTGTCGCAAAAGCAATTGCCGCCACTGCCGATCTTGGTGTTTGGATGACTAATGTTCATGCTAGTGGTGGTTCGCGTATGATGACAGCTGCTAAGGATGCACTTTATTCATATGGTAAAGATGCGCCAATTTTGATTGCGGTAACAGTATTAACCAGTATGGAGTCAACTGATCTCCAAGAAATTGGTATCAACGTATCACCTTTAGAGCAAGCGACTAGATTAGCAATACTTGCTAAAAACTGTGGGCTTGATGGTGTAGTCTGTTCGGCTAAAGAAGTACAAAGTTTCAAAACACGTTTGGGCAGCGATTTTAAATTGGTGACACCAGGTATTAGACCAGCAGATACTAATCCAGATGACCAACGTCGTATTATGACGCCTCAGCGAGCTCTAGCGGCGGGTTCTGATTATTTAGTTATTGGACGCCCAATTACCCAAGCAGAAGATCCCGCTAAAGCTTTACAAACAATTTTAACAACACTTAATCCAAGCAAGAGTTAATAATATTATTATGTCTGATAATCCACTTGTTTATTCGACTGATAAAGGTCGAATTAAACCAACTCAAACACTTATCTCACGGCCTAAGGGGGATGGTATTATTCGAATTCAACGACAAACGTCAGGCCGTAAAGGTAAAGGTGTTTGTGTTATTACTGGATTTGATATCGATCATACTCAATTATTACAGTTAGCAGCAGAATTGAAAAAACGTTGTGGTTGTGGGGGAGCAGTTAAAGATGGCATCATTGAAATACAAGGTGATAAAAGGGATTTATTAAAGTCGTTGCTAGAAGATAAAGGATTTAAAGTAAAATTAGCTGGGGGCTGATTTAATCTATAAAAATAGCGTCCACAATAAAAATGGACGCTATATAATAAGATTTAACTAGAGCGATAACTACGCATCTTTTTACTGATTTCTCTACGTTCTTTTGAAATTTCAGCATTTTTAATAATATAATCATCAACACGATCATCGTAATCGCTTTTCATATTAGCAATAATCGCTTGAAGCTCTTCATAAGTCATATCTGGTTTAATATACTCGCTTAAGTTTTCAAGCAACAGTACTCTTTTTTGGTTGTCACGAATTTTCTTTTCGTTATCTGATATTTCACGTTTTAACTTATTTAAACGGCGTGATAAGCGAATGTATTCTAATACATCTTGAAACGATGGTGCGGTTGATTTTTCCTTGTCCATCTAAAACCCCTTATTTCAAAAAATGGAAAATAAACTTATACCAATTATATACCAATAATTTTTTAAGATCATATTAATATATTTTTAAACAAAATGATATTTCTGTATATTAGCTATCCGCTGAGTGTTAGCTATTTTAAATTTGATTTTAAGCAGATTTTATTTATAAATATTTATTAAAATATTGTTATATTATATATATTTATTTGTGCAATAACATAAAAATAAAAACAGCTATTAAGAATTAGTGCAAAGTATTGTACAATGGTCGCCAAATTTGTAAAAAGTGCCAGAATGAGAGAATCATAATGAGCTGGATTGAAAAAATTCTTAGTAAAAATAATATATCGTCAGATCATAAAAAGGCGAATATTCCTGGTGGCGTTTGGACAAAATGTACTAACTGTGATGAAGTCATTTATCAAGCTGAACTAGATCTTAATTTAGAAGTTTGTCCAAAATGTGATCACCATATGCATATCCCTGCCCGTGTACGTTTATACCGTTTTTTAGATGAGGGTTCGGATGTCGAAATTGGTGCAGATCTTATGCCTAAAGATATCTTAAAATTTAAAGATACGAAAAAATATAAAGATCGTTTAACAGCAGCTCAAAAAGAAACTCACGAAAAAGAAGCAATGGTTGTTATGAAGGGTACATTACTAGGTGTACCTGTGGTTGTTGCTTGTTTTGAATTTGCCTTCATTGGCGGTTCAATGTCTTCTGTTGTTGGTGCATTATTCACTCGCGCCGCAGAGCAAGCCATTGAGGATAAATGTCCTTTAATTTGCTTTTCAACAAGTGGTGGCGCACGAATGCAAGAAGCGCTATTTTCATTAATGCAAATGGCAAAAACCAGTGCTATTCTTGCTAAAATGCAAGATGAAGGTTTACCCTATATTTCAGTAATGACCGACCCAACCATGGGAGGTGTATCGGCAAGCCTAGCAATGTTGGGAGATATTAATATTGCTGAACCTAAAGCATTAATTGGTTTTGCAGGTCCTCGAGTGATTCAACAAACTGTTCGCGAAACATTGCCAGAAGGGTTTCAACGTAGTGAATTTTTACTTGAAAAAGGTGCAATTGATATGATCATTCATCGCAAAGATATGCGTTCTAAAATTGCTAGTTTAGTAACAAAATTAATGAAACTACCTGATCCGTTTAATGAAGCAACCCTTAACGAGACAGTTTAATTGAGTATGCTAAACAATCAACCGAATGCCATGTCAGATCTAAAGACATGGCTTTGTTATTTAGAGCAACTACATCCTATAACCATCGACTTAGGTTTAGAACGAGTAAAAACTGTAGCCCAGCGTCTTAATTTATTACAACCAGCGCCTTATGTTTTTACCGTTGCTGGTACCAATGGCAAAGGAACTACTTGTCGAACGCTTGAAATGATATTGCTTGAAGCGAATTTAAAAGTTGGTGTTTATAGTTCTCCTCATTTATTACGTTTTACGGAACGGGTACGTATTGATAATCAAGAATCAAGCGAGAAAGAAACTATAAAAGCTTTTGTCGAAATTGAACAAGCCAGAGGTGAGATATCGCTTACTTATTTTGAATATGCAACACTTGCTGCACTTTATCAATTCAAACAAGCAAAATTAGATGTTGTTATATTAGAAGTAGGTCTTGGTGGAAGGCTTGATGCAACCAACATTGTTGATGCTGACGTAGCAATCATTACAACTATTGGTATTGATCATGTTGATTATTTAGGTGATACCCGTGAAAATATCGGGCGTGAAAAAGCAGGCATTTTTAAACCTAAAAGTATAGCTATTGTTGGTGAGCCAGATGTGCCAGAATCTATCTTGACTGTGGCAAAAGCTGTGAATTGCTCTGTCTATAGGGTGAATAGTGATTGGTATTATCAACAACTTAACAAAGATTCATGGAGTTTTGAGTCAAAATTTAAAAAGTATGAAAATTTACCTATTGCCAATGTTCCTTTAGCTAATGCAGCAACTGCAATTGCAGCTATAAGTTATTCACCACTTAAAATAACACAAGATGAAATAACTAAAGGACTGGCAAAATCCAATTTAATTGGGCGTTTTCAAATTATTCAAACATCACCACTGGTTATCCTTGATGTAGCACATAATCCACATGCTGCAGTTTATTTAACACAACAATTAGAAAAACTAAAAGAAGAATATTTGCATGTGGGTAAAGTTATATTTGTTGTTGGCATGCTTAAGGATAAAGATATTAAAAGTACCTTATCCAACTTAAAAGGTGATAAATGGTATTGTGCTTCACTTTATGGTGAACGAGGTTGTAGCGCTGAAGTGTTAAAACAACACTTACTAAATGAAGGTGAGCTCAATATATCAACATTTGATACGGTATCTAAGGCCTATCAAAAGGCAATGCGGGATGCTAAAGAGGATGATATTATCGTGGTATGTGGTTCATTTCATACCGTATCGGATGTTTTAGCTGAAACTGAGCTTTAAGTGAAATTAATCATGACGAACAATCAACAAATTAATTATAAAAATCAAAATAAAGTAAGAAATCGCCTTGTAGGTTTTGCTGCATTGTTACTTATTATTGCAGTATTTGCACCATGGATTTTAACGGATAAATCTAATTTACGAACTTCAACAACGCCAATTTTGCAACCAGAAGTGGTTACGCAACAAAATCAGAACGTAGCATCATCTAATGATATTAATGAAAATTTTACCAATAATCTATCAGAGACTCCTTATCTACCTGATTCAGATCAAGATTTAAGCTCGTTAGTTGCAACTGATATTGTTGATGATCCCGATGATTTGACAACAATAATTACACCTTCAATGTTACAGCAAGAATCTAAACCTTATCTTATCCAGCTTACCGCTTTAAAAAATAAACAAAAAATAGAAGAGTTAGTTGCATTGTTAAGGTTAAATAATTATAGCGTTAGAACGATACCTCAAAGACCTGAACCTAATCAATTAATTAAATTACAGGTTGGGCCTTATGCTAAAAAAGAACAAGCAGAACAAGTCATTATAAACCTGAATAATCTAACAAAATTGAAAGGTATTATTGTTGCTAATTAATCGTTGTTTTGCTTGTTTTATGTTGTAACCAATAATTAATATTAAATATTGTTAATATAGAATTGAGAGTTATTATGATGAACTGGGTTGATTTTACAATTATCGGTATAATTGCTTTTTCTGCATTAATTAGTATTGTACGGGGTTTTGTACGAGAAGCATTATCATTAATTAGCTGGATATTAGCTTTTTTTATTTCTAGCCGATTTTATACCTACGTTACCGATTATTTAACTTATTTTGATAGCGATGTTATACGTATTGCTGTAGCAATTGTTATCCTATTTATTGCTACCTTATTAGTTTGTTCGATTGTGTCTTATGTTATTGGACAATTAGTACAAAAAACAGGGTTATCTGGTACTGATCGTGTATTAGGTATCTGCTTTGGCACGTTACGAGGAATTTTAGTAGTTGCTGCTGTGCTCTTTTTTATTGATACTTTAACGCCGCTATCCCAATCCCATTACTGGACTCAATCGCAGCTAATTCCTCATTTTCATTTTATTATTCGTTGGTTTTTTGATTTTATACAACAGTCTTCTTCGTTTTTAGTATAATAAATTTGAGGTAACCATGTATGTGTGGTGTTATTGGAATTGTAGGATGTAGTACTGTTAATCAATCTATTTATGATGCATTGACTGTTTTGCAACATCGAGGGCAGGATGCAGCAGGTATTGTAACTATAGATAATCAAAATCGATTTCGTTTACGCAAAGCAAATGGATTGGTTAAAGATGTGTTTCAAGGACATCATATGCAGCGATTGCAAGGTAATTTGGGCATAGGACATATTCGTTATCCCACCGCAGGTAGTTCTAGCCCGTCCGAAGCACAACCTTTTTATGTAAATTCACCTTATGGTATTGCTCTTGCTCATAATGGAAATTTAACTAATACTGATGAGTTGCGTAAGAAAGTATTTGAACTTGCAAGACGTCATATTAATACAAATTCCGATTCAGAAGTGTTACTCAATATTTTTGCCAATGAACTTGACAAGTTTCGCACCTATCCATTAACTGCCGATAATATTTTTATAGCAATACATAATGTTCATAACATAATTAAAGGGGCATATGCTTGTGTTGCAATGATTATAGGTCATGGTCTTGTTGCCTTTCGTGATCCTTATGGAATTCGCCCATTAGTTATTGGTAAACGAGAGCTTGAGGATCAAAAAATTGAATATATGGTCGCATCTGAAAGTGTGGCTTTAGATATTCTTGATTTTGAGTTTATGCGAGATGTTAAACCCGGCGAAGCGATCTATATTACTCAGGATGGACAATTATATTCTAAGCAATGTTCGAATAACCCTAAATATTATCCGTGTATTTTTGAATATGTTTATTTTGCAAGACCTGATTCTTTAATGAATGGTGTATCAGTTTATCAATCACGTATTCAAATGGGGAAAAAGTTGGGAGCAAAAATAGCAAGAGAGTGGAAGGACGTTAATATTGATGTTGTCATCCCAATTCCTGAAACTTCTTGTGATGCTGCCCTTGAAATTGCACGTATTTTAAATAAACCTTACCGACAAGGATTTGTTAAAAATCGCTATATTGGACGTACCTTTATTATGCCAGGGCAGAGCGCACGAAAAATATCAGTAAGACGAAAACTTAATGCTAACCGTATTGAATTTGAAGGTAAAAATGTACTATTAGTTGATGATTCTATTGTACGAGGCACAACCTCAAAAGAAATTCTTGAAATGGTACGTTCAGTTGGAGCTAAAAAGGTTTACTTGGCTTCTGCTGCACCAGAAATTAGACATCCAAATGTTTATGGTATCGATATGGCTGTTGCTAGTGAACTTATTGCTTATAACCGAACAGTTGATGAAATAGCAAAAGATATCGGCGCAGATAAGCTTATATTCCAGGATTTATCTGATTTAATTAATTCAATTACAGAGCAAAACTCAAACATTCATCATTTAGAGTGTTCTGTTTTTGATGGAAAATATGTTACCGAAGGAATTGATGATAGCTATTTATCATTATTAGAACAAAAAAGAAGGGAAACTAAAAAAACTCTAGTTTCTAAATCTAAAGTGTCAGAAAACTTAGAGATTTATAATGAAGAACAATAAACGATCATAATTAGCATAAATAATAAAACAACAGTAGGTTGTTTATAATTCATGAAATGTAGGTATTACTCGTTTTTTACATTGACTTGAACACTACTCTAATGAATAATATACTTAAAAATAAAACTAACACCTATTAAAACAAGAAATATGGCGTTTATATCATAAAGAAAAGGTAACTTACCGATTTAGCAAAACTCTTTATGGTCAATCGTTGTACTATTTATAACGTGCTAAAAAAGCCAGATTAAAGCTATCCGTTCCGTTAACTACTAAAAAAGAACGTTAAAACTATCTGTTATAGTAATAACCGTCTGGTTAAATTTGAAAAATTCATTTTAAGATAAATAAAGACAGCAAGCTAAACACTATCGAGGAGAAAAGCTTTATGTTGACCTCAAACGTTTTTCTTTTACTTAAAAATTAATTACACAACAAACTAGAATATATTAATCCTCAGTACCGATAATTTTTGTACGGGCTTTATGTGGGCATTTACATAGATAAATTTTAATTTAGTTTGTCGTAGTTTAGACTATACATTAGGTTAATATCTTTATACCATTGTATAAATCAACAATTCATGAAACTCACAAGCCCATAAACAAAAGAGAAAACCGAAAAAAGTGATGCGTACTTTAATAGAAGTGTAGCATAGTAAACAAATAGTTAATGATTCAAAAGTTAGACAACAAAAGCCTAAGCGATTTATTCACTTTTATCGTACGGTGTGAAACACATAAAGCAATTTTGGAAGGAAAATGTCTTATGAGTTTTTAGGGAATTATTTTAACCATGATGTTTAAACAACATATCTTTTTCAGTAAATAACTATGTTTCATCAGAAAATAATTATAATTATTACGAAATTTTTATAATCAATTAAAATAAAAGCTATTGAATAATAAAGATAAATATAAAATTTACAAAAAAATATCAAAAAAAGCAATAAATTATTTTGCTAAATGACTTTTTTGTAATAAAATTGTCAGAACTTCTTAAGATTAAGAAGTTTTGTAAAGAAATTTAAAGCACGAAAAATAAATAGTGTTCTAAAAATATACTAATTAAAAACAATAAACACTCACGTTGATCTTTAAAAAAGACCAGTTTATATTAACTATATATTTTACGTGATATATTTTTGAAAGTGGAATATAAGGAATGTTAAGATGAGAAAGAATCTTAATTTAACAATTATCTCTGCATTTGTAATAGCTACATTAGGATGGCAATCTGTTTTTGCTGCTGAAGTGGAGGTATCACAAAGTTCTATAGATAGTGATAAAATAATTAAATTAAAAGATGGCACTAAAGCTCGCGAGATGATTAACAATCAACAGCGTAGCCTTTATCAAATCGCTCTTTTAAGTAGTATTTCGATTTCAGAATTAAGGGCGATGAATTCGGGACGATTTGATAAGAAAGATGTTATTGAGGTTGGTGAGCGTATAGTTCTTCCCGAAAACTCCCCTTTGTTGCCTGCAATTAAATTAAAAGATGATAAAAAAGATAAGTATGGCAATTTACCTAAATTGGGATCAGATGATAATTATGATGTGAAAAAGGATAAGGAAGCATTATCAACTCAAGTTGCTTCAACGTTACAAACTTTAGCTAGTCAAGATTGGAAACAAATAACATCGCCAGAAAATGGTGGTTTAACAGGACATTTAAAAAATAAAGGTAAAGATTACGCAGAAAGTTATGTACGTAATGGTGTTAAAAACCAAGTTGTTGATCCAGTTCGCAATGCTGTACAGGATTTTTTAGGACGCTTTGGTACTGCTCAATTGCAATTTGACTTGAGTGATAAAGGGGCATTTAATAATGTCAATCTGCAATTATTTAGTCCATGGTATGACATTGAAAATACATTAATATTTAGTCAAATTTCATTTCAAGAATATGAACACAATCGTCGAATAGGTAATTTAGGTATTGGTCAGCGCTGGGATGTTGCTGATAAAAAATGGTTAATTGGTTATAATGTGTTTCTTGATCATGATTTCCAGCGGGCACACAATCGTTTAGGTATTGGTACCGAAGCATGGACTGATTATATGAAATTTGCTGCTAACTATTACCATCCTTTATCTGATTGGAAAGATTCTAAAGATTTTGATGATTATTTAGAACGTGCAGCAAGGGGGTTTGATCTTCGATTCCAAGGTTATTTACCACAATATCCGCACTTGGGTGGATCGCTTATGTATGAACAATACTATGGTGATAAAGTCGCTTTATTTGGTAAAGACAATCTTCAAAAAGATCCAAGAGCGATTACTGTGGGTCTTGATTATACACCAGTTCCTCTTTTTACCATTAAAGCTGAGCATAAACGGGGTCAAGATAGTAAGAAAGCAACTAATGCTGAATTGACGATGAATTATCGTATAGGTACTCCATTAAAAGAGCAGTTGGATCCTGATATGGTTCAATCTTCGCGTTCTTTAAAGGGTAGCCGTTATGATCTAGTTGACCGCAATAACTATATCGTTCTAGAATATAAAGAAAAGAAAATGTCTGTCGATTTGGGGCTTGAACAAGTTCAATTAATTGAGGGACAAACTTATCCATTAAGCATTAGTGTTCATAATTCTAAAAACATATCAAGTTTAGCATGGTCTGGTGATATGCTTGAAATTGATGCAGGTGATGGTTTTTTATGTGTGACAACTGGGGTATGTACTGCTTCTTCTTGGCTTAATCCATCAGTTGATACAAATAACTGGAAAATTGTTGCACCTAGTTATGTCGACCAGAATGGTCAACGTCGACCCGTTAGGTCAAATGGTAAATATTCTTTATCGGTATCGGTTACAGATAGTCGTGGTAAATCTGCAACATCTAATGCTGTTAGTTTCGAAGTATTACCAGATCCAACAATGAGAAAAATTGGAGTATGGGCAGTAGATAGCTCTGGTAATAAAACGACTTTAGCGACTCAATCCGCAGATGGTTTAAGTAGTTTGACAGTATTAGCAACCCTAGTTAAACCGAAGGTGAATAATGGTTCAATCAACTCATTTCAAGATGTAGATGGTTTCAGAGATGATGAACTAATGAGTCGTATACCGGATAAATTTAACGAATTTGCTGGATTGTGGACCGCAACTAGTAATGGCAAAAAAATTGCTTTAATTAATGGTACATCGGGTAGTATAAGTCAATGTCCTGGACATGAACCTTGTGTGATTGTAAAATCATTTGAAAAAATTACAAAAGGTCAAAAAGTTTCATCTCATGCTTCAACCGCAGCTGGTTTAGAAGTGATTGGTGATAGTTATGCATTAGATGTTGCTTCAAATATTCAAGGTATTGTAGATTTTTCTATTAACATTGATCAGTTTGGAGTTTCATTTAACAAGGCTTCTATTGATTTTTCAGGCGGTAAAGCAAGTTATATTGAAGTTTGGACTGCTTCTGGAGTAAAAGTAGCTACAAGTAATAATTCTATACTTGAATTTTCACCAGCAGATCCAAATGAATGGCGAGTGAGTAATGAATATTATGTTAAAGCATTTACTGCAGGTGGTCAGCCAATTGCTAATTCATTTGTGATTTGGTCATTGGTTGGTTCAAATACTAGTGCTTGTCCTAGTTCAGCAGAGACATCATTACCTAATGATGCCTCTAATAAACCTAACGGACCGTGGTTTAATGTATCTATGGGAATGGATGCTCATTATACGATAAGAGGTAAAAATAAGAACAATTATAGTTATGCAACATCAGGTACTAGTATTCCAGCTGTCCAAGGTGCTCCAGATTATTTGGATTTAACTCCACAATCAGTTTCTATACCTGCATGCGCTGGGGATCAAGGATTT
Organism: Gilliamella sp. BG7; assembly: GCF_046635565.1. Taxonomy (NCBI): domain Bacteria; kingdom Pseudomonadati; phylum Pseudomonadota; class Gammaproteobacteria; order Orbales; family Orbaceae; genus Gilliamella; species Gilliamella sp. BG7. The sequence continues at coordinate 91,352 of NZ_JBIDFB010000001.1, read as the reverse complement.
AAATTACAAGTTACAGTTTTATAGTAGATAAAGTTTTTGATTACCAACCGGTGTTGGTAATCTAAAAGGGACACCAGTTAATGGTGTGTTTATATAAGTATAATATTCTTTTGTAAAGAAAAATAGGAAGTTAAACATGAAAAATTTAACAATTAAAAAGGTTGCATTAGGCTTATTTTTAGCTGGTTATGCAGCAAGTAGCGCGTTTGCATTAGATGCAACTACTCAAAGTGTTATTATGGGTAATGCACCAACGTTGAAAGCTAATAGCGCTTCAAATGATCACACTTTGACAGTTGGCATAACTTCAGACGCGGCTGGTACTAGTCCCATCGGTAACCGTGCAGCTAAAGTTGGTGATTATATCTTTATTAAATTTAATCTTTATGATGAAGATGGTGACACTGATAACGAAAAAATCAAAGATACATTGACAGTCTTTGTGAAGAAAAATGGCACTTGGAATCCAATCACCACTCTTAGCAATTTAGGCGCTTCCAATAATCAACAAACAGGTGACGGTGAGGTACATTTTCAAATAGATGATAGCTTTATTGGAGCAAGTCAAATTGGTTTTACAATCTTAGAAAGAACTGATTTCGGTCTTCCTTATGTTGGTAATTGGTTACAAGTAAATGATATTTGGGCAGCTGGTAATACACCAAATACTAAGCCAGCAGATCCTAATAACCCAAATGCACCTACAGATCCAGACGATGGTACTAATGGTACCTCTCATGGACCGGGTAGTATTGAGAATGGTAGTGGTCATGGACCTATAGTATCATCAAATGGTGTCATAGTTGGTATTTTCAAAATTGACCCAAATGGTAACGTAGATAAAACTGTAAACTACACTGAAAATAATGCTCCGGCTCTAAATTACGGCGAAAAATTTGAAGTTATCGTGTGGGATGATGTTGATGGTAATAAAAATATTGATCCTGGCGAAACTGAATTAACAGACTCTTATACCTACAAATGGTATCTAGATGGAACTTATGAGGGTGTTACTGCAGAAACTACTGAGTTAACTACTAATATTACTGGTCAAGACAATAGACAAATTACCTTAGGTGATACACAAGGCGGTAAGCATAATAGCATTTATGCAGCAGCAGGATACAAAGCTGGTGCCCAAGGTTATCATCTTAAGGTTGAAGCCAACTAATAATTTTAAATTTAGTTATATACAGCATAAAAAAACACTCTTTGGAGTGTTTTTTTATTAAGAATGAAATACCACTCACTTAGTTATGCTTCATATTATTTAAGGTTTGCTATAAAATAATTGCAATCTTTAATTCACTGTTACAAATATGATTATTCCTTGGCAAGATTTAGAACCTGAAACGTTAAATAACCTTATAGAATACTTCGTATTGCGTGAAGGCACTGATTATGGCTTGCAAGAAAAATCGCTACAAGAAAAAGTTAATGATGTTAAACTCCAATTGGAAAATGGTTCGGCAGCAATCTTTTGGTCTCAATTGCATGAAACAATTGATATTAAGTTAATTAAATAATGGTTAAAATGATTGTTTGTATATAATTTATTATGTAACTTTGTTATAGTGTCACTGTTGTAAATAAAATGGAGAGGTAGGAGTAATGATTGGAAAACAACAATCGGATACAACATTAGAATGGTTTTTATCTCATTGCCATATTCATAAATATCCGGCTAAGAGTACCCTTATACATCAAGGCGAAAAAGCAGAAACTCTCTATTATATTTTAAAAGGCTCGGTTGCAGTATTGATTAAAGACGATGAAGGTAATGAAATGATTTTATCCTATTTAAATCAAAATCAATTTTTGGGTGAATTAGGCCTTTTCAAGGAAGATACAGAGCGAAGCGCATGGGTTAAGGCCAAAACAAGTTGTGAAGTGGCTGAAATTTCATACAAAAAATTTAAACAACTCGTTCAAGTCAATCCTGATATTTTAATGCGCCTTGCCAGCCAAATGGCAAGTCGATTACAAGTAACATCTGAGAAAGTTAGTAATTTAGCATTTTTAGATGTTGCAGGGCGTATTGCGCAAACGCTTTTAAACCTTGCTAAACAACCTGATGCAATGACACACCCTGATGGTATGCAAATTAAAATTACGCGTCAAGAAATAGGTCAAATTGTTGGTTGTTCGCGTGAAACAGTTGGTCGAATTTTAAAAATGCTTGAAGATCAACATTTGATTTCTGCTCATGGTAAAACGATTGTGGTTTATGGTACCCGTTGATTTGTCTAAATAATACAATTGATACAATGATTGATACAATACGAGATATCACATGATACAAAAAAGGTATATTCCAAGTCATGTGGCTATAATTATGGATGGCAATGGTCGCTGGGCTCAACAACGTAACCAGTTGCGTGCCATTGGTCATCGAGCAGGTTTAAAAGCTGTACGAAAAATTGTTGCTTATGCTGCAGGATTAAAAGTAAAAGTTCTTACTTTATATGCTTTTAGTAGTGAAAACTGGAAGCGCCCATCTAATGAAGTTTCAGCCCTAATCTCCCTTTTTATTTATGCATTAAATAAAGAGATTAAAAGTTTAAATAAAAATAATGTTCGATTGAATATTATTGGTGATATTTCACGCTTTAGTGAACATTTACAAAATATGATTATTCATGCGCAGAATTTAACAAAAAACAATTCTGGGCTAGTGCTGAATATAGCAGTCAATTATGGTGGCCGTTGGGATATTTTACAATCAGCAAAAAAAATGGCTATGCAGGTTACTAAGGGCGAAATCACTATAGATGAAGTGACAGAAGACCGATTTGGTTCAACAATGTGTATGAGCGAATTTCCTGAAGTTGATTTAGTCATTCGTACTGGGGGAGAATATCGAATAAGTAATTTTTTGTTATGGCAAATTGCTTATTCTGAACTTTATTTTACCGATACTCTATGGCCTGATTTTAGTCAAAGTTTATTTGATGATGCTATTAATGCATTTAATGCCAGAGAGCGACGTTTTGGTGGGATTCATAATAAGGAGCACTCATGTTAATCCATCGCATACTTGCTGCAATTGTGCTTATTCCTCTTGTGGTAGTAGTTATTTTTTTTGTTCCATTATCTGTATTTTCTTTAGCCATTATTCTGGTTTGCGGATTAGCTGCGTGGGAGTGGGCTCAGTTCCTAAATATTAAAAAAAAATATTCAAAGTTAATTTTTGCCTTTTCAACTGTTATTTTATTGAGCATACTTTATTTGATTCCAAATTCAATTGAATTAAAAGTAAAACTATATATCACTATTTTATCTTTATCAGTTATATGGTGGTTAATTGCGTTGTGTTTAGTAACTAGCTATCCCAACACAACTAAATATTGGGGTAATTCAAATGCTATAAAGTTGCTATTTGCTTTTTTTACGATAATACCTTTTTTTATTAGTATGATTGAATTAAGAGCAATTAATTATAATGTTAATACTTACACTGGTGCAGTTTGGTTGCTTTACGTCTTTGTGCTAGTATGGGCGACAGATACAGGTGCTTATTTTGCGGGGCGCAGATTTGGTAAACGAAAATTAGCTCCAAAAGTATCCCCAGGTAAAACTGTAGAAGGATTTATTGGTGGTATCAGCGTAGCTATTGCAATTAGTATAATTACTTACATGTTTAATATGTTTAACATGACTTTCAGTACATTTTTTATTAGCTCTTTGTTAGCGGTTTTAGTTTCAGTTTTAGGTGATTTAACTGAAAGTATGTTTAAACGTGAAGCTGGTATTAAAGATAGTGGTTACATAATTCCTGGACATGGTGGAATTTTAGATCGTATTGATAGTTTAACTGCTGCAGTTCCTGTTTTTTCTGCATTAACTTTTTATTTATTATAAAAGGTGATGATTTTGTTGTGGTCACTGTTACTGTTTGTTATTACCATGAGTATATTAGTTACTATTCATGAGTTTGGACATTTTTGTGTTGCTCGTTTATGCAAGGTTCAAGTTGAATGCTTTTCAATTGGCTTTGGTAAAAAACTGTGGTCTCATAAATTTTTAAGTGGAACTGAATTGGTAATTGCTATGATTCCGCTTGGAGGTTATGTTAAAATGCTCGACGGTAGAGCAACGGCATTGTCAAGCAGCAACGAAAGATTTGCATTTGATAGAAAAAAGATTTGGCAACGGGCCGCAATCATTTTTGCTGGTCCATTTGCTAATTTTGTATTAGCTTTGATTATTTATTGGATTATTTTTTTGATAGGTGTAGTTGTTTATCCTGTCAAAATAAAAGAGATAATACCTAATACACCAGCCTCCACAGTAACTATTCCTGCTGGTGCAGAATTGAAGACTATTGATAATATAAAAGTAGAAACATGGAATGATGTTAATTTAGCTTTAATTGCAGCAATGGGAAAAGATAATGTTTCTTTGTCTTATATCGATAGTTCTGATGACGGTAATCAAAAAGAAATTAAAAAAAGTGTGGATATTAATAATTGGCGTTTTGATATAGAAAAAGATTTAGCTATTAGCGCATTTGGTTTTGTACCTAAAATGCTAGAAGTTCATCCTGTAGTGAGCAAAGTTGTTTCTGGTTCGGCTGCTGAGAAAGCTGGTTTACAAATTGGTGATAAAATTGTTGGTTATAACGATCAATCATACGTAGATTGGAATGATTTTTCCAATAACATTAAAAAAGCTCAGGTAATGATGCTAAAGGTTAATAGAGGAAAAAAAGATATTTATCTCAAACTCGTGCCAACTATTGGTATAGATGGAAAAGGTGTTGCTGGTTTGTATCCCACAACCGGGACAAAAGTTGTGCAGTATGGTTTTTTAGAAGGTTTTAATAAAGGTATGGCGCAAACAATGTTAACTATAAAGTTAACAACTCGTTCGCTTTATCAATTAGTAACAGGAATTATTGGTCTAAAACATTTATCTGGACCAATAACAATAGCAAAAAGCGCAGGGCAAACAGCAAGTTATGGTTTTACTCCTTACTTATATTTTTTGGCTTTTATTAGTATAAGTTTAGGTATTATCAATCTTGTTCCATTACCTATATTAGATGGCGGCCACCTTGTATTTTTACTCTTTGAAAAGATAAAAGGTAAAGCCTTATCAAATAAAGCACAAGAGAGATTTTTTCGTATTGGTTTATTTTTACTGATGGTAATAATGGGAATTGCACTATTTAATGATATTTTACGATTGTGATGGGATGAGGTTATAAATATTTACGATGAAAATAAATAAATTACTTATAGCATCTTTGTTGTGTAGTACTACAGCAGTATATAGTTCCAACGTATTTTGTGTTGATGATTTTGTGGTCAAAGATATCAAATTTGAGGGTTTGCAGCGTGTCACTGTTGGTGCTGCATTACTTGAAATGCCAATTCAAGTTGGTGATTATGTCAGTGAAAATGATTTAGGTCATATCATCAAATCACTATATTCTAGTGGAAACTTTGATAATATTACTATCTCTCGTGATGGTGATAGATTAATTATCCACGTTCAAGAACGCCCTACTATTGCTAACATAACTTTTTCTGGTAATAAGTCTATTAAAGATGACATGCTGAAGAAAAATTTAGATAGTTCTGGTATTCGTGAAGGCGAAGCATTGGATCGTACTATGCTTTCTGGTATAGAAAAAGGTTTAGAAGATTTTTATTATAGTGTTGGTAAATATAATGCTCAAATAAAAGCTGTTGTAACCCCGTTATCTCGTAATCGAGTAGATTTAAAATTAGTTGTTGCTGAAGGTAAATCGGCGTTAATTGATCAGATCAATATAGTTGGCGCAAAGGCTTTTTCATCTGAAGAGCTTATTTCACGTTTTGCTTTGCGTGATGAGGTACCCTGGTGGAACATGCTTGGAGATCGTAAATATCAAAAACAAAAATTAGCGTCGGATTTAGATGAATTGCAAAGTTTTTATTTAAATCGTGGTTATGCTCGTTTTAACATTGAGTCAACGCAAGTTAGTTTAACACCAGATAAAAAAGGTATATACGTTACAATCAATATTCATGAAGGTGAACAGTATAAGTTATCTCAGCTTGAATTTATAGGTAATTTTGCAGGATATAAAGAAGAGATCGCCAAAATTGCGAAGGAAAAAGTAACAATTGGTGAGCTCTATAATGGAAAAAAAATTACTGAAATTGAAGATAATATTAAGCGTTTACTTGCTAATTTTGGTTATGCATACCCTAATGTTTCAATCCGACCTGAAATGGATGATGCCTCTCATACTGTTAAATTAGTCATTCTTGTTGATGTTGGTGAACGTTTTTATGTTCGTAATATAAAAATAGTAGGCAATACTATAACAAGTGAAAACGTAATTCGCCGTGAACTTCGACAAATGGAGGGAGCATGGTTAAGTAATGGATTAGTTGAATTAGGTAAAGAACGTTTAAATCGACTTGGTTTTTTTGATACTGTTGAAGCTAATACCGAACGTGTACCTGGAGTCGCTGATCAAGTCGATGTTATTTATAACGTTGCTGAACGTAATACTGGTAGTATCAAATTTGGTGTTGGAATTGGTTCTGATAGTGGTCTTAGCTTTAATGCTGGAATTTCTCAAGATAACTGGTTGGGTACAGGTAATAGTGTCTCATTTGACATTAATACTACCGATACAGATAAAACTGCGTCTATTTCTATCATTGATCCTTATTTTACCGTTGATGGTGTAAGCCTAGGTGGAAGTTTTTATTATAATACTTATAAAAATGACGATAAAGATGATGAGTCAGAATATTCAAGTAAGACTTGGGGGGCGTCAGCTAATTTTGGTTTCCCAATTAGTGAAAATAATTTTGTTCGTTTTGGTACTGAATTCGCTAACCATAAGTTGTCCGATATGCAGGCGCAATATGGCATGTGGCGCTATTTTAACTCTATGGGCGAAAAAGTTAAAAATAAAAATTCTGTTTCTTTTAGCACCAATGATTTATTATTAAATGCCTATTGGACATATAACTCTTTAGATCGTGGATTCTTCCCTACTGATGGATTAAAAATGACTACTAGTGCTAAAGTTACAGCACCATTATTTGATAATCGATTCTATAAACTAGTGTCAGATGCATCTTATTATTATCCAATTGACAATGACCATAATTGGGTCTTCTTAACTCGTGCTCGATTAGGCTATGGGGGCGGTTTTGGTGGTAAAGAGTTACCTTTTTACGAAAATTTCTATGCTGGTGGTGCGTCAGTGCTACGTGGATTTAAATCAAATACTGTTGGCCCTAAAGCGGTATATCTTAATAAAAGTGGAGTTTGTGATAGCTTAGATAATACATCTGGATGTACTAAATCAAAAGATGCAGTAGGTGGTAATGCTATAGCTTTTGCAAGCACAGAGCTGATTGTCCCAACGCCATTTGCTAGCGAAAAATACGCTGATAATATTAGAACATCACTATTTTTTGATGCTGGTACTGTATGGGATACAGAATGGGACCTAAAAGGAAATAATATTCCTGATTATAGTTCTCCGTCAGATATTAGAATGTCTGCTGGTCTTGCTGTGCAATGGATGTCGCCATTAGGTCCTTTGGTTTTTTCTTATGCTCAACCATTAAAAAAATATAATGGTGATTCAGCGCAACAGTTTCAATTTAATATAGGCTCTACATGGTAATTTCATGTTATAAATAAAAACAAGGTGATTAAAGTGAAAAAAATTATATCTATTCTGAGCGTTAGTATAACATTATTTTTTGCAAGTTTTGCAAATGCTGAAGTTAAAATTGGTGTAGTTGATGTTATGTCAGTATTGCAACGCATGCCTCAACGAGAATCTGTTGCTAAAGCATTGGATAGTGAATTTGAAGCGAGAGCGAAAGCATTACAAGCTGAAGAAAAAAAAGCTGGCGAAGCTGATGCTCGTCTAAAAAAAGATGGTTTAACATTGCCTTCATCTGAAAAAAGTAAACTGAATAAAACAATTTCTGAATTTGAAAATAAAGCTAAGGCGTTTTCTGCAGATTATCAAAAACGTCAAAAAGAAGAGTTTGGTAAATTATTAACTAAAATCCAAGAAGCAGTAAAAGATATTGTTGAAACAGAAAAATACGATATTATCTTAAATGCTGAAACTACGCTATCAGCTTCAGATGTAGTTAATATTTCAGATAAAGTACTGGAAAAGGTTAAAAAATAATGTTTTCCATTCGGTTAGAGCAATTAGCTAAGCAACTTGATGCTAGGTTACTTGGTGATGGTGATTTAGTCATCACTGGTATAGCATCAATGAAAAGTGCAGTATCAGGTCAAATTACATTTTTATCTGATAAAAAATTACAAAAGAATTTATTAGAATGCAAAGCTTCTGCTGTGGTAATGACAGAAGCGAGTATTGAACATTGGAATAGTGCAGCCCTTATTGTAAAAGATCCATACCTTGCATATGCAAAATTAGCACAATACCTAGATACCACTCCAGCCCCAGCTAAGGATATAGCTACATCAGCAGTGATTGATTCGACAGCTCAATTAGGGAGTAATGTTTCTATTGGTGCTAATGCTGTTATCGAAAGTGGTGTGATATTAGGAGATAATTGTATTATTGGTGCAGGGTGTTTTGTTGGAAAAAATACAACAATTGGTGCTGGTACAAAATTATGGGCCAATGTCTCTGTTTATCATAACTGCGTTATTGGTGAAAATTGCTTAGTACAATCAGGAACTGTAATTGGCGCAGATGGATTTGGTTATGCTAATAATAAAGGTAAATGGGTTAAAATTCCCCAATTAGGCCGTGTTGTTATTGGTAATGATGTTGAAATTGGTGCCTCAACAACAATCGATCGTGGTGCACTTGATGACACTATCATTGGTAACGGTGTTATTATTGACAATCAATGCCAGATTGCCCATAACGATGTGATCGGAGATCATACAGCAATTGCAGGTGGTGTTATTATGGCTGGAAGTTTAACTATTGGTCGACACTGTTTAATTGGGGGTGCAAGTGTGATTAATGGACATATGGAAATATGTGATCAAGTTACAGTGACAGGTATGGGAATGGTAATGCGCCCAATTACACAGCCAGGTGTTTATTCATCTGGTATTCCATTGCAGGAAAATAAAGTTTGGCGAAAAACGGCATCATTAGTTTTACATATTGACGAAATGAATAAACGCTTGAAAACGCTTGAGAAGAAATTATTAAATGTCTCGACGTAGGCGATTACGGTCGGTATAATGCATTCCTATTTTTTAATTTTTTAGCTCAATTATCGTTTTTATATAATTATGGGCAGATAATATTCAATAATTTCGAGGTATAAAGATGCAAGTTTCGGTAGAAACAACACAAGGGTTAGGTCGACGTTTATCAATTACAATTAAAGCTGAAGATATTTCAAAAGCAGTTGATAAAGAGCTTATTAATACAGCAAAAAAAGTACGTATTGATGGTTTTCGTAAAGGAAAAGTGCCTTTAAAAATTGTTGAACAACGTTACGGAGCTTCTATTTTACAAGATGTATTAAGTGATTTAATGCAACGAAATTTTGTGGACGCAATTATTCAGGAAAAATTAAATCCAGCCGGAGCTCCAACTTATACTCCACAAGAATATAAAAATGGTGAAGATTATACATTTACTGTTGAATTTGAAGTTTACCCAGAAATAAAAGTTGAAAATTTAGATAAAATTGAAGTTGAAAAACCAGTAGCAGAAGTTGCGGATGCAGATATTGAAACAATGATTGAAACATTGCGCAAGCAACAAGGTACTTGGAAAGAGGTTGAAAAAGCAGCTGAAGAACAATATCGTGTTACTTTAGATTTTGTAGGTCAAGTTGATGGTACGGAGTTTGAAGGTGGTAAGGCTAATGATTTTGCATTAGTGCTAGGACAAGGTCGTATGATCCCTGGTTTTGAGGATGCTATTATTGGTCATAAAGCAGGTGATAAATTTGATATTAATGTTACTTTCCCTGAAAACTATCATGCTGAAAACCTTAAAGGTAAACCTGCTGTATTCGCATCTACACTTAAAAAGGTTGAAGAACTTGAATTACCTGAACTTACAGAAGATGTTGTTAAACGTTTTGGTATTGTAGACGGTACCATTGAAAGTTTACGAGCCGAAGTCTGTAAAAATATGACTAGGGAACTCAATGCAACAATTCGTAACAAAATTAAAACACAAGCTATTGATGGTTTAGTTAAAAATAATGAAATTGATGTACCGGGGGCATTAATTAACCGCGAAGTTGATGTATTACGTCAACAAGCTTTATCTCGTTTTGGCGGTAATGTCAAACAAGGTATGGAGTTACCGAAAGAATTATTTGAAGCTGAAGCTAAAAAACGTGTTACTACAGGATTACTGTTTAATGAAATCATTGAAAGTAATAAATTAACAGCGGAAGAATCGCGCGTTCAAGCATTAATCGAAGAAATTGCAACTGCATATGAAGATCCAAAAGAAGTTTTAGAATATTATCGCAAGGATAAGAAAGCGATGGAAAATATTAGAGCTGTTGCATTAGAAGATCAAGTTGTTGATCTGTTGTTAGCTAGCGCAAAGGTAACAGAAAAGACTTATTCGTTTTCTGAATTAATGAATCAGCAAATAGTCTAATTTATTAACCTTTTCGTTTAATCTAAAAAACTACTTTAAAGCCCAAATAAGGATTATCCGTTTGGGCTATTTTGTTAATTAGGAGAAAAAAATGCCTTTAGAATCATACATGGGTGTTATTCCAATGGTCGTTGAACAAAGCTCTCGGGGTGAACGTGCTTATGATATTTACTCACGACTATTAAAAGAGCGAGTTATATTTTTGACAGGTCAAGTTGAAGATAATATGGCAAACCTTATTATTGCTCAAATGTTATTTCTAGAAGCTGAAAATCCTGATAAAGATATCTATTTGTATATTAATTCTCCTGGTGGGGTTGTTACAGCAGGCATGGCAATTTATGACACCATGCAATTTATAAAACCAGACGTCAGTACAATTTGTTTAGGGCAAGCATGTTCAATGGGGTCATTACTTTTAACAGCTGGTGCTAAAGGTAAACGTTATTGCTTGCCTAATGCTCGTGTAATGATTCATCAACCATTAGGTGGTTTTCAAGGACAGGCTTCAGATATCCAAATACACGCACAAGAGATTTTACAGGTAAAAAATCGTCTAAATAGTATTTTAGCAATGCACACAGGTCAAGATATTAGTGTGATTGAAAAAGATACCGATCGTGATAATTTTATGTCTGCCGATAAAGCGGTTGAATATGGTTTAGTTGATGCCATATATAATAAACGATCTTAATGTTGGGTAGGTGATAAACGTGAATAAAGAAAGTTCAGAAAAATTACTCTATTGTACTTTTTGTGGTAAAAGTGAGCATGAAGTCCGTAAACTTATTGCTGGTCCAGCATCTATTTATATTTGTAATGAATGTATAGGATTATGTAATGATATTTTAAAAGATGAGAAAAAAAATTTTCTTTCTCATGAAGAGTTTATTAGTAAGCCATTACCGACACCACATGAAATTAGGGAACATCTTGATGAATATGTAATTGGTCAAGAACGAGCCAAAAAAGTTTTATCTGTTGCCGTTTATAATCATTACAAGCGTTTACGTAATCATGCTAGTCGTAGTGATGTTGAATTAGGCAAGAGTAATATACTGCTTATAGGACCTACTGGTAGTGGTAAAACGTTATTAGCTGAAACATTGGCCCGTTTTTTAGATGTACCTTTTGCTATGGCCGATGCAACAACATTAACTGAAGCCGGTTATGTTGGTGAAGATGTAGAAAATATCATTCAAAAGTTATTACAGAATTGCGATTATGATGTTGAAAAAGCTCAGAGGGGGATTATTTATGTTGATGAAATTGATAAAATTTCACGAAAATCGGATAATCCATCAATTACTAGAGATGTATCAGGTGAAGGTGTTCAACAAGCTTTATTAAAAATTATTGAAGGTACTATTGCTTCAGTTCCGCCAAAAGGTGGGCGAAAACATCCTCAACAGGAATTTTTACAGGTTGATACTTCAAAAATTTTATTCATTTGTGGCGGAGCATTTAGTGGCTTGGATAAAGTCATTGAAAATCGTGTATCGATTAATACAGGAATAGGTTTTGGCGCCGATGTGAAAAGTACCAAAAATAGACTTTCTGAGTCGGAGCTATTAGCACAAATTGAGGCTGAAGACTTGGTTAAGTTTGGTTTAATTCCTGAGTTTATTGGAAGGTTACCTGTCATTGGAAAATTATCTGAATTAGATAAAAATGCTTTAATTAATATTCTAACTGAACCTAAAAATGCTTTAACTAAACAATTTCAAACATTGTTCAAGCTTGATGGTGTTGAACTTGAGTTTACAAAAGAAGCTTTAGATGCTATAGCTATAAAAGCGATGCAACGGAAAACCGGTGCTAGAGGTTTGCGTTCAATTGTGGAAAATATATTATTAGATACAATGTATGACTTACCATCAATGAATACCATTAATAAAGTAGTTGTAGAAAAAGAAACTGTTGAACAATCTTTAGCACCAAAATTTGTCCATCGTAACGATATTGATATTTCTATTTAAAATACATATTTGCCATCATAAATACGGATGGCAAGAGATATAACTTTAAATTAATACTAAAAAAATTCTACATAAATACAGTCAAGATGTTCTAGAAAATAGTGTATATTTAAAGCAAAAAAGATAGGCTTGAATATCCAAAAATGATCCCAATATTTATTTAATGGGTTTATACAACTAGAGAGAATAAAATGAAAACAAAACGAACTAAACATATGATTATGCCTATTTTACCATTGCGTGATGTTGTTGTATTTCCACATATGGTAATTCCTCTCTTTGTTGGTAGAAGTAAATCAATACGTTGCTTAGAAAGTGCAATGGAAATGGATAAGCAAATCTTTCTTGTAACTCAAAAAAACCCTTCCCAAGATGATCCAGATATAGATGATTTATATGATGTTGGAACTGTTGCTAATGTTTTACAGTTACTTCAATTACCTGATGGAACAGTAAAAGTTCTTGTTGAAGGTGTTGAAAGAGCTAAAATGATTGATGTTGTTGAACGCGATAACAATGAATTTTTTATTGCAAAAGTTAAGTCATTTAGTGAAGTAAAAAAAGCTGATGATATAAGTGAAGCTATGATACGCCTAACTTTATCCAACTTTGATGAATATGCAAAACTTAACAAAAAAGTAACTCAGGAAGTTGTTGATTCTATCCGTTTACTTAAAGAACCATCTCGTTTGGCTGATTCTATTGCTGCATCTCTATTTTTGAAAGTTGATCAAAAACAAGAGATTTTAGTAACAGCAAATCTTGTAAAGCGTTTTGAATTGCTTATTTCATTGATGGAATCAGAAATTGATTTATTACAAGTTGAGAAAAATATTCGACAACGAGTTAAACAGCAAATGGAGAAAGCTCAAAAGGAATATTACCTCAACGAGCAAATTAAAGCTATTCATAAAGAATTAGGAGATATAGATAATAAGCCTGATGAATATGAAGAATTAAAAGAAAAAATTACTAAGGCAAAAATGCCTAAAGAAGCTACGGATAAAGCATTAGCTGAGCTTAATAAATTAAAAATGATGCCGGCAATGTCTGCAGAAGCAACGGTTGTTCGTAGCTATATTGATTGGATGATTCAAGTTCCTTGGTATAAGCGTAGTAAAATTAAAAAAGATATTGAAGTTGCACAAAAAGTATTAGATAAAGATCATTATGGTCTTGAACGAGTAAAAGATAGAATTTTAGAATATTTAGCAGTTCAAGGTCGTGTCAATAAAGTTAAAGGTCCAATTTTATGTTTAGTTGGTCCTCCAGGGGTAGGGAAAACATCACTTGGCCAATCGATAGCTAAAGCAACAGGACGTCAGTATATACGAATGGCGCTTGGTGGCGTGCGCGACGAGGCTGAGATACGCGGACATAGACGTACTTACATTGGTTCGATGCCGGGTAAATTAATTCAGCGTATGGTCAAAGTAGGAGTTAAAAACCCGTTATTTTTATTGGATGAAGTAGATAAGATGGCATCGGATATGCGTGGTGACCCTGCATCTGCTTTATTAGAAGTCCTTGATCCAGAACAAAATAATGCTTTTAGTGACCATTATTTAGAAGTCGATTACGATTTATCTGATGTGATGTTTGTTGCAACTGCTAACTCTATGAATATTCCTGCGCCATTATTGGATAGAATGGAAGTTATTCGCCTTTCTGGTTATACAGAAGATGAAAAATTGAATATAGCAAAGCAACATTTAATTGCTAAGCAGATAGAAAATAATGGTTTAAAATCAAAAGAAATTAGTATTGATGATCCAGCTATTATGGGAATTATTCGATATTATACGCGGGAAGCAGGAGTTCGAAGCTTAGAGAGAGAGATTGCAAAAATTTGCCGTAAGGTTGTTAAACAATTAGCATTAGATAAAAAATTAAAAAAAGTAACGGTTACACAGGCTAACTTAAAAGATTTTTTGGGAATACAGCGTTTTAATTACGGAAAAACGGATAATGAAAGCCGAATTGGTCAGGTTATTGGTCTTGCGTGGACAGAAGTTGGCGGAGACTTACTTACAATTGAATCAGTAAGTGTATTAGGTAAAGGAAAATTAACTTATACAGGTTCATTAGGCGAGGTTATGCAAGAGTCAATTCAAACAGCACTGACAGTTGTTCGATCACGTGCTGAAAAATTAGGCATAAATAGTGATTTTTATGAAAAACGTGATATCCATGTCCATGTACCTGATGGAGCAACTCCAAAAGATGGACCAAGTGCAGGTATTGCAATGTGTACATCACTTATTTCAACCTTAACAGGTAATCCTGTTCGATCTGATGTTGCTATGACAGGTGAAATAACTTTACGTGGTGAAGTTTTACCTATAGGAGGGCTAAAAGAGAAGTTACTAGCTGCACACCGAGGTGGAATTAAAACCGTTTTGATCCCTATGGATAATGTTAAAGACTTGGAAGAAATTCCTGTTAATGTAAAATCTGAAGTTAATATTCATCCAGTAAAATGGATTGATGAAGTACTCACAATTGCACTACAAAATAATCCATTTGGTATAGAGCCAATAACTAAAAAAACTATTAAGAAATTAAAAAACAGTATTGATAGTTCTGTAATATTGAACTAGTAACTTAATACTATATATAAAAGATCAACTTTATGTTGATCTTTTTTGTAGACTTAACATTCGTACAATAGCCAATTTAGTTAAATATGCTATACTTTTATAATTCAACATTAGGTATATGGAGAGTCGCAAGAAATGATGGAAACAATCCGAACAGCAGCAAATAATATTGTGGTTAAGATTATTTTTGCAATAATTATCGTATGTTTTATTTTCACAGGCGTCGGATTTTTAGGCTTTGGAGGTGGTAATACTAGCGCACTAGATCAACAGAAATACATCGCAAAAGTTGATGGTGACGGTATCAGTCGAGCCGAATTTGAAGCTCAAGCTAGAACAGTGACAGCTAATGCTGGAGGTGACAATTTTTTTATAAAACAACTGCGCCGTAAGGTATTATCCTATCAAATTGATAATTATTTAGCTTATAAATTTTCCCAAAAGATTGGTGCAGCTATTAGTAATGATCAAATTAAAAAATTTATTAAAAAACAAAAAGAATTTTTTAAAAATGGTAAATTTGATAATCAGACATATTTAAACCTACTAGCTGAAAATAATTTTACTCCAGATAGTTATGCTGAAATCATAAGAACAGTACTACAGCAACAACAAGTTGTTAATGCCATAACAAATAGTAGTTTTATTCTGCCTATTGATTCTGAAATATCATCTCTCAAAAATCAAACTAGAAGCGTATACGCTACTTCTGTTAATACTTCTGTAAGTGATATTGATGAGTCAAATATTACGTTAGATGATGAACAAAAATATTATAACGAACATTTAAAAGATTTTTTTAAAAATGAGCGTGTAAAAGTTAAGTATATTGTTACTTCTGATGATATCTTGAGAAAAACAATTAGTGTTACTGAAAAAGAAATTAAAAATGAATATGATAAAAATATCAAAACTTATTCATATCCGCCCAAGAAAGCTTATAGTGTAATTTTTGTTACTGACAAAGAGCGAGCTGATAATATTGCAAAAGATCTTCTTTCTGGAAGAAATTTTGAGAATATTGTTAACATTGTTAACCAAAATAATGATATTTCTCCATATGGTAAGAATGGTTCATTAGGTTGGTTTGCTGATGATGACTCTTTACCTCAAGTTTTTAAAGATGCCCAGCTGAAAAAAGTCGGAGATATTTCATTACCAATCAATGTTGATGATGGTTATTTAATAGTGAAATTAGATGGTATACAACCTAAAAAATTCATGGATTTTGATTATGTGAAATATCAAATTGAGTCAAAACTTACTAAACAAAAAATAGAACAAGCTTTAGAAAGTGAAGAAAATAAAATTAAAACTATACTTAGCCAAACACCTAAGAGCATCGAAGAGGTTGCTAACAAAGTTGGACTTGAAGTAAAGATTTCTGATTGGATGTCTTTCAATGATAAGTCATCAATTGTTTCTCATCCTGAAATTAGAGATGTAATTTTTAGTGAAGAAATGATAGTTGATGATAGGGTGACGAATAAAATTTCTGATTTAATACCTGTAGACAGAAAATACGGGAAGTATGATTTTGTTGTACAAACTGTTGATTATCGTCCTGAAGGTATCGCACCATTTGATGAAGTTAAAGATGATATCCATAAAAAACTTTTTACAGAAATGGTTCAAAACCAGTTTAAATCTAGTGTTGATAATATATTGATTCAACTGGATGAAACTGGAAAAGCTAAAAATGTAAAATTTGCAAAAAAATATACTTTGAATCGAAATTCAACAGAACTCGATGAAAAAGTTGTTAATATGGTCTTTAATTTAAGTCCTTCTCCATCGGGTAAAACTGTTTATGGCGTGGAATTTTTAGATGATAAAAATGCTGATATTGTCGCACTAACTAAAGTCGACACACCAGAATATAAAGATATTTCTTCTGAGTTGTTACCGTTATTCATTAGTAATACGCATTATTATCTTGCTGCTGACATACGCTCTAAAGCTAAGATAGAAATTATGCCTGATTCTAATTTGTGATTTAATTCCCCAAATAATAGAAATAATTGAAAAAAAGAAAAGTCACCTTGGTGGCTTTTCTCATTTTTATTATTAATGAAATTTTTTTATTTGATTAAGTGAGATAGTTATAAAGCAAATTTACTTGCGGAACTATTTTATGAGGTTAATCAAATGAAAGTATTTTCACTATTATGTATCATGTTATCAAGTCTTACTTTTTCGAGTATAAGTTTTGCTAATTCGGTTCCTGAAACACATACGGCTGTTAAACAAGAACAGAAACAAGTTGTTCAAGTAAACATTAATACTGCAACAGCAGAAGAATTATCAAAAGTATTAACTGGGATTGGAACAAGTAAAGCTCAGAAGATAATAGAATACCGAGAAAAGTTTGGCCCTTTTGTTTCAGTTGAGCAATTAAAAGAAGTCTCAGGTATTGGGCAGGCAACATTGGATAAAAACGCTGGTAAAATAATATTATAATTTGTTATCTCCACTAATTAATTATTGGTGGAGATAATATCAATCTAATTATCAATGGGATCAACATCAATGCTCCATCTTACTTTTGATGTTTCACTCCATTTTCCTATTACTATTAATAGTTGATCCAAAATTTTCTGTAATTGTTGCCTACTTGTATGTTGAAGTAGTAATTGCCAACGATGATATCCTGCTTTCTTTGGTTGACTTGCAGGCATTGGCCCCAGCTGCCATAAAGTATTATTGCTATGTTCTTTTAACCAATCATGCACATGCTGTAAAAATGTTGGAGCGTAATGATTGTTACGATCAGCTGCACGAATTAATGTTTGGTAACTAAATGGCGGTAATTGTGTATGTTGCCGTTCATGTAACGTTAGTTTGGCAAATTTTTCATAACCTTGAGTTAGTAAAATATTGAGTAAAGGGTGATCTGGATGATATGTTTGTAAAATAACTTGTCCAGCTTTAGTTTCACGACCTGCTCTTCCTGATACTTGAGTATAAATTTGTGCAAATCGCTCAGTTGCCCTAAAATCACTTGAGAATAATGCCCCATCAACATCGACAATTCCAACTAAAGTTACATCCGGGAAATGATGCCCTTTAGCTAAAATTTGCGTGCCAACTAAAATGTGTGCGCCACCTTGTTGAATACTTTGTAAATAGTTATCTAATGCGCCTTTTTTATTCACTGTGTCTCGATCAATGCGGCTAATTTTAATATTAGGAAAGAGGATTTCAAGTTGTTGTTCAAGTTGTTCTGTTCCAAATCCAATTGGCATTAAATGAGTTGATCCACATTTTGGGCATTGTTTAGGAACCGCCCTTGGTGTATCACAATAATGACATATAAGTTTGTGTTGTTTTTGATGTAGTGTATAAGGTCTATCACAGCGAGGACATTCAGCAATCCATCCACAGTCATGGCATATTAACAATGGTGAAAAGCCTCGGCGATTTAAAAATAGCATTACCTGATTATTATTAGATAAATGCTTTTTTATTTGTTCAATTAATGGTTGAGATAAACCAGCAGTAAGTGCTAACCCACGCAGATCCAAAATTGACTGTTTGGCTAGCATTGCATTACCGGCTCTTTCGGTTAATTGTAATAAATGGTATTTGTGATTTTGTGCATTATTGAGTGTTTCAAGCGACGGTGTTGCGGAGCCTAAAACAATTGGAATATTGTTAAATTTTGCTCGAATAATTGCTAAATCTCGGGCATGATAACGCCAACCTTCTTGTTGTTTATAGGAGCTATCATGTTCTTCATCAATAATAATCATTCCTAAGTCTTTAAAGGGAGTAAAAAGTGATGAGCGAGTACCAACAACAATAGCATTTTCACCACGTTTACTTCTTAGCCAAACAGTGAGTCTTTGTATATCTGTTAATCCTGAGTGCAAAATATCAATTGGCGCATTAAAGCGTTTTTTAAAACGTCCAATTGTTTGTGGCGTTAACCCAATTTCTGGAACTAGTACTAATGCTTGCTTACCTGTAGCTAATATATTAGATAGTATATTTAAATATACTTCTGTTTTACCCGAACCAGTCACTCCTTCTAATAAAAATACTTCAAATTGATGATTTTTTTTGTTGATTGTTTCTATAGCATAGGTCTGCTCTTTATTTAGCTGAATTGAACTAGTATTTGTTGAAAAATTGGTTTGCCATTGAATATTATTTGATTGACAGTTCACTTGTTCTATAAGATTTTTTTTCTGTAATTCTTGATAGATAGTACTACTTACTTCATTTTCAGAAGGAGTATTATTTCTGAATGATGATAATAATAATTTTTGTTTCGGAGTCCGTGATAATGATTTTAAATCAATATTTTTACCCAATTGAGTTAATTGCCATCGTTTGATGTCTTCCTTGATTGCTTTTCGCCCTTGTCGTAATAAAACAGGTATAGAATGAAAAAGAACTTCGCCAATAGGATAATGGTAATAATTAGCGGCCCAGTTCAATAACCGCCAAATAGAAGGCGTAAAAACAGGTTCTGTATCAATAACAGTTGTAATTGTTTTTAAGATTTTAATATCAAATTCAGTTTTTTCATCAATACTAACAATAATTCCTATTGCGTCACGTTTACCAAAAGGAACTTTAACCCGCATTCCAACTTGAGCTGGTTTAGTTAATTGATAATCAAATATTTGGTAAAGTGGTACAGGTAAGGCTATATGAGCGATAAGCATTAAAAAATCACAGGTATTATAATTTATATAAAGCTATATTGTACGCAGTTTTTATATAACCCGCAAAAGTTATAAAAACAATCTAGTTTTTATTCATCTAGATTTATTACATCAATAGCTTAAAAAGGATTAGTAGTAACTATTAATAAAATTTGCTATCTTGGTAAAATTGATGATTAATAAAGTATTAAGGATTAAAGGATGAGTGAATCATTTTCGCACATTAATCAGCGAGGTGAAGCCTATATGGTTGATGTCTCAGAAAAACTAATAACAACACGCGAAGCAAGAGCTGAGTCATTAGTCTTAATGAATGCTGAAACACTGAAGATGATTATTGAGGGTAAACATCATAAAGGCGATGTTTTTGCAACAGCAAGAATTGCAGGGATTCAAGCTGCTAAAAAGACTTGGGAGCTTATTCCGCTTTGTCATCCACTTTTTTTGAGTAAAATTGAAATTAACATAGAAGTAGATCAAATAAAAAATTGTGTCCGAGTTCAATCGTTTTGTCGATTGAATGGGCAAACTGGTGTTGAAATGGAAGCAATGGTTGCCGCATCTGTTGCAGCTTTAACCATTTACGATATGTGCAAAGCGGTTCAAAAAGATATGGTGATTTCTCAAGTAAGATTGTTGATGAAGAGTGGTGGTAGGTCAGGTGATTTTATTGCCCAAAAGGTTTAATAGATAGAAAATGAATAAAGTTATTTTTTTCGCTCAAATTAGAGAATTAGTTGGGACTGAGAGTGTTATGTTAGATGCTAATCAACTTTCAGTTTCCTATCTTATCGATCAGTTAAGTGAACGTGGTGAACAATGGTTTTTGGCATTTAAGGAAAACTCTGTTTTATGCGCTGTAAATCAAACTTTGGTTGATTTTGATTATATTGTGAAAGAAGGTGATGAAATTGCTTTCTTTCCTCCTGTAACAGGTGGATAACATTATGGATCTTATCAATGTTAGTGAGCAGCCGATTGATGTTAATAAGCTAAACGACTGGCTTTCACAATTACCACAAGATGGTGCTGTTGTCTCTTTTATGGGCAAAGTTCGTAGTAATGAAAAACAAATAATAAGTTTATTTTTAGAACATTATGCAGGAATGACAGAGAAAGTCTTGGCTAATATCATAGCCCAAGCTAGAGAACGGTGGCAATTAAGCCGAGTTGCGGTAATTCATCGAGTAGGTGAAATTAGCGCAAATGAAAAGATTGTCTTTGTGGGAACAAGTAGTGCACACCGTTCAGATGCCTTTGCAGCCGCAGAATTCATAATGGATATATTAAAGAACGAAGCGCCTTTTTGGAAGAAAGAGCGAACGCCTCAAGGCGAAACTTGGGTAAAAGCTAAAAAAACAGATAAAGAAGCATTGGGAAAATGGTATTAGTATTTATTTAGTATATAATGATATTAAGTTATGTCATTCTTTTTTAACGAGAGGTAATTAATGAGAAATTATTCACCTAATGGTTCGATTATTGAACAATCTAGTAATCGCGTGCAAACATACATGAGTCATGTTTATGGTTGGATGACCGTCGGATTACTATTAACAGCTCTGGTTGCTTGGTTTGCATCCAATAACTATGAGCTTTTGAACGTTTTATATCAAGGTATGTGGGTATTGCTTATTGCTGAATTTGCTTTAGTTTTTGCCATTTCTGGATTGATTAATCGTCTCTCTGGATCTGTTGCGACAACATTATTCATGCTTTATTCGGTTTTAAATGGTTGCACATTTTCGATTTACTTTATTGTTTATACTTCATCATCAATAGCAAGTGTATTTTTTATTACTGCTGGAATGTTTGCAGTTTTGGCTTTTTATGGGTATACCACTAAACGTGATTTGTCTAGTTTTGGACGCTTTTTATTTATGGGATTAGTGGGTATTGTAATCGCTTCTCTCGTTAATATCTTCATGCAAAGCCAGCCGTTGATGTGGGCTATTACGTATGTTGGTGTATTTGTTTTTGCTGGATTAACAGCTTATGATACACAAAAACTGAAAGAGTTAGGCGATCAATTATCGCAGGATGATCCTAATATGTTTAGGAGATTTGTTATTTTAGGTGCACTAACCCTTTATCTTGATTTTATTAACTTATTCATTATGTTGTTAAGAATTTTTGCAGATCGCCGATAATTGCATTTAATTCAACTAAAAGGGCTCTAAATTGAGCCTTTTTTGTTAAAATTTTATTAGAATCGTATTTTTTAGTGCTAGTTTGTTAAAAAGTTTCAGGAAAGACTATGTTTCAATATAAAATACAGTAAAATTCTTATTATAATGAATTAATAACTTACTTAACACTATGAAAAAATTATACTATTTTGCCTTAATTAATCTATTTATTTCATCAATACTATCAATTCGTTTCTTTCTTGTCCCTGAGGCATCATTTAATTGGCCGAGTGTGGCATTTTCAATATTTGCTGTATTGGGGCATTTTTTCTCGGCTTATTCATTACTTTTGGTTGTTTGTATACCTCTTTTATGGTTTAAACAAGCTATTCGCAATATTATTTTAGCTGCAATATTTAGCTTTATTCAAATTGGATTATATATCGATACTATTGTATTTCAACAGTATCGATTTCACGTAAATCAATCTGTCTTATCCATGGTTTTGTCTGGACAGGTTGTCGATTTTTCGGTAATTACCTATTTTTTAATGTTTACGCTTATTGTTGTTGTATTTTGCACCGAGTATTTTATTCTTTACTTGCTCAATAACAAATTAACTTCATTGCATAAAAATTCAAGAATTGTTTTATTATCAACAATATTTCTTTTTAGTTCATTTTTAATTAGTCATGTTGTGCACATGATTGCATTTTATTATGCTTATTCGCCTATTATGGTAGTGAAAGAATATATTCCACTTTATCGACCATTTACGTCAAAAAGAATCATGAATTTTTTTGATGAAAAAGGGCAACGAAAAGTCGTGTATAACAAAGATAATAGTAATGCTAGTGTTGATTACCCCAAAAATCCTTTAGTGATTAATCCGGAAAATAAAAAAACTAAAAATATTATGTTTATTGTTTTGGATTCTTGGCGATATGATACGTTTAGTGAAGAAATTTCGCCTAATACATTTCGTTTTGTTAAGCAGAATAATGGGGTTATTTTTGATAACCATTATTCAACTGGTAATGCAACACGTACAGGTATTTTTGGTTTGTTTTATGGTATTCCAGGTACTTATTGGGATTCATTTTTACGAAATAGTGTTCCTTCACTCTTTATCACAACACTACAGAAAGAAAACTATAATATTGGGATTTTTACGTCAGCTAAAGTAACTGCTCCAGAATTTGATCGAACAGCCTTTGTTACCATTAAAAATTTAAGAATTAGTAGTAAAGATGGTTCGGCATCTAATCGAGATAAACAAATCACTGATGATTGGCTTGCATGGTATAAACTACGAGATACATCTAGACCGACATTTTCTTTTTTATTTTATGATTCTCCTCATGCTTATGATTTTCCTAATGATTTTTATGTGAAGTTCAAACCTATTGGGGATCTTAATTATATGACATTGAGTAATGACACCGATCCTTTGCCTATTTTTAATCGTTACAAGCAAAGTGTTTATTATGATGATTATTTACTACAAAATATTTATGATGAGCTTTTAGAATCAGGTTCGTTAGATAATACAATATTGATTATTACAGGTGATCATGCTCAAGAGATGAATGATAATAAATTAGGATTTTGGGGGCATAATGGTAATTATACGGATGCACAAACAAAGGTGCCTTTTATTATTATTGGTGGTAAAGAATTAGAGAGCCTGAAAAATAATAGTACAAAAATAACAAGCCATGAAGATGTCGTTCCAACCCTAATGAAACATTATTTATATGTGAAAAATGATATAAGTGATTATTCGACAGGTTATGATTTATTTAATTCTATAACTGAACGTAACTGGCTTTTGATGTCTAATTATAGCTCTTATGCGGTGAGAACATCTGATAATATTTATCTTGTTAATCGATTAGGTATTAGTCATTATATGGATTTACATAATCGTGAAGTTGATGAAGTGCCAAATTATCAATATATTCAAGAAGCAATGAATCATATGCGTTATTTTTCTCAATCAGCAAAAAATAGCTTAATAAATAATAAATAATTAAT
Source organism: Gilliamella sp. BG7 (assembly GCF_046635565.1). Taxonomy (NCBI): domain Bacteria; kingdom Pseudomonadati; phylum Pseudomonadota; class Gammaproteobacteria; order Orbales; family Orbaceae; genus Gilliamella; species Gilliamella sp. BG7. Next base: position 67,334 of record NZ_JBIDFB010000001.1, on the reverse strand, counting down.
TATTCATTAAGCGTAAAGAAAGAAACATTATCTGCCACAAATGTGGCGGAAATGAACTAAGTATATTAACGAACATCAGCACAATTTAAGCAATAAATATAGCGATTTAGTGGATCATTAAACCTATTCCATAAAGAAACATGCTGTTGAAGTTGTTTTGTTGCAGGAAGTTGTTCAAAAAATATTTCTGCCGTTGATTTAGGCAACATGGCTATCATATCTGAATAAAATGCACTAAACCAATTTCCTTTTGGCTTTTGCCAGTCAATTTCATAATCAGTTAAATTAGCTAATGTTGCTGCTGTTTCAATGGCATCATCAAAGTCACCTAATTTATCAACAAGTCCAATTTTACTTGCTTCTGAACCTAACCAAACTTGTCCTTGTCCAATTTTATCGACTTGTTCGGTTGTCATATTTCGTGCTTTTGCTACTAACGAAATAAATGTTTGATAGCCATTATCAATATTTAATTGAATTAATTGATTCATTTCGGTTGATAGATCTTGCGTAAAGTTATTACTTGCTAGTGAAGAAGTAGTTACACCATCGCTATAAACACCAATATGAGATAAAGATTTTTCGAATGTTGGAATAATACCGAAGATACCAATAGAACCGGTAATTGTATTTGGGCTTGCAACTATGTAATCTGACGCGGTTGATATCCAGTATCCACCAGATGCAGCCATTCCGCCCATGGAGATAACAACAGGAATTTGGTAATCACGTAATGCTTCTAATTCACTACGAATTGCTTCTGACGCATCCACACTCCCTCCCGGGCTATTTACTCGCAATACTATTGCTTGTGTGTTATGTTTATTTAAATTTATACGGATATTTCTCAATTGTTCAACAATGTCTTGACTACCAGCGATATTACTACTATTTTCCCCATTGGTAATAGTGCCATTTACAAATACAACCGCAATTAGTGGTTTATTGCTTCCGTTATCACCATCTAAATTTGTATCTTTTGACTTAAGTTGATAATCATAAATGCTGATTTGATGTTGCTTATTAAGCTCAGATTCAAATTGGTAATTAGATGCAATTTCATCGATCAACCCATTAGATATAGCATATTTGGTCATATTACCATTAACTGCTTTTAAGTTGGTCAACATAGTTTCTGGCGCTGGAACCAATTGGGTACCGGCTTTTTTCCGTTGTGTTGAAATGTCTTGAAGATAATTGTTCCACATAAGTGTTAGCCAACGTGTTGTATTGCTTTTTGCCTCTTCTGACATATCATCACGAATAAATGGTTCGATGGCTGACTTATAAGTTCCTACTCTAAAAACATGAGTGTTAATTTTTAAATTATCAAATAAGGTTTTATAGTATAGGTTGTTAGCTGCTAACCCGTATACATTAACTGAACCAAGTGGTGTTAAATATATTTTATCAGCATAGCTAGCTAAATAATATTGGCTTTGATTAAAATTGGAACCATAAGCATAAATTGGTTTATTCGCCTTACTAAATTTGGTTAAATATTTACCAATATATTGTAGCGAACTCATATCAGCGCCAACAAAATGATCTAATTTAATAACCATACTTGTAATCTTTGGATCTGCTGTTGCTTGAGCTATTTTTTGAGTTAGCTCAAATAAACCATTTTCACGAGAGGTATTTACTTTTTTACCATAAATTTTGCTTTGTAAAGCATAAATTTCATCACCGTAAAGTGTGTTGTCAACAATCACCCCTTCAATATCTAATACCAGTGTTCCATATTGTGGAACAAGTTCTTGTTCTTGTGTTTCTTTGATTAATGCGATGACGCTAAAGATTAAAATAATAATAATTAGAAATATTAGATTAAGAAATATTTCCCTTATTAAGTTAATCACTTTCCATATTGATTTAATGACAGGTAAAGCAGACATAATAAATGATCCTTTTCATAGATAGTTTATCTAATTTTTTGCTTCAATATTTTTCTTTTTGAAGTATTTTTTATCTTCAAATCTTAAGCATGTTAATTTTCCACCCCAACAGCATCCTGTATCAAGTGCATAAACATTATCTGGTGTACCTTTTCCATTTAATGCAGCCCAGTGGCCAAAGGCGACTGCATACTCGTTTGGAATTTTGCTTGGTAATAAAAACCACGGTTTAAGTTTTGAAGGTGCTTGCTCAGGTGATTTTTTGTAATAAAAATCTAATCGACCATCTTCATAACAAAAACGCATACGAGTTAATGCATTAGCAATATAACGCAATCTATCTAATCCTTGTAGTTCAGGAAACCATTCATCCGGAAAGTTGCCATACATTTTATCAAGGAATAGGATATAGGAATCACTAGATAGCATAACATTCAGATCATAAGCACATTTTTTTAGTGTTTCGATATCCCATTGTGGTGAAATACCAGCGTGGGTCATAATTAACTTTAATGATTCGTCAATTTGGACCAATGGCTGTCTACGCAGCCATTCCATTAATTCACTAAAATCTGGTGCACGAATAATTTCATCAAGATTATCCTTCTTTTTAGAAGGGGTAACATTGGCATAAATTGATAATAAATGTAGGTCATGATTACCTAATACCAATCGAATTTGGTTAGCATTATGTTTAACAAATCTTAGAACTTCTAATGATTTTGGACCTCTGGCAACTAGATCTCCTGTTAGCCATAAAATATCCGATGATGAGAATTTTGCTTTTTCAAGTAAACGCATAAACTCATCATAACAACCATGAATATCACCAATAAGTAAGTTTGCCATCCTGTTAACTCCATGAGTTTGCCAGTTGGCAGTATTGTTGTACTGTTAAATTTTCGGCACGTAAATTAGGATCAATATTTAATTCAGTTAATTGTTCAACAGTAAACAAGTTACTTAAACTGTTACGGATAGTTTTACGACGTTGGTTAAATGCCTCTGTAGTTACGCGAGAAAGTATTTTTATATCATTAACAAGATAAGGCTTTTCTTTATAAGGTGTTAATTTAACAACAGCAGAGTCAACTTTTGGAGCAGGTTTAAATGATGCTGGTGGTACTTCAAGAACAGGAATGATTTGACAATAATATTGAGCCATAACGCTTAATCTACCATAATGTTTACTGTTAGGCGATGCAACTAAGCGAGTTACTACTTCTTTTTGTAGCATGAAATGCATGTCAGTGATGATATTTGCATGTTTAAATAAATGAAACATTAATGGTGTCGAGATATTATAAGGTAAGTTACCAAACACTCTTAATGGTTTTCCTAGTTGATCGGCTAACTGATTAAAGTCAAAGGTTAGGGCATCTTGTTCAATAACAGTTAGTTTATTATTTAAAAATGGATTTTCAATTAACCTACTAGCTAGATCCCTGTCTATCTCTATAACTGTCAAATGATCAATATGTTTACTGATAGGTATCGTTAGTGCTGCAAGTCCAGGACCAATTTCAACCAGTGCTTGATCTGTTTTAGGTTGTATAGCTGAAACAATACTTTCGATAATGTAATCATCATGTAAAAAATTTTGTCCAAATCTTTTACGGGCAAAATGCCCTTGGTGAACACGGTTATTCATGTTTATCTTCACCTGTAATTTTAATATAAGCGTCGCCTTTTATTTCTTGAATCCATACTTGGGCTTCTTCAGAAAATTTACGATTAAAAATGAGTCGATAAGCTTGATCTTTATTCATTGCATTTGTTCCATCAGCTTTTCTTTTATCAATTAATTGGATTAAGTGCCAACCGTAAGCTGATTTTATTGGTTGGCTAATTTCTCCTTTTTTTAACTGAATCAGAGCAGTTCTAAAGCTATTATCATAAATTTCAGGACGGTTCCAACCTAAGTTGCCCCCTTTACTTGCTGAACCTGTATCTTCAGAGTTAGCTTTAGCAGCAGCTTCAAAGGTTGTGGCTCCACTGGCGATTGCTTTACGGATATCAATTAATTTTTGTTTTGCGATTTGGTCGGTGACTAATACATTTGTTTTAATCAATATATGGCGTGCATTTACCTCTTCAATTGTGACAGTTCTCGATGCTTCTGAACGGGTATCATCAACTTTTAGAATATGCAGACCAACCCCAGAACGGATAGGTCCAATAATACTACCTTTTGGAGCTCGTACTAACCGTTCTTCAAAGATAGTAGGTAATTCATTAAGTTTATGCCAACCCATACTGCCACCTTTTAATGCAAAATCATCGTTTGAATATGAAGTGGCTAATTTAGCAAAGCTTTCTCCCTTTCTAATCCGATTAATAATATCTTGTGCTTTATTTGTAGCATTATCAATTTGTTGTTTAGATGCTTTTTCTGGAATAGAAATTAAGATATGGCTAATTTTCACATCAATATTATTGGTTGGTTGTTGAGCAATATTTTTAGCTAAGTTTTCAACTTCCTTTTCTGAAATTTTAACTCTTGACCTAACTTCGTGCATCCGCGTTTTGTCCATTAACATATCATTGTGGATTCTTTCTCGGTAAGCACTATAACTTATTCCCATTGTCGAAAGTCTACTTCTAAGTTGATCTATATCCATACCATTTTCAGTTGCGATTCTATCAATAGCGTCAGTAACCTCGTTATCACTAACAGAGATTTTAGCTTTAGCTGCTTTCTGTAAAATTAGATTTTCAATAATTAAACGATCAATAATTTGTTGTCTAAGTACTTTATCATTAGGTAGATTTTGTGCATCGGTAGTAGCTTTAATTGTTTTTAACATATCATTAACATCGCTTTCTAAAATGACATTGTTATTAACAACTGCAGCAACCTGTTCTACAAGTTTAGGTACGGCATTGGCAGATAATGGAGTTATAATTCCTAGAGCTATGCTTAGGTTTAATGTAATAAATAATTTTAATAATTTCATATTAACTTAACTCACTTTGTTTTTCAGTATAGACAGTTTGCAATTAATTTATTGGTAATCTATTTTTACTAAAAATATTTTATTCAAATGTTGTGTTATATGGTAGCTTTCCAAAATTGAGCATTTTAGCTCTGGTATCTCGATTGTTACTTAATCCTTTTAATTCGAAGTTGATGGATAACTTATTTTCATACTTACTTTTTTTAGAAATATTGTCCCAATCCGTTAGTTTTCTACCATATTGTACCGAGGTACCCCAACAACAATCACTGTAATGCAATCCTACAAAACTATCTACGGATTGCCCTAATTTAACATCATAATAATATGAACCAACAGCACTGACTGTTTGTGATAATGGCCAAGCAGTCATTATTCCTACTTGAGAAATATCTTGTTTATAACCTTTATAAAAAGAATTTTTATCAACTGTATCAATATAATTACGATTTGCATAGCGATAAGATAATTGTGTTAACTTATCATTAGTTGGTCGGAATTCAAATATTGCATTGGCTAATGAAATTGTATCAATTCGAGTATCATATTGAACACCGCTTCTAAATATCATATCATCATTTAGTCGCCAAAAATTATCTGTTGCCCAAGTAATACTGCCTGTATCAGAGTTTTCATCTAAACCGTTATTATGTTCACTCGTTTTTGATTTAGTAAAATAAGTAATTTGACCAATTGATAAGTTAAATTTTTCAACTTTTTTCTTATCATAAAACCGAGTTGTTACGCCAGTTGATACTTTATTTGTTGAAGCTATTCTATCTAAACCGCTATACGGTTGATCTCTAAATAATCCAATATAATCTGATTGCAATATAGTAGAATCATAAGCCCCAATATTCGATTGATTTCGGTATGGAATATAGATGTATTTTATTCGTGGTTCTAAAGTTTGTGCATAACCATCACTAAAAGGTATCTCACGCTCAAAAATAACTTTACCGTCAATACTAAATTTAGGTAAAAAACGATTTACGTTCTTTTCTAAATATTTATATTTATAAATATTTCTTTTAATATTATTTTGATTATAGCGTGTTGCCATAAAGCCACCTGAGGTTGTTAATGTAGCCCATGTATTTGTTACTGTATAATCAACAGTTGGTTCAATATGGGTTCGCCAGGCTTTAGGATTATTTTTTCCTGAACTTAAGAAATGAGATATTTGCGAAAATGTTTTAAATTTAAGTGGACCAAAATCATAATTATAATAGTTTATATCTAATTGTGGTTCAGTTTGATAAAGTGAATCTTTCACTTCAGAATGAAATGGCTGGAAATGCTTATATCCCAATGTAATATCCCAATTCTCATTATTATAAGCTATTTTATAAGACTGTGTTAAATACCCTGCAGTTTGGGATGCATATTTAGAATTTAGATTAGTGAGATACTGATTGTCACTGACTCGAGTTGTATCCGCATAAAAACGCCAATTAGAGTTAATTAATTCATCATTTTTCCAATGAAATAACCAGCGGTGGCGATTATTGCCATAATTGTTGCCATTAAAATGGCTATCTTTGTCATTATTATATTTGCTATCATGCTGTAGCCAATCAAATGCAAGTGTACCCAAGCCTATTTCATTTAAATAGCGAAATTCTGTTTGGAATTGTACACCTCGATTTTGCAGAACTCTTGGAACAAAAGTTGCATCATAATTTGGCGCAATATTCCAATAAATTGGTATTGAAAAATCAATGCCATCAATACTATCATAGCTTAAATTGGGTATAAGCAATCCTGAACGGCGTTTATCACCAGTTGGTAATTGTAAATAAGGTGAGTATAGAACAGGTACTTTGCCAATACTGAATATAGCATTCCAAACTTCTACTAATTGTTCTTCGTTGTCATGAATAACCGTTGTTCCCTTAATGTCCCATGTACTGTCATTAGTAGGACATGAAGTAAAGCTACCTTTTTTTAAAATCACATATCTATTCTTTCTAAGTTGTATTTTATCTGCTATACCGTGACCAAGTCTATTGACAAGATAGTACTTACTTGGGCTCATATTTGCATCATTGTTATTTAGATTCATTGATGCATTATCGCCTTCCATTTTTATTAAATTATCTTGATAAATAATATCACCCTCTAATGTTACGGTTCGATTATTATTATCTTGAGTGTCAATTGTTACCTTATCTGCTTGAACTGTTCGGTTGCCTTGTTCTAATAATACTTCACCTTTATATATGGCGATATTTGGATTGATTGCTTCAAATTGGTTTGCTTCAGCATTTACAGGTAAGGTATTTATATCTCCATTAACTAAAGGACGATCAAACTTCGGAACGTCAATAAGGCATTGAGGATTATCGCTTACAACTTTAGGTAAATTTATAGCATAACTAGAGCTATCATACAAAGAAAGAGTAACGGCTATAGCAATAAGAGAAGGCGTTAATTTTTTCATTAATGGTTATAAAGTTATTATGATTGCAACATTATAGCGGTTATTTATAAAAGTGCGAATTAAAAATTAACGTTTCACTGTGCGTTTATTTATTTTATTAAGCCGTTTTACCATCACCATTCTTTTTTCGAGTGAAGTGTTTTGAAACTCATTCCACCATCTAGCTAATTGCAAGAGTTCTCCTTTTTCGATTGAGGCTCGCATTTCTAAAAGGTCATAAGCAGCTCTAAACTTAGGGTGTTCTAAAATGGCAAACGCACGTTTACCACTCCGTTTTTTCATACGTAATTGTAAACGCCATATATCTCCCATTATGGTGGTTAAGCGTCTAGGTATGGCAATACTTTTACATTGTTCACTTAGCACTTCGTTAATTGCCATTGAGAACGAATCATGAAATGGTAATCCACTTTCGATACATGTTGCTTGTGTTTGTTCAATTATTGGATACCAGAAAAAGGCTGCAAATAAAAATGCGGGATTAACCCGTTTATTGTTAGCAATACGATAATCAGTATTTTTTAAAACTTGTTCGATGATTTTTTCTAAGTAGCTATTTGAATTGTTAGCAAACAGATGCTCAATAACAGGAAATAGTTGTTTGAAAAGACAATATTCTCTTAGTAACTTGTAAGTTTTGTAACCATTTCCAGTTTGTAATAGTTTAAGTGACTCATCAAAAAGTCGTGCTGATGGTACGTTTCTTAATAATGATGCAAGCTGTTTAATTGGTTTAGCAGTAGCTGGCTCAATTTTCATGTTCAGCTTTGCTGCAAAACGGACTGTCCTTAGCATTCTAACAGGATCTTCCCTATAACGTGTTTGCGGATCGCCAATTAATCGAATAATTCCTTTTTGTAAATCTTCCAATCCTCCGCAATAATCACGTAATGTAAAGTCATTTACATTATAGTAAAGTGCATTCATAGTGAAATCCCGACGGATAGCATCTTGCTCAATAGTTCCGTAGACATTATCACGTAATAGCATTCCTGACTGGGATCGTTTAGAAATATTGGTTTGTCTTTCTTGAGAGTCGTGCTCGCCACGGAAAGTAGCTACTTCAATAATTTCTTTGCCAAACATAATATGAGCAAGACGAAACCGTTTTCCTATTAAGCGACAGTTACGGAAAATTTTCTGAATTTGTTCTGGTGTAGCATTAGTTGTGATATCAAAGTCCTTTGGTGTTTTACCCAAGGTAAGATCTCTGATACACCCGCCTACTAAATAGGCTTCGTACCCTTGTCTATTTAATCGATAAAGGACTTTTAACGCGTTTTCACTAATCTCATTACGAGATATATTATGTTCATTACGCGAAATAGACACATAACCGACTTTTTGTTGTTCTTCATTATGAAAAAACTTTCGATAAAAGCGTGAAACTTGTTTAAAAATAGTACACCTCAAAAAGGTTTTTGGCTTAATACAATATAGCGGGCAATTATATCGTAATTACTAATAAGTTTCCATGTTTCTTGGAATTGGTGATTTTTACTCAATAAAATTGTATTTTTATAGATAATTTAAATATTCTATTTGATTTTTTAAACATAATTATCAACAATAGTGCTTTATATAGTAATATTGATAAAATCTAATAAAAAGCAATAAACTTTGTTTTGCTGTGGTTAGTGTATTTTAACTAGCTAATTAAAATGAAATAAAACCGTACTCAGAACTTCTTTTTACTTATTTGCTTCACAAAATATAATTTATAACGCATGATAATTTAATAAATGATGAAGAGATTTTTGATGTTATTTTTTATAACCATCACATAATGGAAGTTGTTTGAGTATATACCATTAACTGATAACTTATTGGGGACACTATGAATATTCGTGATTTGGAATATTTTGTTTCGTTAGCTGAATTTTGCCATTTTCGTAAGGCAGCTGATGCTTGTAATGTGAGTCAACCAACACTTAGTGGTCAGATCAGAAAATTAGAAGATGAATTAGGCGTAATGTTATTAGAGCGTACAAGCCGGAAAGTATTATTTACACAAACTGGAATGATGCTAGTTGAACAAGCTAAAGAGATTTTGCGTAATATTCAAATCCTAAAAGAAATGGCTAGCCGTCAAGGTGAAGAAATGTCTGGACCAATGCATATAGGATTGATTCCTACTATAGCGCCTTATCTTTTACCACATGTCATTACAGTGTTACATGAATCTTTTCCTCAATTAGAACTTTACTTGCATGAAGCACAAACTGCTAATATTGTTGCTCAACTCGAAAGTGGTAAACTTGATTGTGCCATTGTTGCGCAAGTTAAAGAAACATCACAATTTATTGAACTACCTTTATTTGATGAACCCATGTTTTTAGCTGTTCCTGCTACTGATGAATTAACTAGCAAAAAGACAGTTAAACTTTCCAGTTTAAAAGGTAAAAAATTCTTGATGCTTGAAGATGGTCATTGTTTACGAGATCATGCAATGGGGTATTGCTTTCAAGTTGGTATTGATGAAGATAAACAGTTCAAAGCAACTAGCCTTGAAACACTTCGAAGTATGATTTCTGCTGGTCGAGGTATTACTTTATTTCCAGAGCTAGCTGCACCTAATGAGCGAAGTCGTGATAATATTTGCTATATTCCGTGTACAGACCCAGTACCATCACGTAGTATTACTTTCATCTATCGACCTGGTTCACCATTACGTTCCCGTTATGAAACAATAGCTAAAACGATTAGAGATCATATGCCCCAAGTTTTTGCTGAAAAAGAGCGATTATTAAGCAAGGTTATGTAAGGATGGATAACTATAAATATTAGAACTGAGCTTTCAAATGAAAAATATTAAGACTGGTGGTATTCGGGCACAACAAAAAGAAAGAACCCGTCGAAATTTAATCAAAGCAGCGTTTAATCAACTTAATGCTGAGCAAGGTTTTACAAGTTTAAGTTTGCGAGAAGTAGCTCGTGAAGCTGGAATAGCGGCTACTTCTTTTTATCGACATTTTCGTGATATGGATGAGCTTGGTTTGGCCATGGTGGACGAAAGTGGCTTAACTCTTCGTCAATTGTTACGCCAAGCGCGAAAACGTATTGAAAAAGGAGGAAGTGTTTTACGTACCTCTGTAACAACTTTCATTGAGTTTATTGATAAAAACCCTAAAGTTTTTTTATTGTTATTGCGTGAAAAAGCAGGAACTTCTTCTGCCTTTCGTTCTGCTATTGCTCGAGAAATCCAACACTTTATTGTAGAGCTTGTTGATTATCTTGATAATGCCAACCAGATGCCTCACCATTACAATGAAGCTCAAGCAGAAGCAATGGTCACTATTGCTTTTAATGCGGGAGCTGAAGCAATTGATTTTGACACAGTACAAAGACAAAAATTAATTGAAGATCTTATTTTTCAACTAAGAATGGTGTCTCGTGGAGCTTATTATTTATATCATAAAGAACAAATCAAAAAAGATAGTCATTAATCGTTATACTACCCCAAATCCAATCTCAAAATTCTAATTTGGTCGTAATATTAAAATTTTATGCTGTTTAGCAATTAATTATTTTCAATAAGAATATCTACTAATTACTGATTTTTACTATTACTATTTATTGTGTTTTTGTTATTCATACTGTAGCATTAAAAAAAGAGAAACATTGTTAAATAGAAATTAATTTCATGACTAAACTATACTTTTTGCTTTATTCGCTTATTTTGTCCTTTCCCTTTTTCAACTATGCTTATTCAAATGTGGGATTTAAGGAAATCTATTATAGCAAAGAAGACAGTAGACCTTTAAATATTGCAATATGGTATCCGACAGATGCTCAACAAAGAGCAGTAGCTATTGGCGATAATGCCGTTTTTTACGGTTCTAAAGTCATTCCTAATGCAGCATCTATTTCAAATTATCGTAAACATCCTTTGATTGTTATTTCGCATGGTTATGGAGGAAGTTGGCAAAGTTTAAGTTGGCTTGCTTATGAACTGGCAGATAGGGGATATATTGTTGCTGCACCAAATCATCCGGGAACTACTTATTTTAATAAAGATATTACTCAATCTACTAAATTGTGGTTACGTCCTCAAGATCTAAGTAAAACTATTGATGCGTTACAAATAGATGAGTTTTTGGCAAACTATATTGATATGAATAAAATTTCATCTATTGGACATTCCCTTGGCGGTTGGACAGTAGCTGCACTTGCTGGAGCAAGGTTTGATACAGATCTTTTTAAACAAGATTGCACTATACATTCACATTTAAAAGCTTGCCAGTTAGTAAATGAACTTGGACTGGATAACCCACAATTAAATAAAAACATGTCAGATCAGAGAATAAAGTCATTTATTTCTTTAGATGCTGGATTAGTTAGAGGATTTACTGCAGATAGTTTGAAAAATATTGCTTTTCCTTCTTTAATCATTGGCGCTGGTATTGATGTTGGTGATATGAATGTAGAGCTAGAATCTGGTTATTTACAACAGTTTCTTTCAAAATCATTATCAACTTATATTGTTATCCCTGATGCAATGCATTTTAGTTTCATGCAAATTTGTAAATCAGATGCTATAGATATTTTAGAGCAAGAGGCTAAAGGAGAAGCAATCATTTGTAAAGATGGTGGGAATCGCACAAGGACAGAGATACACCGTGAAATAACGGATCAAATAATCGATTTTTTAGCTAAGGTGAATTTAAATTAAGTGCCTATTTTAGAAATATACTGCGGCAAAAGCCGCAGTAATACTTTTAGTGATACTTAAAGGTTTTGTAATACTTTTTCAACACTGTCTTTAGCATCACCAAATAGCATATAGCTATTTTCTTTAAAGAATAGTGGGTTTTGTACACCTGCATAACCAGTATTCATTGAGCGTTTAGAAATAACAACCGTTTTTGCTTTCCAAACTTCAAGAACAGGCATGCCTGCTATTGGGCTATTTGGATCTTCTTCTGCCGCTGGGTTGACTGTATCGTTAGCTCCAATTACCCAAACCACATCAGTATCAGGGAAGTCATCGTTGATTTCATCCATTTCTAATACAATATCATAAGGGACTTTTGCTTCGGCTAATAATACATTCATATGCCCAGGTAAACGTCCTGCTACTGGGTGAATACCAAAACGAACTTCTATACCCATACCACGTAGTCTTTCAGTAATATTACTTACTGCACCTTGAGCTTGAGCAACTGCCATACCATATCCAGGAACAATAATAACTGAGCGAGCTTCTTTTAATATTTGTGCAACTTCGGCTGGTTGCATTTCACGGTATTCACCTTGTTCTTCATCTGATGAACTAGCTGCGCTACCATCGCTACCGAAACCGCCAGCAATAACACTAATAAATGAGCGGTTCATCGCTTTACACATAATATATGAAAGAATTGCGCCTGATGAACCAACTAACGCACCAGTTACAATTAGTAGATCGTTGCCTAACATAAAGCCTGCTGCTGCTGCTGCCCAACCTGAATAAGAATTTAGCATTGAAATAACAACAGGCATGTCAGCACCACCAATTGAAGCAACAAGATGGAAACCAAACACGAATGCAATAATTGCCATGATCAACAAACTAATTGTTGCACCAGCACCACTTTTTACTTCAACAAAAGTAAACATTAAAATGATAGAAACAACAATTGCTGCTAGATTCCAATAATGTTTATTTGGAATTGATAATGGTTTTGAGCTAATGCGTCCATTTAATTTACCAAATGCGACAACAGAGCCGGAGAAGGTTACTGCGCCGATAAAGACACCAACAAAAATCTCTACTAAATGTACAGTTAACTCTCCACCTTGAAAATTTTGAATGTGTGGATCTAAATAACTGTTTAAACCAACTAGAACAGCAGCCATTCCAACAAAGCTATGAAGTAGTGCAACAAGTTCTGGCATTTGAGTCATTTCAACTTTTTTAGCCAAATATAAACCAATTGCAGCACCAATAATCATTGCAATAACTATCCAGTGTAATCCGCCTTTAATACTTGCAACTGCAGCAATAAGAGCGATAGCCATACCAATCATACCGTAAATATTACCAGATTTGGCAGATTCTTGGTTGGAAAGACCTCGTAAGCTAAAGATAAAAAGTAATGCAGCAATAACATAGGCTGCTTGAATGATTCCATTACTCATAATGTATGCTCTCCTTTACTTGCCACGTTGGAACATTTTCAGCATTCTTTGAGTAACAAAGAATCCACCAAAAATATTGATACTAGCAATCAAAATAGCAACAAAAGCAATTGCCGTAGTTAAGCCATTATCATCACTGACTTGCAGAATTGCTCCGACCAATATAATTCCAGAAATTGCATTAGTTACCGACATTAGTGGTGTATGCAAAGAATGTGTAACATTCCATACAACGTAGTAACCAACAACGCAAGATAATGCAAATACAGTAAAATGCCCTAAAAAGCTTTCAGGAACGGAGTTTGCAAGCCAGAAGAAAGCAATGAGAACTAAAGCTAAAATACCATATTTTTTGCGAGGATCCATTGGCTTTGGTTCTGGTTTAACAATTGGCTCAGCTGCTTTTTTCTGAGGTTGAGCAGATACTTGAATCGGCGGTGCTGGCCAAGTGACTTCTTTATCTTTAACCACAGTTACACCACGAATTACAACATCTTCAAAATTGATATCAATATTACCGTCTTTTTCTTTAGCAAGTAGTTTTAATAGGTTAACAATGTTTGTACCATAAAGCTGTGATGCTTGTGCTGGCATACGATTAGCTAAATCAGTATAACCAACAATTTTAACATTGTTATCTGTTTCGAAAATTTCACCTGGTTTAGTTAATTCACAGTTACCACCAGTTAACGCAGCCAAATCAACAATAACACTACCAGGTTTCATTGACTCAACCATTTCTTTCGAAATGAGTTTCGGAGCTGGTTTACCTGGAATTAGTGCTGTTGTTATGATGATATCAACATCTTTAGCTTGCTCTGCAAACAGTGCCATTTCAGCTTCAATAAAGGCCGCTGACATCTGTTTAGCATAGCCGTCGCCAGAGCCTGCTTCTTCTTCAAAATCTAACTCTAAAAAGTCAGCTCCCATGCTGTTAATTTGTTCGGCAACTTCAGGGCGGGTGTCAAAAGCACGAACAATTGCTCCCAAACTCACCGCTGCGCCAATGGCTGCAAGGCCAGCAACACCTGCTCCAATAACTAATATTTTAGCTGGAGGCACTTTACCAGCAGCAGTAACTTGACCTGTAAAGAATCGACCAAATTGATTTGCTGCTTCAATAACTGAACGATAACCAGCAATATTAGACATTGAGCTTAATGCATCTAGAGATTGCGCACGTGAAATACGTGGTACACAATCCATAGCCATTACAGTAATATTTTTGGCGGCTAATTTTTCTAATAATTCTGTATGTTGAGCTGGATAAATATAGCTAATAAGGGTTGAACCCTCTTTCATTAAAGAAATTTCATCATCGCTTGGCGCATGAAACTTCAAAATTAAATCATTTTGCCAAATGTCTTGTGCATTTTGAATTGTAGCCCCAGCATCAATAAAAGCTTGGTCTTCATAATGAGCTGCATGTCCAGCGCCTTGTTCTACGGAAACTGTAAAGCCCAGTTTTAACAGTTGTCCAACAGTTAAAGGAGTCGCTGCAACTCTAGCTTCATTGGCTAACCGTTCTTTAGGTATACCGATATGCATTTCGTTACGTCCTTATGTTAGTTTATTGTATGTAAGTTGATTTTAGCATAAATAGGGTTATGTGCGAGTAGGGAATCTATTTTTTATTCAAGAAATAAGATTTTTAAATTATTTGAGTAATATTTATTAATTAATATTATTATAAGGCTATACCGAAATAGCTATAATTTAAATAAAACCGTTTTAATGCTTTCATCGAATTCCATTACAAATTTACTCTATATTGTTATATAATTGACGTTATTTTTGTGTCTACCTTGAAGTGTAAACTTTAAGGTATGATTCGATTTTGTTTTCCTTGAATTAAGGATTTTTTATGATTGATTTTTCCCAATCAGTGCCAGAACTGGTCACTTGGGCAAAAAAGAATGATTTTTCGATCGCTTTGCCTGTGGAAAGGTTAGCTTTTTTATTAGCTATTGCCGTATTAAATAGCGAACGTTTTGACGGTGAAATGACGGAATCTGAATTAATTGATGCTTTTAGGCATGTTTCACAAATTTTCGAGCAGAGTGAAGACACTATTACATTGCGAGCTAATAATGCTATCAATGATTTGGTACGCCAAAGCTTAATCACACGTTTTGCAAGTGAAATGACAGACGGTTTTTCGATTTATCGTTTAACTCCGTTAGGGATAGGTATTTCTGATTATTATATTCGCCAACGTGAATTCTCAACGCTGCGTTTATCCATTCAATTATCTATTGTTGCGCAAGAGTTAAAACGAGCTGCAGATGCAGCCATCGAAGGTGGTGATGATTTACATTGGCATCGAAATGTCTTTGCGCCATTAAAATATTCAGTCGCTGAAATTTTTGATAGTATCGATATCACACAACGAGTGATGGATGAACAACAAGCTGATGTTAAACAAAATATTTCTGCCCTATTAAGTCAAGATTGGCAAGCAGCAATTAGCAGTTGTGAAGGGTTACTGACTGAAACATCACAAACATTGCGGGAATTACAAGATACTTTGGCTGCTGCAGGTGATAAATTACAAGCCAGTTTACTTTTAATACAAGATGCGACGCTTGATAATCCAGAACTAGATAAAATCAACAATGTAGTTATGGATCTGCAAGGTAAACTAGATCGAATTATTGGTTGGGGGCAAAAAGCGATTGATCTTTGGATCGGTTATGATCGCCATGTTCATAAATTTATTCGTACTGCTATTGATTTAGATAAAAATCGTGTGTTTTCGCAACGCTTACGAAAATCGATTCAAGGATACTTTGATTTGCCTTGGTCACTCACTTTTGCTAATGCCGATCGCTTACTAGATATGCGTGATGAAGAATTGGCACTACATGATGCTGAGGTAACTGGAGAATTACCTTCGGAACTTGAATTTGAAATGATTGAAGAGATTCAAGAACATATTATTGCTCATATTGAACAAAATTTAATGGTATTTAAGCAAGAAAATAAACCACTTGATATGGGCGCTACCATTCATAACTATTTGGCTCAGTTCCCGCGCGAACAACATTTTGATATAGCGAGATTATTTATTGATCAGGCTATTCGTCTCGGTATTGCTGAAGATGATTGGCTTGGAATTCCTGCCGAATGGAAACCTATTAACGATTATGGAGCTAAGGTACAAGCACATGTCATCAACAGATACTAACGATTTCGAAACACAACAAACCGCACATCATCTTGATGAAGTTATGGGGCGCATAGTCGCTAGTTCTCAAGCTTCTATCGATAAATATATGCCCGTTAAATTGGCCCAAGCAATTGCTAATCCGATCTTTCCAGAACTGGATAGTTTACTACGCTCTGGCCGTCATATTGGTATTGATGAACTTGATCATCATGCTTTTCTAATGGATTTCCAACTTGAGCTTGAACAATTTTATCAACGTTATAATGTTGAGCTAATCCGTGCGCCTGAAGGATTTTTCTATCTTCGTCCTCGCTCAACAACATTGATTCCTCGTTCAGTATTATCGGAGCTTGATATGCTTGTTGGCAAAGTACTTTGTTATTTGTATTTAAGTCCCGAGAGATTAGCGCATGAGGGGATTTTTACCTTACAAGAATTGTTTGATGAACTGGTTTCATTAGCAGATGAAAGTAAGTTACTCAGATTAGTAAACCAACGTTCAACAGGTTCAGATTTAGATCGCCAAAAACTATTTGATAAAGTAAAAACAGCGCTAAATCGCCTGCGTCGACTAGGTATGATTTTTTTTATTGTTGGTAATGACAGTAGCCGTTTTCGCATTAACGAATCAATTTTCCGTTTTGGTGCAGATGTACGAAGTAGTGATGACGCACAAGAAGCGCAATTACGCCTAATTCGAGATGGCGAAGCAATTAAAATCGAATCAGCACTTATTTTAGATGATAATAATGAAGAACAAGATGAAGATGTTAATGAGGAGACTGAATAATCATGATTGGACACGGTAAATTTCACTCATTAACGCTAATTAACTGGAATGGTTTTTTTGCACGAACTTTTGAGCTTGACCAATTAGTTACGACATTATCTGGTGGTAATGGTGCTGGTAAATCAACTACCATGGCGGCATTTGTAACTGCATTAATACCTGACTTAACTTTATTACACTTTAGAAATACAACCGAAGCTGGAGCCACATCAGGCTCACGAGATAAAGGCTTGCATGGTAAATTAAAACCAGGCGTCTGTTATTCTATGCTGGACGTAATTAACTCACGGAACCAAAGGATTATTTGTGGTGTACGTTTGCAACAAGTAGCAGGGCGGGACAAAAAAGTCGATATCAAGCCTTTTTTATTGCAAGGATTATCTATCAGTGTAAGCCCAACAGAGTTGGTTACGGAGCGTTTAAATGATAAACAAGCGCGAATCTTATCGTTACCAGAGTTAAAAGATAAAGCCGAATCAATGGAAGGCATTATCTTTAAACAATTTAACTCAATTACTGATTATCATTCGGTTATGTTTGATTTTGGTATTTTACCAAAACGCTTGCGCTCTCCATCTGATAGAAGTAAATACTACCGTTTGATTGAGGCATCACTTTATGGTGGTATCTCAAGTGCTATTACTCGTTCCCTACGTGATTATTTATTACCAGAAAATAGTGGTGTGCGAAAAGCTTTCCAAGATATGGAAGCCGCATTACGCGAGAATCGGATGACGTTAGAAGCCATTCGAGTAACACAATCGGATCGTGACTTATTTAAACACTTAATTACTGAGTCAACTAATTATGTGGCAGCTGATTATATGCGCCATAATAATGAACGCCGAGTTCATATAGAATCAGTACTTGGCCTGCGCCGTGATATGTTTAAAACACAAGATCTGCTTATAAGCAATCAATACCGCCAAGTTGAAATGGCAAAAGAACTTAAAGAACATCAAGATGCGCAAAGTGATTTGGAAACCGACTTACAGGCGGCTAATGATCACCTCAATTTAGTGCAAACAGCATTACGTCAACAGGAAAAAATTGACCGTTATCAAGCAGATTTAGATGATTTAAACTTAAAGTTAGAAGAACAAAACGAAGTGGTACTTGAAGCGAATGAACAGTACCAAACCTATCGTGATCAAGTAGAACAAACAGAACAAGAAGTTGACGAAATCAAGACTCAATTAGCTGATTACCAACAGGCTCTTGATGTTCAACAAACACGTGCAATTCAATACCAACAGGCCTTACAGGCTTTAAAAAATGCTCAGTCATTATGCCAGTTACCAAAATTAGGTATTAGTAATATTGAAAATCACTATGAATTGTTTGAAGAAAAGCAAAAAGAGATCACGGAACAAGTTCTTGAACTCGAGCAAAAATTAAGTGTATCTGATGCGGCAATTAATCAGTTTGACCGTGCTTATCAATTAGTGATCAAATTAGTTGGCGATGTTACCCGAAGTGACGCTTTTGCGGCAGCTAAAGAAGCATTAAGACAATGGCCATCACAATGTTACCAAGCAGAACAAGCCGAACATTTACAGCTACAACTAGATGAGCTAGAACAACGATTTTTTGAACAAAAAGAAGCAGAATCGTTATTAACACAATTTTGTAAACGTATTGAACGCCAAGTTAATTACGATGAACTAGATGATTTAAAACAAGAACTTGAATTGCAATTAGACGAAATAGCCGAACGAGCTAATGAATCTAGCGAAAAACGTATCGAATTTAGGCAAGAGCTTGAACAAATTCAATCAAAAATAGCTGATTATCGTCAAAAAGCTCCACTATGGTTGAAAGCACAAGATGCATTAATCGCTTTACAAGAACAAACTAGCGAACAGTTTAATAACAGTCAAGATGTCACTCAACATATGCAAAAACTGCTAGAAAAAGAGCGAATACTTGTTACTGAGCGAGACCAAATTAGTTTTAGACGCAACCAATTAGATGTTCAAATTGAGCAACTAAATCAACCTAGTGGTGTCGATGATGGCCGTTTGTCTTCGTTAGCAGAACGATTTAATGGTGTATTACTTTCTGAAATTTATGAAGATGTAACAATTGATGATGCACCTTACTTTTCTGCATTATATGGTCCATCAAGACAAGCTATTGTTGTACCAGATTTATCATTAGTTAAACAGCAATTAGAAAACCTTACCGCAAGTGATGAAGATTACCCTGAAGATATCTATTTTATCGAAGGTGATCCTTCATCATTTGATGATAGTGTTTTTGATTGTGAGGAAATGAATAAAGCGGTACTTGTCAAAACGGGCGATCGTCAATGGCGATTCTCAAGTTTTCCTAAAGTACCACTATTTGGTCGTGCTGCTCGTGAGATTCACCTTGAAAAATTATCTGCCGAACGTGATGAATTACATGAGCGCTATGCAACTATCTCATTTGATTTACAAAAATTACAACGAATTGAACAAAATGTTGGGCAATTTATTGGTCAACATTTAGGAGTTGCTTTTGATATCGATCCTGAAGCTGAAGCGCAAAAATTAATGACAAGACGCACTGAAATTGAACGACAATTATCGTCTCAGGAAAGTATTGATAAACAAAATCAGCAACAGGTTACTAATTGCAAAGAACAATTAGCAACCATAAATCGCTTGGTTGCGCAAATGCATTTATTGGCTGATGATGATCTGGCCGATAGAGTTGACGATTTACGTGAACAAGTTACACAAGCACAAGAATCTGCGCAATATGTTAGTCGTAATCGTAATACCGTTTCAGAACTTGAACCAATTTTAGCTGTTTTACAAAGTGCTCCTGAACAAAATGAGGCTTTACAAGAACAATACAATACGGTTAAAGCACAACAACAGACCATCCGCCAACAAGTTTTTGCCTTAACTGAAGTAATGCAACGTCGTGCCCACTTTAGCTACGAAGACTCGGCAGGTATGTTAAATGAAAATAGTGATTTAAATGAAAAATTACGTTCTCGCTTAGAAGTCGTCGAAACTCAAAGAACTGAAGCTCGCAGTCAGATGCAACAGTATCAAGACAAATACAATCAATATAACCAAACACTAGCTTCGCTTAAAAGTGCATTTGAAACTAAGCGCGATATGTTGCATGAGCTACAAAAAGAAATTGAACAAATTGGGGTAAAAGCCGATGCGATCACTGAAGAACGTGCTCGATTACGTCGTGATGAAATCCATCAAAAATTAAATAACAATCGTCAACATTGTACATCGCTTGAAAAGCAACTCATTATGTGCGAAAGCGAAATGACACAATTGCAAAAACGGCTAACTCAAACACTGCGAGATTATAAGCAACTACGCGAACAGGTAGTGCAAGCCAAAGCTGGTTGGTGCTTAGTCTTAAGGCTTGTTAAAGAAAATAGTGTTGAAAGGCGTTTACATCGACGTGAACTTGCTTATTTAAGTGCGGATGAATTACGCTCAATGTCAGATAAAGCATTAGGTTCCTTACGTTTAGCTGTTAATGACAATGAACATTTACGGGATGTATTAAGACTATCAGAAGATCCAAAACGCCCAGAACGTAAAATCCAATTCTATATCGCTGTTTACGCACATTTGCGTGAACGAATTCGCCAAGATATTGTTAAAACTGACGATCCAATTGAAGCCATTGAACAGATGGAAATTGAATTGTCACGCTTAACAGAAGAACTCACTTCGCGTGAACAGCAACTGGCAATTAGCTCGAAGAGTGTATCGAATATTATTCGTAAGACCATACAGCGCGAACAAAATCGTATTCGTATGCTTAACCAAGGATTACAAGCAGTGGCATTTGGTCAAGTTAATGGCGTGCGTTTAAATGTCAATGTTCGCGAAGCTCATTCAACTCTTTTAGCTGCACTTGCCGATGAGCAAAATGAACATCAAGATCTATTTAGTAATAATCGTATTACCTTCTCGGAAGCGTTAGCTAAACTCTATCAACGTTTAAATCCACATATTGATATGGGACAACGAACTGCCCAAAATATTGGTGAAGAACTGCTAGATTATCGAAATTATCTTGAAATGGATGTTGAGGTGAATCGAGGTGCAGATGGTTGGTTACGTGCTGAAAGCGGTGCATTATCAACGGGTGAGGCAATTGGTACAGGTATGTCAATTTTACTTATGGTGATTCAAAGTTGGGAAGAAGAATCCAAGCGACTTCGGAATAAAGATATTTTGCCATGTCGTCTACTATTCTTAGATGAAGCAGCTCGACTAGATGCCAAATCAATTGCAACACTATTTGAACTTTGTGAACGATTAGAAATGCAATTAATCATTGCTGCTCCAGAAAACATCAGTCCTGAAAAAGGAACAACCTATAAACTCGTACGTAAAGTTATCAATAACCAAGAACATGTGCATGTAGTTGGTTTGAAAGGTTTTGTTTAACTTTTTTGTTTACTAGACATCTTCGTCTACCTTTATCGGTGAAGATGTTCTATTTTAATTTATTTATATGCTATTTAGCTAATAATCGAACGTTTTATTGAATTGAATACCAGCAATCGATTGAATCTGAACAATAAATCGTTTTTACATCTACAATCAACATTCCCAATGCTTTTATTTCTAGTGATGATTGTTTTGTATATTTCTAAATATTGTCATCTTATTTTAACCATTCCATCAAAGAAAAAATTTTATATGTAAGAAAACACCGAGTTGTTTACACTTCATGGTTAAAATAATCCTCTAAAAACTCATAAGGCCTTTTTTTCCAAAATTGCTTTATGGGGTTTAACAGTATTATCAAAATTAATAAAACTCTTAACTTTTTATTTTCTATCTTTTTAATCGCTAAATATTTTTTAGTTATGTCACGTTGCTATTAAAGTATGCATCACTTTTTTGGTTTTCCCATTCGTTTGTTATTAGGTAGCTTTAATGTGTGTTTGGTTTATCCAATTAAGCTATGAGCAAATCAGAGTATTGTGTCTACATACAGTTTGTTGATATTGAATATGTATAGCGTCTTTATAAACAATTAACTATTCAAAATATTGCTGTTGAAGAAAAGCTTGATGGTGCAGATTATTGAAATAAGTTTTTTAACAAGTTTGTTCCTCATATTGAGACAAAAACCAAGTAATCGCAATTAAATCCGCTGATCCGCCAGGGCTTAAATTACGTTTTATTAATTCAATATCAAGATGATATAAATTTTCTCGTACTTTTGGATTGATTACGCCACCTTGTTTGATGAGTTTTTTAGCTTGTTCTTGGACAAAGGACAAGCCATCAAGTCCACCTCGTGAAACTACATTCGTGTCTTGATTAAAAGCAAGTAAATGTAACATCGCTTGTAATAAGCAAGTTTCTTCATCATAGCCGTTCTTTTGCATTTGTTGAAGGATAGGCAGTGAGATATTTCTAACTGTTGCATAACCTGATTCTGCTTCTCCTCTTGCTCCTGTAAGGTTATGCAGTTTAAATAGCTTTTCACCAACAGAATTTGTTAGATTATTTTGTTTTAGCTCGCTTTGAACAATGCCTTGGCAAATGGATGAAACTTCGTTACAAATGCTTTGTATATTGATTGGTAAGTTTAATTGCTCTAACTTGCCAATAGCGCCGAGCAGCAAACCAAAGGCAAATATCCCGCCTTTATGAGTATTAACTTGATTGGTGGCTTTAAACATCGCTTGTTCGCAATTAATACCAATTGGTCTAATGCCAGCTAAAAAAAGTTGATTTTTATGCAAAGCTGATGTTTTACCATATTGGTAAAAACGTTCAAACCAGACACAAATAGCACTAATACTTTGAATAAAGGTTTGGAAATCCATATCACGATGTGCTCCACTATTATTCATATCAACTAATCCGGGTTTTGGTGATAAGCAAATTTCTTTGATTAATGCTTTAGTTGCTAATTGCGCAGGTAAACATCGGTTAGGGTCATTATTGAGTTGTAATTCTAATAATGCTACTTGCTGAGAATAATCACTCATTACTATTGGTTACCTATAGGGATTCGATTTAATTAATTTGCATGATGCTATGATGTAAACACCAAGCCACTCTTTTAAATGGATTGGTGTGTGATAAAACTAATAATCGTTATGTGTTGATACAGCTAGTACTTCCCGATTTCCATTATGGCTTGGGGCGCTAATAATGCCTTCTACTTCCATTTGTTCGACAATTCGGGCTGCTCGGTTGTAGCCAATTCTAAATTTTCGTTGTACGCTAGAGATAGAAGCTCTTCGTGTTTCTATGACAAAAGCAACAACTTGGTCAAATAATGGATCGAGTTCTTCATCTGACAAGTTGGAATTGCCATTTTCGCTATCATCGGTCGCAACTGTGACATTTTCAACGTATTTTGGTGTTCCACGTGCTTTCCAATCTTGCACAACGGCGTGCACTTCTTCATCACGCACAAATGCACCGTGAACACGAATTGGAATGGAGCTATTAGGGGCTAAATAAAGCATATCCCCCATACCAAGTAATGATTCTGCTCCCATTTGATCTAAAATAGTGCGAGAATCAATTTTGCTTGATACTGTAAAAGCGATACGAGTTGGTATATTCGCTTTGATTAAGCCCGTAATGACATCCACCGATGGACGTTGTGTGGCTAAAACTAGATGAATACCTGCTGCTCGCGCTTTTTGAGCAAGCCGTGCAATTAGTTCTTCGACTTTTTTACCGACAGCCATAATCAAATCAGCAAACTCATCGACCATGACCACAATATAGGGTAATTTTTCGAGTGTTGGCATATTAAGATCCATACTATCAGTTGGTTTCCAAAGTGGATCGGGAATTGGTCTGCCCATTTGTTCTGCTAGTTTTATTTTTTCGTTATAACCAGCAATATTACGCACACCTAATGCTGACATTAGACGATAGCGTCGTTCCATTTCGTTAACACACCAATTTAATGCATTAGCGGCATCTTTCATATCAGTAACCACTTGTGTTAATAAATGTGGTATTCCTTCATAAATAGATAACTCTAGCATTTTGGGGTCAATCATAATAAACCTGACATCTTCAGGTTGCGATTTATATAAAATGCTTAAAATCATCGCATTAACACCAACTGATTTACCCGAGCCAGTAGTACCAGCAACAAGTAAATGAGGCATTTTAGCAAGATCAGCAACCACTGATTGCCCAGCGATATCTTTCCCTAATACGACAGTTAACGGCGATTGAGCATCTTTAAATTGAGGGCTGTCTAAGACTTCTCTAAAATAGACTGTTTGACGATTTTTATTGGGCAATTCAATACCTACATAAGGTTTTCCCGGAATAACTTCAACTACACGAACCGATGGCATTGATAATGATCGTGCTAAGTCACGATCTAGCGTTGAAATTCGTGCCGCTTTGATACCCGGTGCAAGTTCAATTTCAAATCGAGTAATCACCGGTCCTGGTAAATAATCAACCACTTTTGCCTTCACTCGATAATCCGATAAACTTTTTTCAATCAGTTCCGACATTGCGTTTAAGGCACCATGATCGACTTCGATTCGAGCTGTTGGTGGCGTAGTTAATAAGTTCAGTGACGGTAGTGGCGTAGTCGGTTTAGGTAACGGTTTATCATTACGTCTTAATAACGGATGAATTAAGCTATCTTCGTCATTTTCATTGAAATGATTATGTTGAATATCTTCAACACGATCTTCTTCAGGATAGATATCGTCAATAATTGGATTTGCTTTTTTTAGAGCTTCAGTGTCAACATATTCTAGTTGTTCTACGTCTGCTTTCACTTCTTTTATTTCAGTCTCTGTATCTGTTATGTTTTCTATATCTTCTATAGATGCAGTGTCTTTTGTACTTGTAATAACCTGTGGTTCTTGAATAAATGGTTGTTTGGTTTCAGTTGTTTCTATAGCTGAAAGGTTGGTGGATGATTCAAATGGTGTTTGTTCATTAGTAAAATTAATTTTGGGTTCGTTGTGTACTGATGTAAACAGTGTTTTACTTGGTGCATCTGAAATTGTGTATTTTTCTGATTCATCAAATGGTAATTTTTCTTCTGATTTTTGTGTTTGTATTACCTGTTTTATTTGTTCTATTGATGAAGACAAGGTTTGCTCTTGATCTGGAGTAGCTTTGTTTCCATTCATGTTTTGAATAATTGATTCAAGGCGAGATAAAATCTCGTTAGGATCGAGCTCTTTATTTGGTGGATTATCACTTGTTAGAGGCGCTGTTGTTGACTGCGGTACTTGAGTATCTTTGTGGGATGATTTGATTAATTCATCGGTTGTTTTTATTGAGATTGTTTTATCGTCAGCCGATATGATGGTATTTGCAGTCTGATTTTGAGTTGTTTCAACACTAGAGATAGTATTTGATGTTGGAATGATATTGGTATCATCATCTGATTTTTTATCTAGTTTTGTATCAAAAGGTATTGTAAATTGAGGATCTTTTATTTCCTCATTAGTCTGTGCTATTGGTTTTTCGTTTAGTGAATCTGGTTGTTTAAGTTTATTGGCTGTACGAGGCTTAATTAACCATCTAATCGGTAGTAGTAAAATCATGACAAAAGCACCTAATTTTTCAATTAGATTCAACCATGATAATCCAGTTAATAATGTGACACAGGCCAAGCAAGTTGCAAGAAGAATTAAGGATAAAGTAATACTATCTATAATTGGTAAAAGGCTTTCGATGACAATCGCACCTAAATAACCGCCCGCTTCAAATTGTTCAGAATCAGCAATATTTAAAGCAAAAAATCCTGTAGCACTAAATATAAATGCTAACACACCAATAATCCGAAATGAAAGACTAAAGTAGTTTATAGGATCATTAGCATGTTTATAAAAATAAACGATTGACTGTAAACAAATAAAAATAGCGATAAAAGGTAGGCTATAAGCAATAAAGCCTAAAAATTGAAAAAGAACGTCACAGATGTATGCACCAATATAACCGCCAAAATTACTAATAGGGTAGTGCCAAGCCGTACGAGACCAACCGGGATCGGATGGATCGTAACTGAACTGTGATAGAAATAAACAAACAGATAAACCTATTATTGTTAGTAGAATCAATTGAGTGATGATCTGTTTTTTTGTCATTTTGGGCTTTTTCAAACAAGTACCTAAAAACTATTGCTATTAAAATAGCTGGTATTTTATCATAAATTGTGCTTGCTCACAGAGCCAATACTGTCTAAAACGCAATTTATTGTTGGGTTATTATGCAACAGGAAGTAGGCTAGTTTTAAATCTTATACCATTTTGTACATATCGTTGTGCATTAGTGATATTTGCTGTAATTTCAGCTTTAGTTAATTTGCGGATAATTTTTGCGGGTGATCCCATAATTAAACAACCTTCTTCATAAGGTATGGTGTGTGTTACTAGCGAGTTGGCGCCAACAAGGCAATTTTTTGCAATTTTAGCATTGTTTAATATAGTACTACCCATACCAATTAATACATTATCTTCAATGGTGCAACTATGTAGGATAACATTATGCCCAATAGTGACATTCTCGCCAATAATGCAAGGGATATCTGTTTCAATATGGATGGTAGTGTTATCTTGCACATTGCTATTTTTACCAATATGTATGGGAGCAATATCACCGCGTAAAACAGCGTTGAACCAAATAGAAACACCCTCTTGTAAAACGACATCACCAATGATATCAGCAGATTTTGCGATAAAACAATTTTGATGAATTTGTGGATGTAAATCACCTAGTTGATAGATCATAATTATTACCTTTTATTATTTTTGACACTCAAAAATAAGCTCACAGAAATAAAATTACATAACACCATAGAGCCAACCATTAGCCACTCTGTTGTATTATTGACCGTTATGGATTGTGCAGTTGGAGTTGATACCAATAATGATAATAATATGCCTATTGCTCCAGCGATTGCAAAACGAATTGTACCGGCAAGAGATGAGGCTGTACCTGCAATATATGGATAAAAGTCTAAAACGATTGCCATACTATTTCCACCAATGGTTGACATACAACCAATATATCCTGCAATGCAAATAATAAGATAGGCAAATCCGAGATTAAATAATGTTACGATGGTAAGGCCTATTGCCATAACAAATTGGACCAAAAGACCGAACTGCATCATTTTAATCGAGCCAACATGTTTAACAAAACGGCTATTTAATGTATTCATAAACACCATAACTATTATATTAAATGCAAAGTAGTAACCAAAATTAGTTGATGCAACACCGTGTAGATTCATATATACAAAAGGTCCTAAGCTTAAAAATGAAAATAATCCAGCTCCAGAAAATGCACCTAACATCATATAAGTTAATACTTGGCGATGCCTGAACAGTGTAATAAAATTACTTAAGATACGAATTAAACTAAATTTATTGCGTTTTGTTTTTGCTAATGTTTCAGGAATAAATGCGATCACTAGACCAAAGCAAGTCAAAGCAATTAAGCTGATAGTGTAGAAATTGGCTTGCCAATTAAACCAGTATAAAATAAATCCACCAATAATTGGTGCGAGTAATGGTGCTACATTGGATATCAGCATGACAAACGACATCATTTTAGAAAATTCGTCACGATCACGATAAATATCTTTCATTAACGCATTAATGACTATTGCTGTAGCCGCTGCCGCAATGCCATGGAAAAAGCGAGCTGTAATTAATTGATTAATATTGTTGGCAATACCACAGCTTAAAGCCGCAACTATAAAAATAATTAGACCCAAAATGAGAACATTACGACGCCCATAACTATCTGTGAGTGGTCCAAATAAAAGTTGTCCAACAGAAAATCCTAATAAATAGCAACTAATTGTTAGCTGTACCGTGCCATTGGTTACATTAAAGTCGCGTGCAATAGTTGGCATACTAGGTAAATACATATCTATGGATAAAGGCATCAACATAGAAAGTAATCCAAGGATAAAAATAAGCGCTTGTTTGGAAACTTTAATATCACTTAAACAATCTTGAGTTGGCACGTCATACTTCCTTCAAATTTTTTAAAATGCACCTAAAAATATGTCATATAAATGAGATAAAATTATTTAAAAAATATTTATTTATCTAAATGGAAAGTTGCTATTAAGATTAATGTAAATTATATGTGTCAATTAAACGAGTCGATTTCATCTTGTGTAAGTGGTCGATATTCACCTTCAGGTATATCAAGAATTACCTTACCTATTTGTTTGCGATGCAATTCAACAACATGGTTATTGACTGCTGCAAACATGCGTTTAACTTGATGATATCGTCCTTCACTAATAGTTAATTCAGCGTGAAAGTCATCAATAATATTTAATTTAGCTGGTTTGGTAAGTGATTTCTCATTTTTTAATTGGATACCATTTTTAAATATATCAATCAGTTCAATACATAATGGCTGTTCAACCGTGACGGCATAGACTTTTTCGCAATGATGTTTGGGTGATGTAATACGGTGTGACCACTTACCATCATCAGTAAGTAGAACAAGTCCTGTAGTATCAAGATCAAGTCTACCTGCTGCATGCAATTTTTCAGGCATCGGTTCATCAATAAAATAAAGTATAGTAGGGTGGTCAGGATCGTCAGTCGAGCAGACATAGCCTTGTGGTTTGTTGAGCATGAAATAGCGTTGATCTGTAACTTGCTCAATTTGGTAACCATCATATTGAACAATCTGCTCTGGCGATAATTGATAAGCACCTGATTTTATAATTTCACCATCGACAGTCACTTTTTTAGCGTTGAGTTTTTTAGTTACAATAGTGCGGCTAGCGCCTAAGTGATGAGCGAGAAATTTATCTAATCGCATAATTTAAACAATATCCTTGTATTACTCTAGAGGTGTGTATATATCAAAACGGTGATTTTTAGTTTTAATTTCGGCCGTCGGTTTTTGATTGGCTAAAAACGGTGCATAATCGGGTCTTTTTACTACAACCCGTTTTTTTGCTAATTTTCTTGCTGGTTCTAATAAGCTATCTGCATCATTATCACAGCCCACTAATTGTTGAAAAATGCGCATCTCTTTTTTGACAAGCGCACTTTTTTGTCGATGTGGAAACATTGGATCGAGATAAATAACATCAGGTTTTTCAGGGTAAGTACTCAATCCCTCAATGCTTGAATGATAAATTAAACGTAAATGTTGCTCAAGCCAACTACCGATTTTGGGATCTTGGTAGGCACGCTGCAAGCCATCTTTTAGCAATGCAGCAACAACAGGATGTCTTTCAAACATAGTGACATGGCAACCGATTGATGCTAAAACAAATGCATCTCGACCAAGCCCTGCTGTGGTATCAAGAACTGTAGGTAAATACTCACCTTTGATACCTACTGCTTTAGCAATTGCTTCGCCACGCCCACCACCAAATTGGCGACGATGAGCCATTGTTCCAGAAACAAAGTTTACGCATATTGCCCCTAATTTTGGTTCGTCAGTTTTTTGTAACTCAAGTTGATTGTTTTGGGTAACAAGAGCGAATGGAAGATCAGCATGTGTGGATAACCACTGCTCAGCTAATAATTTTAGCTGAGCAAAGTTAGAATTAGTGGATACCATAATGACGAAGTAATGCTTCAAGTTGAGGTTCGCGGCCTCGGAAGTTTTTAAATAATGTCATAGGCTCATCGCTACCACCTTGTGACAAGATGTTATCAAGAAATGCATTGCCTGTTTTAGCGTTGAAAATACCTTCTTCTTCAAAACGTGAAAATGCATCAGCAGATAATACTTCTGCCCATAAATAGCTATAATAACCCGCAGCATAACCACCAGCAAAGATATGGCTAAATGCGTGTGGAAATCTTCCCCATTCAACGGCAGGAACAACGGCAACTTGCTTTCTTATTTCAGCCAATGTATTTAAAATATCAGGATCTTTTTGGGTATGTAATTTAAAGTCAAAAAGACCAAATTCCAATTGGCGTAAAATAAATAGTGCTGCTTGATAGTTTTTAGCATCTAGCATCTTTTCTAACATATCAGTTGGTAGCGGTTCACCAGTTTGATAATGCCCAGATATGAATGCAAGCGCTTCAGGCTGCCAGCACCAATTTTCTAAAAATTGACTTGGTAATTCAACAGCATCCCATGGCACCCCATTAATACCAGAAACTGACGAAGTATCAATTTCGGTTAACATGTGGTGTAAACCATGACCAAATTCATGGAAAAGGGTTGTGACTTCGTCGTGTGTAAATAGTGCTGGTTTATCACCAACAGGGCGATTGAAGTTACAAGTTAAATAGGCAACGGGTTTTTGTACATGACCATCAGCAAAACGCATACGACCAATACAATCATCCATCCAAGCGCCGCCACGCTTATGTTCACGTGCATATAAATCAAGATAGAAACTACCTTTTAACTCACCATTTGCGGCAAAGAGATCATAAAATTTAACTTCAGGATCCCAAACTTCAACGCCTTGTCGCTCTTTGGCTGTAATACCAAAAATGTGATGCACTACTTCAAATAAACCATTAATAACTCGTTGTTGAGGGAAATAAGGGCGCAATTCTTCATCGTTGATAGCGTACAAATGCTGTTTTTGCTTTTCACTATAATAAGCTATATCCCATGGTTTGATGTCACTTGCGCCAAAAAACTCATAAGCATAACGTTTAAGATCTGCTAACTCTTTTTCACCTTGAGGTTTAGCTTTAGTTGCTAAATTGGTCAAAAATTCAATCACTTGAGTTGTTGAACTTGCCATTTTTGTTGCTAGTGATTTATTAGCGTAATTATCGAAGCCTAGTAATAGTGCAAGCTCATTGCGAAGCGTTAAGATTTGTTTGATAATTTCAGTGTTATCCCACTTACCTGCGTTTGGTCCTTGATCTGACGCACGAGTATTATAGGCTTGGTAAAGTTCAAATCGTAAATCACGATTATCACAGTAGGTCATGACGGGAAGATAACTTGGTATATCTAAGGTTAGTAACCAACCCTCTTTATCTTTTAATTTAGCCTGTTCTTTTGCGGCAGAAAGCGCACTTTCAGGCATGCCAGATAGTTCTTTGATATCGGTAATTAATTTTGACCATCCCATGGTGGCATCGAGCACATTGTTACTATATTTTGAGGATAATTCTGATAATTTTGCGACAATTTCACCGTAACGTTTCTGTTTGTCATCGGGTAAGCCAATTCCAGATAATTCAAAATCACGTAGTGCATTATCAACCACTTTTTTCTGTGCTTTGGTTAAAGTAGCATATTGTTCGCTTTCTTTGAGTTGCTTATAAGCTTGATATAAAGGTCTATGTTGCCCAACCCATGTACTGTACTCAGATAGTAATGGCAGACAAGCTTCATAAGCTTCACGTAATTCAGGGCTATTTTTAACTGAGTTAAGATGACTAACTGGAGACCAAGCTCGTCCAAATTTTTCGTCTGCTTCATCAATTGGTTGAATTAAGTTATCCCAAGTATATTGGCTATTTTGCTTTAATACTGCTTCAATGGTATTTCTGCAGTTTTTTAAAGTTTCTTGTATAGCAGGCAAAACATGTTCGGGTTTAATTTGTGAAAAAAGGGGTAATGGTGCATCTGTTAATAATGGATTAGTCATGTAGCGATACCTTTATACAAATGGTGTTGTCTATTGATACAACATAATATGGTGGCGAAAACAATTAATTCAAGGGATTATCATGCTAAGAAATGGTTATAACCCCATAAGTTTGCGTTCACGTTGCCATTCAGTGGGGGTATAAGTCTTTATAGAAAGCGCATGAATACGATTATCATTAATAAATTCAGCCAAAGGGGCATAGATTGCTTGTTGTTTTTTCACTCGATTTAAATCGGCAAATAATTCTCCTACAGCAATAACTTGGAAATGGCTTCCATCATCGGTTAGGACATGTACATCATCAAGTTCAAGCGAATTTTTTAATTTGTTTATAATTTCTTGTTTATCCATTATTCATACTCATCATTAATGTAAATTATGGGGAAGATTTTTTGTTAAAAAGTTTCCGGTAACTATGTGTTTCAG
The DNA here is from genome assembly GCF_046635565.1 of Gilliamella sp. BG7. Lineage (NCBI taxonomy): Bacteria > Pseudomonadati > Pseudomonadota > Gammaproteobacteria > Orbales > Orbaceae > Gilliamella > Gilliamella sp. BG7. The sequence continues at coordinate 34,969 of NZ_JBIDFB010000001.1, read as the reverse complement.
TATAAAAATTAACATTTTTTAAATATTAATTACAGGTTGTAGATCATACAATGTAATTAATGTTTGTAGCTGAGGATTAATACCTTTGAGCTTTACATGATATTTATTGCAAAAATAAATTAAAGTTGCGAGCCCTGAAGAATCAACCCGAGTAAGTTGCGCAACATCAATGCATTTTACACCATTTAAAATAGTATTTTGTGTTGACCACAAATCGTTTAAAGAGTGAACATCAAGTTCACCCTGTAAAGATAATATTTCTTGTTGTTTTTCTGTTTTTATTCGCGACATTATGGCTAGCCTTTTGGTTTAGCGTTTGGGTCAATATTGCGATTTGAAAGATCAATTAATTGTTTAGTTAATGCGTCAATACCATCTTGACGTAAAATTGTAGACCACTCATTTTGCTTGGTGGTGATCATGCTGACGCCTTCTGCAACTAAGTCATAAGCTTTCCATTCGCCAGTGACAGAGTTTTTACGCCATTGGAAATCAATTCGCAATGGTTGTTGGTTTTTATTAGGTTGGTTTAATAAAACACGAATAGAGATAAGCGTTTTGCCAGTTAAATCTTTTGGCGATTCAACCTGATAAGTTTGGCCATTATACATAGATAATGCTTGAGCAAAAGTTTGTACCAAATAGTTTTCAAAAGCAGCGAAATAAGCTTTACGTTGCGCATCTGTAGCACTTTTATAATAATTACCTAAAATTAATGCGCCAGCATACTTTACTTGTACATAAGGTAATAAATCTGTTCTTACGATCTCTTTTAGTTTGTTAGGGTTTGATTTTAATGTCGCAGATTGTGCATTCATGGTGCTAAAAATCTTATTAGCAGCCATTTCCATCTCTTTATAAGGATCATTTTCAGCAAACGCATTAGCACTAAATATTAAAGCTAATGCAAAAAAAATAGTGTGTTTAAATCTGGTTAACATAGTAACAAAACTCCTTAATTTTCATTTATATCTTGTGTATCTTGTTTCTTATTTTTATCATCGGTCGAACCTCCAGTACTATAAAGGAATTGACCAATTAAGTCTTCAATAACCATTGCTGGTTTAGTGTTGTATATTACAAAACCATCATGAAAATAAGCTGGTTCATGATTATTTGTTGGCAAGTTGTTGCTTGTACCTTCGCTATCCAATGAATCAAGTTCTAATTCAGTACTTTTATCAAGTCCAAAGTTAATATCAATAAATTGTTCACCTAATAAACCTGATGTTTTAATTGAAAGCGAACTTGAAACTGGAATTTGATTGTATTGTGCATCAATATCTATTGTTACATAGGGTTTATATACATCAAGATCTGATGATTTTAGAGTTATATTACTGACTCGACCAATCACAACGCCACCGATTTTGATTGGAGAGCGTGCTTTTAATCCGCCAATATTATCAAATACAGCATAAACTCGATATGAATTATGACTAGCAAATGATGTTGGATCCGTTACGCGGAAACATAAAAAAAGTACTGAGCAAATGACCAGTACCATAAATAATCCTACTGTGATTTCAACTTTACGACTCATGCTTAATGACCTCAATGACTAAACATTAATGCGGTTAAAATAAAATCTAACCCCAAAATTACTAATGATGAATAAACAACAGTGCTTGTTGTTGCTCGACTAATTCCTTCTGATGTTGGTACACAATCATAACCATTGAAAAGTGCAATCCAAGTGCTAGCAATGGCAAATGCAAAGCTTTTTACAAAACAGTTACCTAGATCATGCCACCAATCAACATTACTTTGAATAGATGACCAAAAAAAGCCCGCATCAATACCTTTCCAATCAACACCTACAATAACACCACCTAAAATACCAACGGTAACAAAAATTGCAGTTAAAAATGGCATACTGAAAAAACCAGCCCAAAAACGAGGTGCAATAATACGTCGTAATGGATCAATTGCCATCATTTCCATACTTGATAGTTGCTCAGTTGCTTTCATTAAGCCGATTTCAGCCGTTAATGCAGAGCCAGCACGACCTGCAAACAGCAAACCAGCAACAACAGGACCTAACTCACGAAGTAGGGCAAGGGCTACCATCATTCCAAGGCTGGCTTCTGCACCAAAAGTGGTCAGAATAAAATAACCTTGTAAGGCCAAAACCATGCCAATAAAAAGACCAGAAACAATAATAATAGTGAGTGATTGTACACCAACAAAATAAAATTGCTTAATGAGTAATGGGAATTGTTTATTAAATTGTGGCTTACCAATTAATGCCCTAAAGAGCATCACACCAGAACGACCAATCATCGCAATGATATCAATAAACCATTGTCCTAATTTTGCCAGTAAATTTAACATTATTTTGTACCTCTGCTTAGGTCTAATTTGTAATCTTCAGCAGGATAATGAAAAGGTACTGGACCATCAGCCAACCCGTCAAGGAATTGTTTTACTCGTAAATCATCATTATCACGTAATTGTTGTGGTGTACCACCTGCAATAATATGTTGTTCGGCTACAATGTAAGCATAATCTGCAATACTGAGCACTTCGGTCACGTCATGGCTAACAACGATACAGGTTAATCCTAATGATTGGTTTATTTCAGATATCAGTTTAACAATAACACCCATGGATATAGGATCTTGCCCAGCAAAAGGTTCATCAAACATAATTAAATCGGGATCAAGCGCAATGGCTCTAGCTAATGCTGCTCGCCTTGCCATACCACCAGATAGTTCCGATGGCATCATTTGAGCTGCACCACGTAAACCAACAGCTTGTAATTTCATTAAGACTAAATTATGCAATATAGGTTCAGGTAATTTGAAGTGCTCACGTAGTGGGTAAGCAACATTATCAAACACAGTTAGATCGGTAAATAAAGCTCCCGATTGAAATAACATGCTAATGCGTTTGCGTACTTCATAAAGTCGGGAGCGAGACATGCTTGGAATGTCTTCACCATCGAATAAAATTTTTCCTGACTGGGGTTTTAATTGACCACCAATGAGCCTTAGTAGTGTGGTTTTACCAATTCCTGAAGGTCCCATGATTGCTGTCACTTTTCCTTTCGGGACATTCAAACTCATATTTTTATAAATAGGCCTTGTTCCACGATAAAAAGACATATCGTGAATTTCAACCAAATTTTGTTGTAATGCGTTTGTCACATTGATTTCCTAGATTTCTAGAATGGTAAAATTTTGCTTATTTTACTTGATATTTGTAAATAAAGAAATCAATTAAACGTTTTGCCTATTTGTGTATAACTGCTCAATAAATAGTTTTTATACTCGATGGCTGATTTTTATAGGCAAACAGAGGTTTTACGTAAAATATCTTATTAGAGAGATAAAAGATAATTAAGGCTATTTTTCTAAATAATAAATGGGGAAAGTTATATTTTAGCTCCCCCCATTTTTTACTGATCATGCATAACTAAAAGTGATTATGTGTTTTATTCATGCCGTGCTTTACGAGCTAAATAATTACCAGTGCTTTGAATAAATTGTATAGCAATAACTAATATCACCACGCAGATATAAGTAACAGTATTATCAAAACGTTGATAACCGTATGACACAGCTAAATCGCCAATACCGCCAGCACCAATAGCACCAGCCATCGCTGTAGCACCAATTAAACCTATAGTAGCAGTTGTAAGCGTTAAAATTAAAGAGCTAAATGCCTCTGGTAACATAAAATACCAAATAATTTGTATTGGCGTCGCTCCCATTGATTGAGCCGCTTCAATAATACCACTATTCACGTCAAGTAATGAATTTTCAACTAATCTAGCAATGTAAGGAGCAACATAAAATGTTAACGGAACAATCGCTGCTATAGTGCCAATAGAGCTATTTACAATGACCTTTGTTAAAGGTTGGATAGCAACTAATAAAATAATAAAAGGCAATGAGCGAACTATATTAATAATCGGGTTGATAATACGAAACACTCGACGATTTTCTATTAATCCATAAGGTCTTGTTGTAACTAAGCAAATACCAAGTGGAATTCCGATTAATGAACCTAAAATTAAGGAGAAAACTACCATAATTAGGGTGTCATAGGATGCTTGAACAAATTGTTCAGTGGTTACTGATGTTGCAAAGCAAGAGGCCAAATAGTCAATTATAGTATTAAATATTTCCATTTTTACTCATCTCCCAATGTTTAATTTCAGTGACTTGCACACCGCGCTCACGTAAGTAATGTACTGATTCTTTGATATTACTATCGTTACCTTTTAGTTGAACAAACATACTACCTAAAACCGTTTTTTCGATTTCTGACATATGGGCAAACAAAATATTGACGATAACTTTTTGTTGCAGTATAAGTGAATTCATCACGGGTTCTGACGCAGATCTTCCTAAGAATTCGAGCTTAAATAATTTAATATTGTCTTTTTTACCTTCTATTTCTAACAAATTTTCCACAACACCATTTGGAATTTGATCGTTGATCACTGAGCTAACAAAATTTTGAGTGGTTTGGTGTTTTGGTTGTCCAAATACGTCAAGTACGTTACCTTGTTCTATAATCTTGCCTTTTTCCATTACTGCAACTTTATGGCAAATTTGTTCAATTACATGCATTTCGTGAGTGATTAACACGACTGTTATTTTATATTCTTCATTGATTTTTTTGATTAAATCTAAAATAGCTTGAGTGGTTTGTGGATCAAGTGCTGAAGTTGCTTCATCACATAGTAAAATATCAGGATCGTTGGCTAATGCTCGGGCGATACCAATGCGCTGTTTTTGCCCACCAGAAAGCTCTTTGGGATAGCTGTTAGCTTTATCACTTAATCCAACAAATTCCAAAAGTTCATAGACTTTTTGTTTAATCGAATGTTTATCTTTTTTGATTAAAATTAAAGGAATAGCAATATTTTCAAATACGGTTTTTGATTCAAGTAAATTAAAATGCTGAAAAATCATACCAATTTTTTGACGGGTTTGACGTAATTCATTACTAGATAATTGATTTAATAGTTTATTTTGAATAATGACATTGCCTTGTGTTGGTTTTTCAAGAAAGTTAATTAAGCGCACTAAGGTACTTTTACCTGCGCCGCTGTAACCAATAATGCCGTAAATATCACCTTTACTGATGGTTAAATTAATATCGTTTAAAGCTTGTGTTGTGAAGCCATTTCTTTCATATTGTTTTGAGACATGTTCAAATTTAATCATTGTTCATCACCTATTTATTTTGTTCTAGTTGAATAAGTGCTTGCTTAGGCAATTTGGCTGAATCATTTATTGCAGGTGTTTATATGGCATATTCAACGATTGACAATAATTGATATATCTAACGGTATCACAGGTTAAATTGTTGCTCTAATAATCGTTTTTTATATCTTATTCCATATAGTTATAAGATAGAATTACTTGGAATAAATGAATGCTTTTTTCTGTGTTAGAGTGTATTTAATGCTTATAGCTTATAGAGGATAGCTGAAATGAAAAATGCGTTTATCAAACAAAAAATATTTAAATACATATCAGTCGTTTTAGTTGCTAGTTCAGTGTTTTTGACTATTGGTTGTGATAATTCGTCTAAACCAGTCGATAATCAGACAAAAAAAGAAATTAGCATGGGCGTATCACCAGGTCCATATAACGATCTTTTTAATGATGCTGTTAAACCCATACTTGAATCAGAGGGTTATAAGGTTAAATTAGTGAATTTTCCGCATTTACTTGAATCAGATGTAGCTTTAAGTGAAGGTAGTATTGATTTAACCGTTGCACAGCACACAGCTTATATGAATGTGTTTAATGCTCAGCGTAAAGCAAATTTAAAATCGGTTGTGCATGTACCATCGGTACCTGCGGCAATATTTTCAAATAAGTTCACCTCACTAACGCAAGTTTTTTCAGGAGCAAAAGTTGCTATTCCACAAGATGCTTCTAATGCAGCTCGTTCATATAATCTACTAGAAAAAGCTGGTTGGATAAAATTAAAAAATAATACAAATCCTATTATTGTTAGTAAAAATGATATTGCTCAAAATATTGCAGGTATTGAAATTATTGAAATGGATTCGGCCAATATTCCTAGAGTGCTTAATGAATTAGATTTTGCGGTAATTCCAGGTAGCATTGTTTATTCTGCTAATATTGACTCGAACAAAGCATTACTTTCTGAAACCATCATTCCTGATTTGGAAATTATGGTTGTAGTGAATGAAGGAAACGAAAATAGTCGATGGGCTCAAGATGTGAAGCGTATTTATCAATCTCAACAATTTAAAGATTATATGAAAACGCATAACCAAAATGGTTATTGGGTGATGCCTCAAGAATAAGCATAGCAAGGTAAAGTAATGAAGAAAAGCCCGTTTGATAACGGGCATTTTAGTATCGTGTCATCTGTTTATCAATTGTTAGCGCCCAAGCATCAATCCCTCCTGTAAGATTATAGAGAGAGTTAGGATCAAATCCGTTTTCTGCTAAATAATGAGCAACAGTTAGGCTACGTCTGCCGTGATGACAATAAATAACAATATCGATTTCATCTGGGATTTTATCTAGATATAAAGGGATCATATTCATTGGAATATGAGTTGCGTTGCCAATACTGCAAATGGCTATTTCATTGGGTTCTCGTACATCGAGTAGAAATAGATTATCTTGCTGATTTAATTTTTGTGCAAGTTCTGTGGGAGTGATTTCTTTTATTGTCATTATTTAAAACTTATTAAAGTGCTTGTAAAAAAGTTTCAGGAAACTCTACGTTTTAGTATAAAATTTCAACTTCAATTTTAAATTTATTAATAGCATCCTACAACGATATTGCAGAATGCTATTTCCTACTTAGGCTTCTAGTGCCTTGTTAATTTTCTCAAATAAATCTTTAGATAAATTTTCAATTTTTAGCAATGCCTCAAGTGCTTTTTGCATCTGCTTTTGACGCTTTTTGTCATAACGTTTTAATCGAATTAGAGGATCGATAAGCCTTGCTGCAACTTGCGGATTTTTTTGGTTTAACTCAGTGAGAATTTCAACTAAAAATTGATAACCACTGCCATCTTCAGCGTGAAATGCCACAGGGTTATTATTTACAAATGCTCCAATTAATGCACGAATCCGATTTGGGTTACTGAGTGTAAATGAGCGGTGAGTTAATAATTTTTTCACGGTAGCAAGAACATTCTTTTCTGGGCTTGTTGCGTTTAGTGCTAACCATTTGTCCATAACAAGTCCATCTTGATGCCATTTGTCATCAAAGTTAGCCAATAACTCAGTTCGACAATCAAGTTCAGCTTTTACAGCAACACTCAAGGCGGCTAAACAATCAGTCATATTATTTGCTTGATAATATTGTTGGTTAACCAATGTATTGGCGTGCGAATTATCATCGGCATGAGCTAATAAAGTTAAACAACAGTTTTTAAGTGACCGCTTAGCAATGTCATTATGTTTAATTTGATATTGTGATGTTTTATTGTGGTGATAAACGGCTAATAATTCATCATAAAATTCGTTTGCAAAATGAGTTAACAAAAATAGACGCACTTGATGAATTGCGATTGGATCAACCACAGTAAATAAATTCGCCAACTCGTTTTCAGATGGCAAGGTTAATATTTGTGCAATAAGGAAAGGGTCAGTTTTTTCTGATAACAATACGGCTCTAAATGCATCTAATACTGAATCAGGCAACATTAAATTTTGATTTTCTTGATAATTTTCCACATTCAAGCGAACATATTTTGCTAATAACATTTGAGCTGCATCGTAACGGCTAAATGCGTTAGTAGCGTGTTGCATTAAGAAAATAAGATCATTATCTTGATAATCATAAGTTAACTTAACAGGTGCTGAAAAATCACGTAATACTGAAATAATCGGTTTTTGAGTTATGTTATCAAAGATAAATTGTTGTTTGTTTTGTATTAAATTTAAAACATGGTGAACAGATTTTCCTTGGTATTGTAGTGGAATTATTTCACCATTATGTTGATATAACTCGATATCAAGTGGGATATGCAAAGCTTGTTTTTGTGCTTGATCTTGAGTAGCTGGCGTATATTGTTCTACTGTTAAAGTATATTGTTGATTTTTCTCGTCATAATTATCGGTAACGGTTAATTCAGGTGTTCCTGATTGGCTATACCATAATTTAAATTGAGTTAAATCAATACCTGAGGCATCTTGCATGGCTGCAACAAAATCATCACAAGTTGCGGCACTACCATCATGGCGTTTAAAATAAAGTTTCATCCCTGATTGAAATTTATCTTCTCCTAATAAAGTATGCATCATTCGAATAACTTCAGCGCCTTTTTCGTACACGGTGACTGTGTAAAAGTTATTCATTTCTATTACTTGTTCAGGGCGAATCGGGTGAGACATTGGGCTAGCATCTTCGGCAAATTGAACGGTGCGCAAAAGTTTGACATCCTCAATGCGTTTTACTGCACGAGATCCCATATCAGCGCTAAATTCCTGATCTCGAAATACAGTTAATCCTTCTTTTAAACTAAGTTGGAACCAGTCGCGACAGGTTACCCGATTACCAGTCCAGTTGTGAAAATATTCATGACCAATTACACCTTCAATACCTAGATAGTCATCATCTGTTGCTGTTTGTGGTTTGGCAAGCACATATTTTGAATTAAAGATATTTAATCCTTTGTTTTCCATTGCTCCCATATTGAAAAATTCAACCGCTACAATCATAAAGATATCTAAGTCGTATTCAAGCCCAAAGCGTGTTTCGTCCCAACGCATGGCATTTTTTAAGCTTGTCATAGCCCACTGCGAACGATCTAAATTACCTTTATCAACGTAAATTTCTAAATCAACTTTCCGCTTTGATTGCGTGATAAACTGATCTTTTAAAATATCAAAATCACCAGCAACTAATGCAAATAAGTAAGCCGGTTTCGGAAAAGGATCTTGCCATTGTACCCAATGACGTCCATCTGCAAGCTCGCCTTGCGCTATGCGATTACCGTTCGAAAGTAGATAAGGATAATGTTGTTTATTCGCGGTAATACGTGTTGAAAAGCGAGCAAGAACGTCAGGTCTGTCAAGATAATAGGTAATATGGCGGAATCCTTCTGCTTCACATTGAGTACAGAGCGCTTCGCCTGATACATATAATCCTTCAAGTGCTGTATTGTCAATTGGTTTGATTTCGTTAACAATCGTTAATGTAAATTCTGCTGGAACACGTTGAATGATTAAACCAGCTTTTGTGAGCTGATAATCATGCCATGGTTGTTCGTCAATATTAACAGAAATCAATTTAAGATCTTCACCATCTAAAATTAAATTGTCCGCTTCATTATTTTTCTTAACAACACGGTTACGAGCTGTGACGGTTGTTATTTCGGGAGCTAAATCAAAATCAAGATCAATGTCGGTAATGGTAAAATCGGGTGATTTATAATCAAGACGATTTTTGGCAATAGGCTGCGATTCAGGTGTTTTTATATTCATGTTGTTATGACCTTTTGGTTTGAAATCAATTTATATTTTATACTGATCGATATTATAGTCGATTAAAAACAATCTTATTACATAATTAATCTATATCTTCATTATTATTCTGCTATAATCTTTGAAATTTTTATTTAAAGCAATAGCACTAAATTTACATGTTACCAGCAATAATTACATCAATATTAGATACTGATGCTTATAAGTTGCATATGCAGCAAGCTGTATTTCATTACTACCCTGAGGTAACTGTCGTTGCGCAGTTTCGTTGTCGTAGTGATGATTTATTGGGACAATATGTTGATGAAATAATAGATCAAGTGAAATTAATGGAATCATTAGCGCTGTCTGATGATGAATTTAACTATTTATCAAATATTTCCTTTTTTAAATCTGACTATTTAAATTGGCTTAAAAAATGGCGTTTCAATAGTGATTTGCTCACTATAAAAAATGAAGATGGAGTGCTTTCTATTACAATTGAAGGTAAATGGCTAGATGTTATTCTATGGGAAGTGCCATTACTTGCCGTTATCAGTGAAATTGTTCATAAAGATCGTTCACCTAATATTGGAGTTTCTGAGGCACTAGCTCGGCTAAAAGATAAATTGGCGTTGTTTAATGAAAAAACAGCTAATATGGATATGTCGGGCTTTAATTTAATGGATTTTGGTACGCGTAGGCGTTATTCGTTTGCGGTGCAAGAGGCAGTTGTCAGTTATTTGAAAACACACTTTCATAACTTTCATAGTACTAGCAATTATTTACTGGCTTATCGTTTAGGGCTTACTCCTGTTGGAACCCAAGCACACGAGTGGTTTCAAGCTCATCAACGTTTAAGTGCTAATCTTCAAGATTGCCAAAGAAATGCTCTTCAAGTTTGGTTAGATGAATATCCTCATGACTTAGGAATAGCATTAACAGATTGTATTACAATGGATGCATTTTTACGCGATTTTGATTTGCATTTTGCTTCTCATTATCAAGGGCTTCGTCATGATTCAGGTGATTCAATTCAATGGGGTGAAAAAGCAATTGCTCATTATCAGCAATTGGGCATAGATCCACAAACTAAACTTTTGGTTTTTTCTGATAGCTTAAATTTTGATAAGGCGATTAAAATCTATCAACATTTTAATCATCGCGTAAAATTATCTTTTGGCGTCGGTGGTTTTTTAGCTTGTGATATTCCATCTAAAGATGCCAATACCAAAGCATTGAACATTGTGCTTAAATTAACGGAATGTAATAATCAATCTGTGGCTAAACTATCAGATAGTCCAGGTAAAACGATATCTCAGGATTTAGATTTTATTGATGAATTAAAACGAACTTTTAGTGTTAAACAATGATAATAATTCATGTTTAACTTATTATTAATATTAGAAACTAAAAATTAGTAATAAGAAACAAGTTATTCAAGAATTCCATTTCGTTATGGGATAGTCTTTAGAATATATCTGTATTACTTTAAATATTACTTAAACAAATTAATGTAGAGATGGATAATTAAATGACTTCAGTTGCACCTATTGTTGATGTGTTACAAGGCAAAATTGCTGTCGGTAGCACTATTTCAATTCAAGGTTGGGTAAGAACTCGCCGTGATTCTAAAGCAGGTATTTCATTTTTAGCTGTTTACGATGGTTCCTGCTTTGACCCTATTCAAGCTGTTATTGAAAATAATTTATCTAATTATGAACAAGAAATCTTGCGTCTAACAGCTGGTTGTTCCGTTAAAGTCACTGGTAAAGTAGTGGAGTCACCAGGTCAAGGTCAAAAATATGAATTACAAGCAACGCAAGTTGAAGTGTATGGCTTTGTTGACGATCCCGAGACTTACCCAATGGCAGCAAAGCGCCATTCAATTGAATATCTTCGTGAAGTGGCTCACTTGCGTGCACGAACCAATATTGTTGGTGCGATAACGCGTGTACGCCATACGCTTGCGCAAGCAATTCATCAGTTTTTTAATGATCGTGGCTTTTATTGGCTATCAACTCCTGTTATTACCGCATCAGATACTGAAGGGGCGGGCGAAATGTTCCGCGTTTCAACACTTGATATGCTAAATCTGCCTAAATCTGATAATGGTAAAGTTGATTTTGATAAAGATTTCTTTGGTAAAGAAGCTTTTTTAACCGTTTCTGGACAATTAAACGCTGAAACTTATGCTTGTGCACTTTCTAAAGTTTATACTTTTGGTCCAACATTTAGAGCAGAGAACTCAAATACTACTCGCCATTTAGCTGAGTTTTGGATGATGGAGCCTGAAGTAGCGTTTGCTGATCTAGATGATAACGCTAAGCTTGCTGAGGATATGTTGAAATATGTGTTTAAAGAAGTGCTAGAAAAACGTGCTGATGATATGCAATTTTTTGCTCAGCATGTTGATAAAGAAGCAATCAATCGTCTTGAAAACTTTATTAATGCTGATTTTGCTCAAGTGGATTACACTGATGCTATCACTATATTACAAAATTGTGATGCTAAATTTGAAAACCCAGTCAGCTGGGGAATTGATTTAGCTTCAGAACATGAGCGTTATTTAGCTGAACAACATTTTAAAGCACCAGTGGTAGTAAAAAACTATCCGAAAGATATTAAAGCGTTTTATATGCGTATGAATGATGACGGTAAAACGGTAGCGGCAATGGATGTTTTAGCGCCAGGAATTGGTGAAATCATTGGTGGATCTCAGCGTGAGGAGCGTTTAGATATGTTGGATAAACGCATGGATGAATTGGGACTTAAAAAAGAAGATTATTGGTGGTATCGTGATTTACGTCGATACGGTACTGTGCCGCATTCTGGTTTTGGTCTTGGTTTTGAACGTTTAATTGTTTATGTAACAGGTGTTCAAAATGTGCGCGATGTTATCCCATTCCCAAGAACGCCGCGTAATGCAAACTTTTAGATTGATTGAAAAATTAGGTTAGCTCAGGAATCAACAAATATCAATCCGATATAGTACAAAAAGTGATCAAATGTGGTTGAATTTTGGATTAGGTGCCATATTTAGTGAAAAGTTTGCTTGATTTTAGAAAAAATTTATACATAATTTACAATACTATGAAAAGTAGTTAAAATAATAGATAAAAATATTATTTTTTTGGATGAATAATTATTGTACGAAGATTGACACTAAACTTATGGAAAGTGTCTTTTTAGAAAATAACCATGAGGGTAAAAAATGAAACGTAATCTATTAGCAGTCGCTATCCCTGCGCTTTTAGTAGCCGCTGGTGCAAATGCATCTATCGAAGTTTGGAACAAAGATGGTAATAAAGTTGACTTTTACGGTCGAGTAAAAGCAGCTAATAACATCACTGACCGTGGTCAAAAGGGCGAAGGTGATGATACTTCAGCTCGTTTAGGTATGTCAGGCCAAACTCAAATCACAGATAGCGTAACTGGCTATGGTCGTTGGGAATACGAAGCTAAAGCGGGTAAAAATTCTGATAATGAAGTACGTTATGCATTTGCTGGCTTAAATTTTGGTGATTTAGGTTCATTTGACTATGGTCGTAACGACGGTGTGTTAAAAGCAATTACTGCTTATACTGACGTATTACCACAATTTGGTGGTGATGCAGCAAACAACGATTGGAACGTACTTTCAGCTCGTACTAAAGCTGTTGCAACTTACCGTAATAATAACTTCTTCGGTTTAACTGATGATATCAGCTTTGCATTACAATATGCCGATAATGGTGATAATGCGGCAACTATTGATAGCAAACTTGCTAAAGAAGAATTAGATGAGGATGGTGATGACGAAAGCCGTGAAGCCTATGGTGCAAATGTTCAGTGGCGTATTTTCGATACTGGCTTGACTTGGGGGGCAGGTTACGCTCAAACAGCAGGTAAATCTGCGTATGAACCAGCTGAATCTAAAAGAGTTAAAACATGGACTACAGGTATCAAATATGACAATTACAATTTGTATCTAGCTGCTAACTACTTCCAATCTAAATTCAATACTTGGAATAATCGCACAGATGGTCACAAGTATAAAGATCCAAAAATCAAAGGTGTTGAATTGGTTGCTCAATACGGTATTGATTTAGAAGTAGGTCGTTTAACACCTTCTTTAGCTTATGTACAACATAAGGTTGATGATGGTCATTTTTATTTAGATGCGGAATCTCATAAAGCAGACCGTAATTTAGTTAAATATGTTTCACTTGGTGCAACATATGACTTAAATAAAAACTTTAGCGCTATCATAGAATATAAATTTAATTTACTTAAGAAATACGACATTGGTGCAGCAGAAAATACTGTTCGTGAAAGCAATGGTCGTCACCTATACAAACCAGGTACTAAAGACGTGTTCGGTGTTGGTTTAATTTATCAATTCTAATCTCTTAATATCTTATAAAAAGGCACTTAGGTGCCTTTTTTTCCGCCTCTTAAATTCATTCCTACCTAAAAAACATTTTATGTCTAAAAAAAATTATAATAAGTATTAATATACTTATATATTCGCAGAAATATTATAATTAATATTGTTCAACAGATAGCATATGCAACAAAATCTATTTGCTATCTATCAAAATGGCTATTAAAGTAGTAATGTAATTGCTATTTACAGGCAGTTATTTATTAGACCAAGAGCAAAATAATTTGCATCTTTAACAAAAAAATATACCTATGAGGGTAACAAAATGAAACGTAATCTATTAGCAATCGCTATTCCTGCACTTTTAATTGCAGGTACAGCAAACGCTTCTATTGAAGTGTGGAATAAAGATGGTAATAAAGTTGACTTTTATGGTCGTGTTTACGCATTAAACTATATTACTGATCGCAATAACCAAACTGGTGAAGGTGACAAAACTACTGCACGGTTAGGTATGTCCGGTCAAACACAAGTGACAGACAGCGTAACTGGCTATGGTCGTTGGGAGTATGAAGCAAAGACAGGTAAAAATGCTGATAATGAAACTCGTTATGCATTTGCTGGTTTAAACTTTGGTGATTTTGGTTCATTCGACTATGGTCGCAATGATGGTGTATTAAAAACATTAACATCTTACACTGACGTTTTACCAGAATTTGGTGGTGATGCTTCTGATAATGATCTTTATGCATTAACAGCTCGTACTAAAGCCGTTGCTACCTACCGTAATTCAGATTTCTTCGGTTTAGTAAATGGTTTACGTTTTGCTGTTCAATATGCGGATAACGGAGATAACAGCTCAACACGTCATTTCGGTAATTATACTCGTAATGATAAACACAATAGTGCTGAAGCATGGGGTTCAGTTGTTGATTGGGATGTGCTTGATACTGGTTTATCTGTTGGTGCTGGTTATGCACAAACTGGTGGTCATAAAGATGCTAAAGCATGGTCAGCTGGTATCAAATATGATAACGACAACCTTTATTTAGCTGCGTTATATATTCAAGGTAAACAAAAATATGGCTGGCATAATGCATCAACAACTCGTAGCGCTGATGATTTAAAAACCAAAGGCTATGAATTAGTTGCTCAATATGGTATTGACTTTGAAGTGGGTCGCTTAACTCCATCTGTTGCTTATATCCAACATAAAGTTAAAGACGCATCTAATTATTCAAGTGATGCAGGGCTTAAAGGTAATGATTTAGCTAAATATGTTGATGTTGGTTTAACTTATGACTTTAACAAAAACCTACAAGCTATTATCGATTATAAAATTAACTTATTAGATAAAGATGATATCGGTGCACGCCGTGCTTTATATGAAGATGGTTCATTTACTAAATCACAAATCAAGGGCACAACAAAAGACACAGTAGCACTTGGTTTAATTTACCAATTCTAATTGATTATATCTTTATTTTTAAAAGGCACTTCGGTGCCTTTTTTATTATCTATTATCAATTAAATAACCCTTGCGCTTTGATTAATACTTTGTTAAAAATTAAAAAGAATATAATAATAAATTAGGATACGATGATGCTATATACCACACGTAAATTACTAGCTAAAAAAAATATTGCTTTAGTTGCTCACGATCACCTGAAAGATTCTTTATTAAATTGGTGTAAAAAAAATCGTGAAGAGCTTTCTCGTCATAATTTATGTGGCACGGGCACTACTGGAACATTAATAAAGCAAGAAACAGGACTAAATATCACGCCAATGCTAAGTGGTCCGATGGGGGGAGATCAGCAGATAGGTGCATTAATTGCAGAAGGTAAAATTGATATTTTAATCTTTTTTTGGGATCCACTTAATGCTGTACCTCACGATCCAGATGTGAAAGCGTTGTTACGATTATCTACTGTTTGGAATATTCCAGTTGCCACTAATCAAGCCACAGCCAATGCATTAATTCAGTCCTCTATTTTTACGCAAGAAGTTGATATTGAAATTCCTGATTATCAAAGCTATTTAACTCAAAGAGTTAAATAAATATCAATACCATGTCAAATTCGTAAAACAGGTCGGCAAATACTTCTACTTTATCATTAGTTTATTGTTTCGCATTAGGATTTTGGTCATTTGTTCACAAGGTTTTGGTATTATTGGCTTGGTATTGCTGATTGCTATAGCTAAAAAACTATAATTGTTACGGTTAACTTTAAGTTATCTGCATCATCAATTTAAAAATGAGCTTCCAATGCAGCCTATGAAAATGCGGAAGATTGGCTAATTTCACCATCTTTAAATAAAATCGCTTCGCCAGCAGCATTAAGTTTGTTCCAAATCTCATTTGAGGTTAATGGTAAGGTTGAAATGATAGTAACAATATCATTGGGTGTTGTATGTTTTTGAAAATCAATTTCTACATCTTCGTCCAGTAATTTTGCTTTACCAAATGGTGCTTTACGGGTTATCCAATGCAAATTCGTTGTGCAATAGGCAAACACATATTGCCCATCAGAAAGTAGCATATTGAATATGCCTAGTTGGCTTAATTGATCGGCACATTGCTTAATAAAATTAAATAGCTCAAGATCATCGACAGGTTTTTGCGAATATTTTTGCTGTAATTGATTAATTAAATAGCAAAAGGCAAATTCGCTATCAGTTTCTCCAACAGGTTGAAAAAGTCCTGTATCTAAATTTTGGTAATTGGTTAATTGTCCATTGTGGGCAAAAGTCCAATTTTTACCCCAGAGTTCACGGGTGAATGGGTGGGTATTTTCTAGTGCGACACCGCCTCGATTTGCTTGTCGAATATGAGCAATCACAGCTTTAGATTTGATGGGATATTCTTTCACCATTTTAGCAATAGGCGAATAGCTACAAGGCTCTGGATCTTTAAATGTTCGGCAGCCTTTTCCTTCATAGAAAGTAATTCCCCAACCATCTTTATGAGGACCTTTGTCCCCACCTCGTTTTATTAGGCTTGTAAAACTAAAACAAATATCGGTTGGTACATTGGCGCTCATACCCAATAATTCGCACATATTATTTAGCCATCTCTTTTTCAATTAACAGAATAAGAATATGAATAACTTTGATGTGGATTTCTTGCACACGATCGGCATAACCAAAATGCGGAACACGAATATCAACATCAGCAAGTCCATTCATCTTACCACCATCTTTACCAGTTAACGTAATAATTTTCATCCCTTTTTGTTTTGCTGCTTCAATTGCCTTAAGCACGTTAGCTGAGTTCCCTGAAGTAGAGATACCTAAAAGTACATCACCTTTCTGGCCTACACCCTCAACATAACGTGAAAAAATAGAATCAAATCCAAAATCATTACCAACACACGAAATGTGACTTACATCTGATATGGCAATCGCTGGATAAGCAGGGCGATTATCACGATAGCGACCAGTTAATTCTTCAGCAAAATGCATAGCATCACAATGAGAGCCACCATTACCACATGATAAAACTTTACCACCATGTTTAAACGAATCAGCAATTAAAATAGCAGCTTTTTGGATTTGTTGGAGATTTTTATTGTCTGAAACAAAATTAGTTAATACGTCAATAGCTTGGTTTAATTCATCACGAATATTGTCAATATACACAGGTATTTCTCCATCAATAATAAATAAATTTATAGACTATTGTAATTTGTTCAAAATAGCTTGCAAGCGATAAAATAAAATTCCTTATTTTGACAAAAGATTTTAGAAAGTATGCTGTTAAGTGTAAAAATAAGGATTGAAATAAAAATAAATTAAAATTATTTCTAATCATAATGGTTGAAATAACAACAAAATTTAAATTAATTTTAAACTTAACAAATAATACATTTGCAATAGTTAAATTCTTTGCGTTTATTTTAAATAATATATTGGGTAGAACTTGGTCGTAACGCCATTTGCCAATAGGATAAGTCTTTAATTCGTGATACAATTTACTAAGTATTTTTTCACGCAAAACAGAGTGAAATGGCATTTAAAATAGAATTAATAAGGAATTAATATGCAAACGATTGAAGGTAAAGTTGCTGCACCAAAAGCTAAAGTTGCAATTGTAGTGGCACGTTTTAATCATTTTATTAATGATAGCCTAGTAAATGGTGCAATTGATGCATTGACACGTATTGGACAAGTTGATGATAAAAATATCACTGTTATTTGGGTTCCCGGTGCTTATGAAATTCCTCTAGCTGTTAAAGTTGCTGCACAGTCCAAAAAATATGATGCCGTTGTGGCGTTAGGTACCGTAATTCGTGGTAGTACAGCGCATTTTGATTTTGTTGCTGGTGAATCAAGCTCTGGGTTATTAAGTACAAGTTTAGATAACACTATTCCAGTAGGATTTGGTATTTTAACCACCGAAAGTATAGAACAAGCAATTGAACGTGCAGGCACTAAGGCAGGCAATAAAGGGGCTGAAGCTGCATTAACTGCGCTGGAAATGCTAAATATTATTAAAGCAATTAAGGAGTAATTTTGTGGCATTAGTTAATCCTCGTCGTCGAGCAAGAGAATGTGCGGTACAAGCCATTTACTCTTGGCAAGTTTCCAAAAACGATCTTGCTGATGTTGAGACAAGTTTTATTACAGAACAAGATATGAAAGGCGTCGATTCTAAGTATTTTCGTGAATTATTAAATGGTGTAGCAAAAAATACTGCCGAATTAGATGATAAAATGACGCCTTATCTCACTGAACGATCTGTTGATGAATTAGGACTAATTGAATTAGCGATACTTAGAATCGCACTGTATGAATTAATGAAACGTCAAGATGTGCCCTATAAAGTGGTAATTAATGAAGCCATTGATTTAACAAAAACCTTCGGTGCTGCTGACAGCCATAAATTTGTTAATGGCGTATTAGATAAAATAGCCCCAACCATTCGTACGCGATAACCGATTAATTGTGAGATTGATATGAACGACAATACCGAAAAAAATAAACCATCTATTTTTTACGCAAAAAATAGTGAATCTAAAAAGCATTCTCGCTCGGCTATTGAAAAGCCCTCTCGATGGAAAGACAAACGTAAAGATGATTCATCTCAGTTGAAATCTAAACCAGATCGTCATGATCGTATTGAAACATTCAAACCTCGAAATGATAAATCTGAGTTTGCAAAAAAGCGTTTTAATGTTGAACTTAATCAATCTCAATCATCTATCGATAATGATTCACCATGGCAAAAAAAGGTTCGTGATAATGAGCAAGTCCCTACTTTTGGCTATGATGGCTATCGCCAACGTAAAGAAGAAACTTTAGTTTATAGTGAAAATAGCTGTAAAGCAGTTTTCAGACATCGACGCACAGCTATTGTCAAACTATTTATTACCCAAGAGATGACTTACCAGTTTAAAGATCTAATAGACTGGTTAGTCAAACAACGGTTAGGTTATGATGTTATCTCTAGTGAGCAAATTAGTAAAATAACTCAAACTCAACACCATGGCGGTGTCTGCCTAATTGTAAAAAAACGTGTTCCACTTACCTTATTGGATTATTTAGAAAATAATAGTAATAAAGATCATGATTGTATTTTAGCTATTGACGATGTTCATAATCCCCATAATTTAGGTGGCTTAATTCGTAGTGCTGCTTTTTATGGTGTTAATGGCGTTATATTACGTCAAACAAATTTACTTGATAGTGGCGCTGCCATGCGTGTGGCAGAAGGTGGTATTGAGGCTGTTGAATCAATTAAAAGTGATGATTTTGTTGCTTCACTTGATATGCTCAAACAGCGTGGTTACCAAGTTGTTGCGTTATTACCGTGTCAGGCAAAATCCATTGCATCAACTGAATTGCATAAAATCAAGTTTGATAAAAAAGTTGCGTTAGTTATATTTCAACAAATTAATATAAAACTTATTAATTGTGCTAATGTTGTTGTCCATTTAAAGGGCAATGATAACATGCCGGCATTAAATATTTCGGTTGCAACGGGTATTTTATTATCTAATTTACAAAAATAATAAAATATTATTTTATCTTTATTATCAACTATTTGGATGGTAAAAGTTATTTTACTAATTGGTAGAATATATCAAATAGCATGATTTGATTAGAAATTGCTTTTTTTTTCTGTAAATTGTTATTAGTTATTGTGTATTTTGGTAATGGTTATGACTTTAAAGCATAAAGTTGGTTTAATTTTCGGGAAGTTTTATCCTTTACATTGTGGTCATATTTATTTGATTGAAAAAGCAATGAGCCAAGTTGATGTATTACATATCATATTGGGCTGTGAGGCATCACGTGATAAGCAGCTATTTGATAAAAGCCGCTTACCCAAACAACCACAAGTTAGCGATCGTTTTTCATGGTTAAAAGAGACGTTCAAAGATCGCCACAATATTCATATCCATGTACTTGATGAAGCTGGTATTGAATTTTATCCCAATGGTTGGCAAGATTGGAGCTACCGCGTTAAGCAAATTCTTTCCGAACATAAAATTAAGCCTAATGTCGTATTTACTAGTGAACCGCAAGATGTCAAAAATCATGAACTCTATTTTGGCTGTCCGGTAATTATTGTCGATGCCAATCGAGATTTTATGAACATCAGCGCAACACAAATCCGTGAAAATCCTTATAAAAATTGGTGTTTTATCGCACAAGCAGCAAAACCTTTTTTTGTTAAAAAAGTAGCTATTGTTAGTCAAAATAGATTTCGTGATTTACCTATTCAACTTGCTAATATTTATAATACTCAATATGTACCTAACGGTTATATTAATTATATTGAGCGAGAAATCTTAACTCAGCATAACAAACGTTATTTGAGTGAATCTGATTTTATGAAAATTGCGATGTTACATGTAGAACGGATTTCAAAAGCTATTGAAATCGCCAATAAGGTTGTTTTTACCTCAATTGATTTTGAAACATTAGCACAGTACTACGATCAATTATTTCAAAAAAATAATGAAATTTTAAAAGCTTTTAAAGACAGTTATCATTTTGATTTAGTCATTCATGAAAAAGATTCAAATCCAAAATCCTCACGGCTGGAACATTTTGAAACAATCACAAAAGAGGTTGAAGCATTATTGATTTAGTTCATCACATTTATTGTGGCTTATGTTAAAATAAGTCAAATATTTGTGATAGGTAAATTTTTATGTCTCAATCTTCTGACAAACAAGACGATACAAATCAAGAAAAAATTGATTTTGGTTACAAACAAGTTCCAAAACAAGAAAAAGTAAAACGTGTTGCTGAAGTATTTCATTCTGTTGCTGATAAATATGATGTTATGAATGATCTAATGTCATTTGGCATACATCGTATTTGGAAAAAAATTACTATTGAATATAGTAGCGTGCGTAAAGGTCAAAAAGTTTTAGATTTGGCCGGAGGCACAGGTGATTTAACCGCTAAATTCTCGCAACTTGTTGGTGATGATGGATTAGTTGTGTTAGCCGATATTAACGAATCGATGTTAAAAGTGGGACGAGATAAGCTACGCGACAAAGGCTTATTTAAAAACATTGAATATGTACAAGCTAATGCCGAAGAATTACCTTTTGCAGATAACTATTTCGATTGTATTACTATTTCATTTGGATTACGTAATGTTACCGACAAAGAAAATGCATTACTATCCATGTGGCGAGTATTAAAACCTGGCGGGCGTTTATTAATTCTTGAATTCTCTAAACCGCAATATCAAATCCTGAATAAAGCGTATGATCTATACTCATTTACTATGTTACCATTGATGGGGAAAATAGTGGCAAATGATTCTGAAAGTTACCGTTATTTAGCTGAATCTATCCGTATGCATCCTGATCAAAATACATTGAAAAAAATGATGGAAGATGCAGGATTTGTTGATGTGAAATATCACAATATGACTGGTGGTATAGTTGCGTTACATACTGGCTTTAAATTTTGATGCGATGAATAATAATGACATTTTTTAGACTGTTTAAAATATTAACTGTATTTCGAGCTTATCAATTAAATGAATTGTTGCCAAAACATCGTTCATCAAAATGGTTGCGTACTTTATTATTTTGTATGTTTTGGGTTAGAGCTAAAGCAAAACATCAAGAAATCGGTGAACGTTTACAACTAGCGTTACAAGATCTAGGTCCAGTTTGGGTGAAAATTGGACAAATGATCTCAACCCGGCGTGATATTTTACCAAAACACATAGCCGATGCTTTGGCAAAATTACAAGACCAAGTTAACCCTTTTGACGGTAAAATTGCCAAACAATTAATTGAGTCAGCGTTAGAACAGCCAATTGATTATTATTTTGCTGATTTTGACGAAAAACCACTAGCATCAGCATCAATAGCTCAGGTTCATACGGCGGTATTAAAACATAGTCAAGCTGAAGTGGTTATCAAAGTCTTACGTCCTAATATTTTACAGGTTATACAAGCTGATATTGGCCTGATGTATTGGGTGGCTAAACAATTTACTAAACGAATCGAATCAGGCGAAAAATTGCGAGCTGTTGAAATAGTGCATGATTATGAAATGACACTATTAAAAGAGTTAGATTTGCAAAAAGAAGCTTACAATACGGTTAGATTGCGTGACAATTTTATCAATAGCGATACTTTATATATCCCTTATGTTTATCAAGATTTATGTCGAAAAAATGTGATGGTTGAAGAGCGCATTAAAGGGATCCCCATTGCAGATATCGATCAGTTAAAGCAAAATAATGTTGATATGAAATTACTTGCAGAACGAGGAGTACAAGCTTTCTTTACCCAAGTGTTTCGTGATAACTTTTTTCATGCTGACATGCATCCAGGCAACATTTTTGTTGATATTACAGAACCACAAAATCCACGTTATATTGGTATTGATTGTGCCATTGTTGGTATATTAAGTG
The DNA here is from genome assembly GCF_046635565.1 of Gilliamella sp. BG7. Classification (NCBI taxonomy): domain Bacteria; kingdom Pseudomonadati; phylum Pseudomonadota; class Gammaproteobacteria; order Orbales; family Orbaceae; genus Gilliamella; species Gilliamella sp. BG7. The sequence goes on along the minus strand of NZ_JBIDFB010000001.1, from coordinate 12,288 downwards.
CTGATGATCAACGCTATCTTGCAGAAAATTTCTTAGCATTTTTCAATCGAGATTATCGAAAAATAGCAGAAACCTATATTGCATCAGGCTGGGTACCAGCAACAACGGATGTTATTGCACTTGAAATGGCAATGCGCAATGTATGTGAGCCCGCATTTGCAAAACCACTTTCTGAAATCTCATTTTCACAAATTTTACTACAATTATTTCAAGTCGCTCGTCAATTTGATATGGATATCCAACCCCAACTGACCTTACTTGAAAAAACACTATTTTATATTGAAGGGCTTGGTCGTCAGCTCTATCCAGAACTTGATTTGTGGCAAACAGCGAAGCCATTTTTAGAAAAATGGTATCGAGATAAATATAGCGCTAAAAAGATACTGCAACAAGCTTGGGAATCATTACCTGAGTGGCGAATAATGTTGCCTCAGTTACCAGAAAAATTAAATGATTATGAACGAATTTCCAAACAAATGAATGTTCAATTACAGCAAATCAAGCAAGAATTTCAGCGTAGTAAAAAGCGTGAACGAAATTTATATACAGTGATTGCACTATTTTGTGCATTATGTATTATTATACTGATTGTGCATTAATAATTGGGCACAAAGCTAGTTATTTGGGAAAATTATAGTTTGTGTGTATAATTTAGATATTAACCCTACTGGAGATAATTATCATGATGCCAAGCTTGCCTCAACTCCTCATATTAATCGTTGTTGTTGTGTTATTATTTGGAACAAAAAAATTACGTACGCTAGGTTCCGATCTTGGCGCATCAATTAAAGGCTTTAAAAAAGCGATGAATGATGATGACGGCCACGACCAAAAAGAGCACGACAATTTACAAAAAGTCGAAAATATTGACTCATCAGAAACTAACAATACAGATACTAACAATAGCAAAAAAGAGTAACCCGTGTTCGACATCAGCTTTGGTCAGTTATTATTGGTATTAATTATTGGTCTGGTGGTTTTAGGACCAGAACGATTACCTATTGCCATAAAAACAGTTGCAGGATGGATAAAAGTACTCCGCCGAATGTCTGCTACTGTACAGTTAGAATTAAATAAAGAACTTAAGCTACAAGAGTTACAAGACAGTCTAAAAAAGGCTGAACAAAGTGGTTTAACAACACTTACGCCAGAGATTCAAGAATCAATTGATGATTTAAAGCGCGTAACAGAATCATTACAAAACGAGATCGAATCTGCAACGCAGATCGATTCTCACTCTCACTCAGATAAAAATAAATCATGACTGACGACGCTACACAACCATTAATTGGACATCTTGTTGAACTTAGAATACGGCTTCTACGCTCTATTATCTGCATTTTGCTGGTATTAGCCTGCTTACTCTATTTTTCCAATGATATTTATCATATCGTGGCAAATCCGCTTATTAGCCAATTACCTCAAGGTAGTAGCATGATAGCAACAGATATTGCAGCACCATTTTTTACCCCAATTAAGCTAACTGCGGTGGTGGCAATATTTATCTCAATTCCTTACGTACTGTATCAAGTTTGGGGATTTATTGCACCAGCGCTATATCAACATGAAAAACGTCTAGTAATGCCGTTAATTGTATCAAGCACAATTCTCTTTTATCTCGGTATCGCATTTGCTTACTTTGTGGTGTTTCCACTAGCATTTTACTTTTTTATTCACACTGCACCTATTGATGTAGCTATCAATACTGATATTACAAAATATCTTGATTTTGTAATGACACTCTTTATTGTTTTTGGGTTTGCTTTCGAAGTGCCCGTTGCCATTATACTACTTTGTTGGACAGGAATAACTACACCTAAAAGTCTACGAAAAAAGCGCCCTTATATAATTGTTGGTGTGTTTGCCGTTGCAATGTTTGTTACGCCACCCGATGTATTTTCACAAATATTACTAGCTGTACCTATCTGTTTACTGTTTGAAATTGGCACTTTTTTTGCCCGTTTTTATCAACCACGAAAAAATGACAAAACAGAAGATAACGACAGTTATGAATCTGATAAAGATAGTTAACAGATAAAAGATGAATTAACTGAATAATTAAGGATAACAAGTCATAATGAATACATCATTACCTGATTTTAATTGTGCCAATGTATTAGTTGTAGGCGATATTATGTTAGATCGCTATTGGTATGGAGGAACTAATCGGATATCCCCCGAAGCGCCAGTACCTGTAGTTAAAATTGACTCTTTAGAAGAGCGACCAGGTGGTGCGGCTAATGTTGCTATGAATATTACATCGCTTTGTGGTAACGCGCGACTAATCGGACTAACAGGTATTGATGAACCAGCTAAAATTCTTGATGAACAGCTAAGTAACCACAAAGTTCAATGTGATTTTGTCTCTGTTTCAACACACCCAACTATAACTAAACTACGAGTCTTATCACGCAATCAACAATTGATCCGTATTGATTTTGAAGAAGGATTTGGCAATATTGATGCAACTCCTATTCTTGAGCGTATTCAAACAGCATTGGCGACGCATAAAGTATTGGTTCTGTCGGACTATGCTAAAGGAGCATTATCAGCAGTTCAAGCAATGATTAAGCTTGCCAATCAAGCAAATGTACCGATTCTAGTTGATCCCAAAGGGACTGATTTTGAACGTTACCGCGGTGCAACAATCTTAACCCCAAATATGTCAGAGTTTGAGGCGGTAGTTGGTCATTGTCAAAGTGAAGATGAAATCATAGAAAAAGGCCACCAACTGATTAAACAGTACCAGCTAAAAGCGCTATTGGTTACACGAAGTGAAAAAGGCATGACATTGCTTCAATTAGATAAACCAACTTATCATCTACCGACTCAAGCTAAAGAAGTATTTGATGTCACAGGTGCTGGCGATACTGTAATTGCCACATTAGCCGCAGCTTTAGCCGCAGGGCAATCTTTAGAGGAAAGCTGTTTCTTAGCCAATGCTGCAGCGGGTGTTGTTGTTGGTAAACTTGGCACTTCAACAGTATCGCAAGTAGAGTTAAGTAATGCCATTCGAGCACGTGCTGATGACGGTTTTGGTGTAATGACAGAAGAAGAACTCAAAGAAGAAGTTCAAAAAGCACGGATGCGTGGTGAAAAAATTGTCATGACCAATGGTTGTTTTGATATTTTACATGCTGGGCATGTCTCTTATCTTGCTAATGCGCGTAAACTTGGTGATCGTTTAATAGTTGCGGTGAACAGCGATGCTTCGGTTAAGCAGTTAAAAGGTGAATCAAGACCAATAAACCCGCTTATGCAACGAATGATTGTATTAGGTGCACTTGATTCAGTTGATTGGGTCGTGCCATTTGAGGAAGAAACACCACAACGATTAATAGCCACTATTTTACCCGATGTATTAGTTAAAGGTGGCGATTATAAACCTGAAGATATCGCAGGCGGTAAAGAAGTTATTGCTGCTGGTGGAACTGTTAAAGTGCTCAATTTTGAAGATGGATGTTCAACAACCAACATTATTAACGCAATAAAAAGAACGCTAAGCTAAATAATCACAAATAAAATCGGCTACTTTGAAATAAGTAGCCGATTGGCTTTTCAACTCTTAATAACCTTAGTTAATCCTTGTTTAAGATAAAAATCAGTAAAAAAATTAATACACTTTAATCAATCGTTAATAACTATTGTTAAATTTCAAAATTAATACTTTTTTTATTGTGATCTTTATGCAAAGCTAATAAGCAAATAACGAAAAAGAGTATTAAGGATATTTTATGACCAAACATTATGATTACATTGCCATTGGTGGTGGTAGTGGAGGGATAGCATCAATTAATCGAGCTGCGTCCTATGGAAAAAAATGTGCCATTATTGAAGCCAAATTATTAGGTGGAACCTGTGTTAATGTTGGTTGTGTACCCAAAAAAGTAATGTGGTATGGTGCTCAAATTGCAGAAGCTATTAAACATTATGGTCCTGATTACGGTTTTGATACCACTATTAATCAATTCAATTGGGATAAATTAATTGCTAGTCGAACTGCTTATATTGATCGCATTCATCAGTCTTATGATCGGGTACTTACTAATAACAAAGTTGACGTCATTCATGGCTATGCAAAATTTGTTGACTCTCACACCGTTGAGGTAAATGGCGAACACTATAGTGCTGATCATATTCTAATTGCTGTTGGCGGAAAACCAAGCATTCCCAATATTCCAGGTGCGCAATATGGCATTACTTCAGATGGCTTTTTTGCTCTAAAAGCCTTGCCAAAACGTGTGGCAGTTGTTGGTGCAGGTTATATTGCTTGCGAAATAGCAAGCGTATTACACGCTTTGGGCGCACAAACACATCAATTTGTTCGCAATGCTACACCACTACGATCTTTTGATCCGCTTATTGTTGAAACCTTAATGGAAGTTATTGCTACTGAAGGACAACAATTACATACTTTTGCGGTTCCAAAATCGGTAATTAAAAATAGTGATAATTCACTAACATTAAACCTCGAAAATGGCGAAAGTTACACAGTTGATTGTTTAATTTGGGCAATTGGACGTGATCCAGCAACAAATGACATGAATTTACAGGCGGCAGGAATTGCGGTTGATAATAAAGGTTTTGTTATCGTCGACAAATACCAAAACACCAATGTCCCGGGCATCTATTCTGTCGGTGATGATATTACAGGCGCTATAGCGCTAACACCTGTTGCAGTTGCCGCAGGGCGCCGCTTATCAGAAAGGTTATTTAACAATAAACCTGATGAACATTTAGATTACAGTAATATTCCGACCGTCGTATTTACTCATCCTGCAATTGGTACAGTAGGATTGACTGAACCGGAAGCAATACAGCAGTATGGTGAAGAAAACGTAAAAGTGTATAAATCAACATTTACAGCAATGTACACCGCAGTAACACAGCATCGACAACCTTGTCGAATGAAATTAGTATGTGTGGGGAAAGATGAAAAAATTGTTGGTATTCATGGTATTGGTTACGGAATGGACGAAATGTTACAAGGCTTTGCAGTAGCGCTTAAAATGGGAGCAACTAAAAAAGACTTTGATAATACGGTGGCTATTCACCCAACTGCTGCCGAAGAGTTTGTTACCATGCGTTAAAAACGATCGATAGTAGTAATAAAAAAGCAGGCTATTAGTCCTGCTTTTTTGTTAATATTTTTATAATTAGGGCGTGTTGATCTTTCGTGATTATTTTTAGACGGCATGATGTGAGTTATAATAATTCTGCAAAAAAACAACCATAACTCGATTTATCATGCCAAGAACAATGCTAACAGATAAACGGTGGGAAAAGCTACTACAAATAATGAAAAATACCGGCCGAGTTTATAATAAATCCGAGCATCGGATGACGTTTGAAGGGATCCTTTTCCGAATGAGAACCGGTATTCCTTGGCGAGATTTGCCAGAAGAGTTTGGTGAATGGAGCACCGTCTATAGACGATTTAATTTGTGGTCTAAAAAAGGAATATTAGTTGATATTTTCAAACATTTATCACAACTAGCGGATTTTGAATGGGTGTTCCTAGATGGCTCGATTATCAGGGCTCATCAACATAGTACAGGCGCTGCAACGGAGCATTGTGAGCAAATAGGTCAGAGCTGTGGTGGTAATTCAACTAAAATTCATCTTGCGGTTGATAGTGGTGGTTTGCCTATTTGTTTTGAGCTTTCTGAAGGACAACGACATGATATCACTTATGCAGAAAACCTAGTTGAAAAGCTCGATGAAGTGAATACAGTGATAGCCGATAAAGGTTATGACAGCGAGTCTTTTCGGTGCTTTGTTCGTCAAAAAGGCGGACGAACGGTGATTGCTAAACGTAATTATGGTAAGGATATAGATAAAAGCAGTATGGATAGGTGCCTTTATCGCTATCGTCATTTAGTCGAGAATGCCTTTGCTAGAATCAAGCAATATCGTTCAATATCAACTAGATACGATAAGTTAGAAAGGAATTATGCCAGTATGGTATCACTGGCATTTATGTTAATGTGGCTGCCAATGTATTGTTGAGTGATTTATGTACAGCAAAGATCAACAGCCCCTAACTATTTTGATGACAGCCTGAAGAGTACAAAATAAACTTAGTTCAAAATAACGAATAAAGCCGTCATAAAAACGGCTTAATAGGGGGAATCAATCTTTTATGGTTACTTGGCCATTCATCAACATCGGAAGAAGAAAATCTCTGAGTTTAGATAATTTATTACTTTCTTTAGTGTTTGATTTTATTTTTTCAAAAATTGATGAAACTTTTTTATGAAAATTGATAAGCAAATTTTTCGAAGGATAAATAAGTTCAATCTCTGAAAAATCTTTTTTATTCATATTAGCAAAAGTATTTCCTATTTTTACTTTTAAGTTCGCATTAAAGTATCCTTTTAATGTGAAATAAAGGAAATATTTATGATATTCTTTTGAGCAAATTATCGAATTAATTTGCTGATTAGTTTGGGATAAAGTAGTTGTAAGACCGATCAAACCTGGCGTAGCAATACAGGTAACGCAAATCGTATCTTCTGGTAAATATTTATTTTTTTGAAAATCTGCACCTTTTCGCGTGAGCGTTTCTTCTGTGTGGACAATAAACGTATTTCCCCTAATATCACCTATAGTAATGAAGGGCACATCACCAGAAAAATAGTCTGAATTTTCTTTAGGTGGCGTTTTTCCTGTAATAATATTGTTTTCAATCTTTACAATTTGACTTTCATTCCACCCCTCAGGAATTTCACGCTTAAGCACCGAATTATAGACCATCTTTCCACCAGATGACTTGTAGGGTTTACCATTTTCATCGGGGAAGTCAAACTGTACAAACCAATAGTCATATAGTGTTTTAGCCATTGACTCAAGTTCAGCGTTGATTTGATTGTTGAGCTCGATTTTTTTGTCTAATAAGTTCAAAAAATTAGAAATTTTTTTTTGCTCTATTTTAGCTGGTATCAAAACTTCATAACGCTTTAAAGCGTTTTCATTTACTCGTTTACGACCTGAAGTCCCCTCCATGCAACTAATTGCTTTTTTCCTAAAAGTAGGACTTATTGTCAGATAATATAAATAATGACTATCAAGATCTTCGGTAGCCCTTAAAACAATAAATTCTGTTGAACCAAAACCTATTTCATTTTTATTCAAAATATTTACATAAGCTGTTTTTCCATTTTCAAGACATGGTGTTATTTTTGCTAATAGAACGTCCCCATTTCTGAATTTACTACCTGATTTGTACTCACTAAGAATAAATCCTGTAATTTTTTTTTGCCATGCCGTTAAATATTCCATAGGAACTTTTTTTAATCTATCTCCTTTAGATACCCTTTCTGGAGGGTTAAAGATAGCTATAGTACCCAATTGTCTTAATTCGTTTTTACTCATACTTCACCTTCACCAATTGCTTTTTAATCTCATCTCCTAACTGGCGAGATTGACTAAATAAGCTTTCCAAATTATCACTAAACTTCTTCATTTTTACAGCAAACTCTTCTGGGGTAATGTCGACATATTCAATTTTGACATCAAAATACTGTCCGGCACTTAATGAGTAGTTTTTATTAGCAATCTCTTCATAGCTAACTACTACTGAAAAATCATCTTTTGCTTGTTTTTGGTTAAAAATCTCAATAATTTGTTGTTCTTCAGTTGGTTTGAGTACTGTTTTTTGGTTATTACCCTCTTTTATCTTTTCCCCCAGATTGGAAGCATCGACTAGCACAACATCACTTTTATTCGCGCCATCGATAAATAAGATTGATACGTTCGTTCCCGTTGTTGCAAAAATATTACTGGGCATTGACACGACACCGGCTAGCATTTTATTTTCGACCAAATACTGACGGATCGCTTTATCAATACCAGATTGTGCTGTAATAAATCCAGTTGGTACAACAACAGCCGCTTTTCCTGCTGGCTTAAGCGAAAAAATAATATGCTGTAAAAAAAGCTGATAAATTTCCATCTTACTTTTGTCTTTTGCTTTGATTTTTGGAATTCCAGCAAAAAAACGTTGTCGATTTTCATCACAATCCAACTGTTCTCTAAAATCGCTAAAATCGAGTTTAAACGGTGGATTAGAGACGATATAGTCAAATCGTTTTAATCGATTGCCTTCTTTATGATAGGGATGTAGTAATGTATTGCCCTGAATCACATTAGAAATAGAAAGAACCAAACTATTTAAAATTAAGTTAAGGCGTAGAAGGTTAGATGATTTTTGCGAAATATCCTGCGTGTAAATAGCACAGCGATCTTCACCAATCGCATGAGCAAGATTCATTAATAGTGTCCCAGAACCTGCCGCAGGGTCATAGCAGCTAATATTTCTTAATACTTTATGTTGTTCTTTGGGCACCAAAATTGCCGCCATAATGCGTGCTACTGCATGTGGTGTATAGTATTCAGCATATTTTCCCCCGCTGTTACTATTGTAATCTTTAATGAGGTATTCAAAGATTGTGGCATAAAAATCATAGCCTTTTGCAAAGCTACCTTCAAAACTAAATTGAAAGTTCACCAGCTTATTAATGATTGCTCGACAAAATTCATCCCGCTTTGCGGGATCGGCAATAAATTGGCTGATGCGATCAAAAAGAACGACTTTGGCCTCCCCTTCAGTTTTGATGGCAAAAATATCATTATTCAATGTCGCTATATCAATCAAGGTATCATCAACTAATTTAGCAAAGTCACCTTCATTTTGCCGCTGAAACAAAAAACGGATAAAATGAATCGGCTTCAATTTAGCAATATTTCCATCCATTTTTCGTTCTAATTGCGCAAAATCATCTTCACTCATTGCTGATATACACTTATAAAACTCTTCAGCATCTTTGACTTTGGCAAGATTTTTATCTTTCTTTTTAGCCTCAGCAATAAATTGATCATTTAAAAATTTGTATAAAAATGCTTGAGTAATGATTTTAAATTCATTGCCATCGTTGCCTAACCCATAGTTAGCACAAACGCTTTTTAAATCATCAATAAGTTTTAGGGTATTAGCTTGTAACTTAATTTCTATTACCACGAATAGGCTCCATAATTAAATTCTTTTAAATATTCATTTACAATCAATTGATTGAGATAGTCAGATGCGTTAATGCTAAGATTGATATTTTGGCGTTCCACAAAATGTTCAATAATATTTGGCATAACCATTCGTTTAAAATAACTTTCGTTATCCAATATTTGCAAGTTACGCAAAACTAAATCATCCGTATTTTGTTTAACACCTAATAGTGCTTCATAAATATTGCGTTCCGATGCTTGAGTTTGATGATTTTCTAACAAACGTTTATGTAATCGGGTGTACTTTCGATCACCTTGATACTTTTTCCGAAGTAGTTCATTTTGACGGTTTAGCTCTTTAATACGCTGATAAATATGATTTAATACTGGTATATTTTGTCTCATCTCTTCTTGTTTGATTTCACGTAAATTTTTCTTTTTGAACAGTCTTTCTAACTCTTCTTTGAGCGTGATAAATTTGGGATCTTCTTGGTCAAAATTGTTACTTAATGCTTCGCGCGCTTTACGAAGTGTTTCTTTAAATTCATCGGCAAGTACTAGTTCTTCTTCCCCGATTTTGATAAATTCAAAAATAATATCTTCCAGAGCGATATTGATTAAGTTGAGATCATCACGGCCTTGTTCAATGCTTTCTTTATAATTTAAAGTAGTTAACCTATCGACCGTCATTCGATAAAGATGATTGAGCTTTTCAAAATCAAGGTGAGTTAAAAAAACATAATCTTGTTGTAAACGAATAATATTATAAAGGCTTCTGGCATCTTCTAACGCTCTTTTTAATATATTTAACGTTTTTTTATCATCAATTTGATTGATTTGATCACTAAAAATTTCTGCGTTTTCACAATCAAAACGGAATAATACATCTTTGATATGCTCGATTTCTGCTGCAATTTCTTCAGACGACTTAAATAAGTGTGAATAATGCTCAATTTCATCACCCAACTCATCTTGTAGCTCATTAAAATAAGCGCGATTTGTTGCATCGAACTCTTTACGTATATCTGCAAAATCGACAACATAACCATAACGAAAATTTTTATAAGGTCGGTTAACTCGTGTGAGTGCCTGTAGCAAGTTATGTTGGCGAATGATACGTCCAAGATAGAGCTTTTTAAGCCGTTTAGCATCAAAACCAGTAAGTAACATATTGTAAACAAATAGAAAATCAATATTTCCCGCTTTAAATTCTTCTACCAATATTTTACGATCTTCTTTGGTTCCAACGTCATGCAAAATTAGTGCAGCAGAATTCACCCGACAATTTTGCCATTTTTTAGTCTCATAATAACTGTTCGGTTCTGCGATTTTTAAAACGGAATAAATACTTTCATTGGCCGCCTTGAGTGGTGCTTGTCTTGATTGCCCCGCGTATTTTTCATTAAAAATCGTAAACATTTGCTTTGCTTGTTCGGCACTATCACAAATTACCATACCGCCAATTGATGCGTCATTATAGGCATGACGACTGGTTTCAAAGTCAGTAATAATGTAATCAAGCATTGGCTCGACAAAATGGGGATCGGCATACACTAAAGAACGGTTAATTTCACCTTGCTTAACTTCAATTTCATCAATCGCTTTTTGTAACGAATGTTTATAACGTGTTGCAATATCTTCACGAATTAAACGTAATGTATAACCATCAGAAATAGAGGCATTGTAATAGTATTTATGAATATAATTACCAAATAAACGACGTGAGTTATTGTCGCCTAACAGTGGTGTTCCGGTTAGACCAATATGAATGGCATCTCGATCAGACTCAGTAAGATTAGCTAAAAAACTACCCGTGGGTTTGTAGCTGCGATGGACTTCATCTAGAAAATAAATACGCTGAATCGAAAGGTTATAATCGTTATTTAAAATAACATCAGGATCGTCTTTAAATTTCTGAATATTAACAACCGTAATTTCAGGACGGCCACTATGATTATGAATCGCTTTTTGATTTTTAATTTCTTGGCTAAACTGCTCTCGAGAATTAATAACATGGACGACTAATCCTCGGTTAGTAAATTCGCGTTGAGCTTGTTCCAGCAAATCAATCCGATCCACAATAAAATAGAACTTAGGAATAATTTGCTTTTTTTGAAAATAATCGGTTAAAAATCGGACATTATAATAGGTTAATGCGGTTTTTCCACTACCTTGAGTGTGCCAAACAATACCCTTTTTAATATTGCTATTAAGTCGCTCTTCAATAGATTTAGTAGCAAAGATCTGCGGATAACGCATGATATGTTTTTGCAAACCATCACGCTCAGAAACATAAGCTAAAGCATATTGTAAGATGAAAGCTAAGCGTTGCCGACTTACTAGGGACGTACAAATTCGATTAGTTGGTCGATTGGGGTCTTTATTAATATCAAATTCCGAACTGGCACGAATAACTTCCAAGTTGTTATCTTTTAAGATGACCAGCTCTTGTTCTTCATTTAATGATTTAAGTAACGTTGTAAAGTTTAAATCTTCTTCTCGGAAATAGTTAAAGCTCAGTTTATGGTAAGATGGGCTAGCATAAAATGCGCCATCAATTGGCTGCAATGCATTTTCATCATATTCCATATTATTAGAAAAAATCATAAACTGAGTTATATTAACAAAACGCCTAAATTTTTTATTTTGAAAACGTCTATTAATGCGATTATACTCATCTTGCATCCCTTTACGATTGTTCGGTTTTTTTACTTCAATGAAAATAAGCGGTAATCCATTAATCAATAAAGTAATATCCGGACGAAACTCTTCATCTTCGTTTTGATAGGTCAACTCTGTCACAACATGAAAGCTATTATTATTAAAATTTTCAAAATCAATTAACTTGATACCTGAACGATTGATTAACATTTCATAAAAAGCTTTACCAAGGTCTTCATTATCAAGGCACAGGCTAATATCTTGCAACAGACGATTAATCTCATCCTGAGTTAGCTCAGGATTAATTCTAGCCATAGCTTCATGAAATTGAACCGGAAATATATTGGTATTTTTATCCCATTGCTGGGTTTTGAGTGATAGATATTGATAGCCTAAACGGGCTAAATGCAGAATAACAGGAATTTTTACGCGAGTATCTTCATTAAATTTCATTATCTTTACCAACGTTAATCGCTTAACAAAGAGGTTTTTGTTGTAATTATAACAAAATTTGATGGGTAGAGAAATTCAATCAATCATATAATATTTATGATCCTCGCCAAAAAAGTGGACACAATTCGCCTCTATAATATAAATACAAATCATAGGAGACAAATATCATGGTCA